>JBKPML010000136.1:0-4659 GCA_046732135.1 Actinomycetota bacterium
ACCGCCAGGTACATGCGGCCGTCTGGCCTGAGCTACTAGAGGCCCTGAGGGATGCGGGCTGGCGAAACTACTCGCTCTTCCTGCGTGATGACGGGCTGTTGATCGGCTACGTCGAGTCTGATGATCTTGCCGCAGCTCACACCAAGGTTACTGGAACCGAGGTCAACGCTCGCTGGCAAGCCGCCATGTCGAAGCTATTCAAGTCCCAAGGCGCCCCCGATGAGGCCTGGGAATTCGTACCGGAGGTGTTCAACCTTGAAGATCAGCTGGCCCGAGTCGAGGCGCAGAAGCCGGCCAGCTAAGCAGGTGGCCCAGGGCGCGCAAAGGCGTCACGTTGAAGCGATTCAGGCAAGGCCCGTGTGCGCGCCTTGCTCACGCTCGGCAGTGGAGGGGTTGACGGCCCCCGGGGCACTGCAGTAACTTTTGATCGTCGGGAACATTTAACGTTTCAACAGATGCCGCTCACGGACCCCGCAACTTCAACAAAAGACAACATTGACCAGTTCAAGTTCTGAGCTGGGCGGATATAGCACGTATGTGGTGCCCGGCATCCAGGCCTCGGCCGGGCACCACATGACCCCCGACTAGGAAAGAGCCTCGGAGCCAGGACAATGACGACATTCTCAGCAATCGCCGATCAGCTCATCGCGCAAGCGATCGAGCTGCCCTCGTGGGCATTCGGCAACTCCGGAACCCGATTCAAGGTGTTCGGCACACCGGGCACGCCCCGTACCGTTCAGGAAAAGATCGCAGACGCAGCCAAGGTGCACGAGTTCACCGGCCTAGCACCCAAGGTGGCGCTGCACATTCCGTGGGACAAGGTCGACGACTACGCCGCCCTGCGGAATTACGCAGCCGATCTCGGACTCGCCCTGGGCACCATCAACTCCAATACCTTCCAGGACGACCTTTACAAGTTCGGCAGCCTGACCCATGTCGACGAGTCCATTCGCCGCAAGGCGATCGAGCACCACTTCGAGTGCATCGAGATCATGAATCTGACCGGTTCTCGGGATCTGAAGATCTGGCTGGCGGACGGAACGAACTACGCGGGTCAAGGCGATCTGCGCGGCCGGCAGGACCGGCTGGCCGATAGCCTGGCGCAGATCTACGACCGGATCGGCCCCGACCAGCGGCTGGTGCTGGAATACAAGTTCTTTGAGCCGGCCTTCTACCACACCGACGTACCGGACTGGGGCACCGCGTACGCCCACGTCCACGCCCTCGGTGATCGGGCGGTGGTCTGCCTTGACACCGGACACCACGCGCCCGGCACGAACATCGAGTTCATCGTCGTGGAGCTGCTTCGGCTGGGAAAGCTCGGTTCGTTCGACTTCAACTCCCGTTATTACGCGGACGACGACTTGATCGTCGGCTCCGCGGACCCCTTCCAGCTGTTCCGGATCCTGTACGAGGTGGTGCGGGGTGGCGGATTCGGCCCGGACTCCGACGTTGCGTTCATGCTCGACCAGTGCCACAACGTGGAGGACAAGATTCCCGGCCAGATCAGGTCAGTGCTCAATGTTCAAGAGATGACCGCACGGGCGCTGATGGTCGACCGGGATGCGCTGAACAAGGCGCAGGAAGACCATGACGTGCTGGGCGCAAACGGCATCCTGATGGATGCCTTCTACACCGACGTACGGCCCGACCTTGCAGCTTGGCGGGAGAGCCGGGGATTGCCAACCGACCCCATGCGCGCGTACGCCGAATCGGGATACCAGCAGAAGATCGCGAAGGAACGAGCCGGCGGAAAGCAAGCCGGATGGGGAGCATGACATGACCAATCCCGTTGTCATCGAGCTGATCGGCCGGTCTAATCGGCTCGGCTCCGATCCGAAGAACACCAACTACGCCGGAGGCAACACCTCCGCAAAAGGCACCGAGACCGATCCGGTCACCGGCGAACCGGTTGAACTGCTCTGGGTCAAGGGGTCGGGGGGTGATCTTGGGACTCTGAAGGAATCCGGTCTCGCCGTGCTTCGGCTGGACCGGATGCGGGCCCTGGTCAATGTCTATCCCGGCGTCGATCGGGAGGACGAGATGGTCGCGGCGTTCGACTACTGCCTGCACGGCAAGGGCGGCGCGGCCCCGTCTATCGACACGGCTATGCATGGGCTGGTGAACGCCGCCCACGTTGATCACCTCCATCCTGACTCGGGAATAGCTATCGCGACAGCCGTGGATGGTGAGGAGCTGACCAGCAAGATCTTCGGCGACAGGGTGGTCTGGGTGCCCTGGCGGCGGCCAGGCTTCCAGCTCGGGATGGACATCGCGGCGATCAAGGAGGCTAACCCCCAGGCGATCGGCTGCATCCTGGGCGGCCATGGCGTGACGGCCTGGGGGAACACCTCGGAGGAGTGTGAGGCCAATTCCCTGTGGATCATCAAGACTGCCGAGGCCTACATCAAAGACAACGGCAAGCCTGACCCCTTCGGATCCGTGCTCGATGGCTTCGAGGCCCTGCCGGAGGAGGAGCGACGGGCCAAAGCCGCCGCGCTGGCTCCGACGCTGCGTGCCATCGCCTCGTACGACAAGCCGATGGTCGGCCACTTCACCGATGACGACCGCGTGCTGGAGTTCTTGGCGCGGTCCGAGCGGTCCGGTCTAGCCGAATTGGGCACCAGCTGTCCCGATCACTTTCTGCGGACCAAGGTCAAGCCGCTGGTTCTCGATCTGCCGGCGACCGCGACGGTCGAAGACTCGATTTCCCGGCTGAACGAGCTGCACGAGTCGTACCGGGCCGATTACCAGGCCTACTACGACAGGCACGCCACCTCGGACTCGCCAGCCATTCGTGGCGCAGATCCGGCGATCATTCTGGTGCCCGGCGTCGGCATGTTCTCCTATGGCAAGGACAAGCAGACCGCGCGGGTCGCCGGGGAGTTCTATCTCAACGCGATCAATGTGATGCGCGGTGCGGAGTCGCTGTCCACCTACACCCCGATCGACGAGGCTGAGAAGTTCCGGATTGAGTACTGGGCGCTCGAGGAGGCCAAGCTGCAGCGGATGCCGGAACCGAAGTCGCACGCGACCCGGATCGCGCTCGTCACCGGTGCAGCCTCGGGTATCGGCAAGGCCATCGCCACCCGGCTTGCAGCCGAAGGCGCGTGCGTTGTCATTGCCGACCTCGACCAGGACAAGGCTCAGGCTGCGGCTGCTGAGATCGGCAACTCTGATGTTGCCGTCGGCCTGGCAGCCGATGTGACCGATGAGGCGGCAGTGCAGGCCGCTATCGACGCTTCGTTGCTTGCCTTCGGTGGCCTCGATCTGGTCGTGAACAACGCCGGACTGTCGCTGTCCAAGGCGCTGATCGATACCACCATTGCCGACTGGGATCTGCAGCACAACGTCATGGCGAAGGGTTCGTTCCTCGTGTCCCGCGCCGCCGCCAAGGTGCTCATCGAGCAGAAGCTGGGTGGCGACATCGTCTACATCTCCAGCAAGAACTCGATCTTCGCAGGACCGAAGAACATCGCATATTCGGCGACGAAGGCAGACCAAGCCCACCAGGTCCGGCTGCTTGCCGCCGAGCTCGGTGAGTACGGCGTCAAGGTCAACGGCATCAACCCCGACGGAGTGGTCCGCGGTTCCGGCATCTTCGCCGGCGGCTGGGGTGCCAACCGGGCCGCAGTCTATGGGGTGCCGGAGGATGAGCTCGGCAAGTATTACGCCCAGCGCACGCTGCTCAAGCGTGAGGTGCTGCCAGAGCATGTCGCGAACGCCGTCTTCGTGCTGACGTCGAATGAGCTGAGCCATACGACCGGCCTGCACATCCCCGTTGACGCCGGGGTCGCTGCTGCCTTCCTCCGGTGAGCTCGGGAGTCTTCGGCGCGATCGATATCGGTGCCTCGAGCGGCCGGGTCGTCGCTGGACAGGTTCGGCCCGACGGCGTTGACCTAGACGTCGTTCACCGGTTTCCCAACAGCGCAGCGGAATGGGATGGGCACCTCCGGTGGAACATCACTGGGCTGTACCAGGAGGTGCTCGCGGGACTGGCCCGGTTGGCCGAGCGCTATCCAGACGTGATCAGTGTCGGAATCGACACTTGGGCGGTCGATTATGCCCTGCTCGACGAGAACGGTCAGCTCCTGGCGGAGCCGGTGGCTTATCGCGACGCTAGGACCAATGCGGTCATCGATGAGGTCCACCGGCGGGTCGACCCGGCCCGCCTCTACACAGTCACCGGACTGCAGTTCCTGCCTTTCAACACCCTCTACCAACTGGTGGCCGAGCAGGGTGGGCCGCTATGGGACCGCGCTGCACGCGCCCTGCTGCTGCCGGACCTGCTCGCGTACTGGCTGACCGGCGAACAGAGGACCGAAGTCACCAACGCCTCGACCACGGGTCTGCTGGACGCGACGAGCCGGACGATGTCGGATGAACTGCTGGACCTGCTCGAGGTGCCGCGCGATCTCTTCCCTCCGCTGATCGAGCCGGGTGAGGTGCTCGGCGAGCTGCAAACCGAAGTTGCGGCGCGGACGGGTCTGCGCCCGGAGGCGACGGTGGTGGCAGTGGGCTCGCACGATACGGCGTCGGCGGTAGTCGGCGTGCCGGCGACCAATCGGCGCTTCGCTTATGTCTCGTCGGGAACTTGGTCCCTGGTCGGGTTGGAACTGGACAAACCGGTGCTAACTGATGCGAGCCGTGCCGCCAACT
>JBKPML010000137.1:0-51516 GCA_046732135.1 Actinomycetota bacterium
AAGACCGGCAGATTCGACGCGGCGGTCTTCACGTCGTCCTCGACCGTACGGAATTTGGTCGGCATCGCCGGAAAGCCACACCCGTCAACAATTGTCGCGGTCATCGGCCCAGCGACCGCGAAGACCTGCGAGGAGCATGGGTTGCGGGTCGACGTGATCGCAGCCAAGCCATCGGTAGTCGAGCTGGCCGATGCGTTGGCCAGCTTCGCCGCGGCCCGCCGCGATGCCTTTATTGCGGCGGGGGAGCCAGTCCTCAAGCCGTCACAGCGCCGCCCGCCGGTGCGCCGTACCCGCTCCTGATGCAGCATCGACCGCGCAGGCTACGCACATCGCCGGTCATGCGGGCGATGGTGGCTGAAACCCGCGTGGACGCACGGCAGTTGATCTTGCCGCTGTTCGTCGTCGAGGGGCTGGCCGAGCCACGGCAGATTCGCTCGATGCCAGGAGTCGTCCAGCACAGCTTGGACAGCCTGCGCAAGGCTGCGG
Source organism: Actinomycetota bacterium (assembly GCA_046732135.1). Lineage (GTDB taxonomy): Bacteria > Actinomycetota > Actinomycetes > Propionibacteriales > Propionibacteriaceae > Microlunatus. Next base: position 487 of record JBKPML010000137.1, read on the forward strand.
TCGAGGTCGCCGATGCCGGCCTGGCCGGGGTGATGATCTTCGGCATCCCTGAACACAAGGATGCGGTGGGTTCCGCTGCGGTGGACCCGGACGGGATCCTGAATGTCGCCCTGCGAGCGGTCCGCGAGGAGGTCGGGAACGACTGCCTGGTGATGTCAGATGTCTGCCTGGACGAGTTCACCGACCACGGCCACTGCGGCGTCCTCACCCCCGCCGGCGTGGTAGACAACGACGCCACCGTTCAGATCTACGCCGAGATGGCGGTGCTGCAAGCCTCGGCCGGGGCCCACGTGGTCGCGCCCAGCGGGATGATGGACGGCCAGGTAGCCGCCATCCGATCCGCGCTTGACGCAGCTGGCGAAACCGAGGTGGCGATCTTGGCATACAGCGCCAAGTACGCCTCGGCGTTCTACGGTCCATTTCGGGAGGCGGTTGTGTCGTCCCTGCGAGGTGATCGAAAGACCTACCAGCAGGATCCGGCCAATGTCCGGGAGGCGCTACGCGAGGTTGCCATCGACGTTGCCGAGGGCGCCGATGTCGTGATGGTCAAACCGGCGCTCGGATACCTGGACGTGCTCAGGGCCGTACGGGAGGTTGTTGAGATTCCGGTCGCTGCCTACAACGTCTCGGGCGAGTACGCCATGGTCGAGGCCGCAGCCCGGGAAGGTTGGATTGACCGCGACGCTGCCGTTTCGGAGACACTCACTTCAATCCGCCGAGCCGGGGCGGATGTGATCTTGACCTACTGGGCGCTTGAGTGGGCTCAGCGGCGCAGGCACGGATGAGCAAGGACACCAACTCGTCGGCTGCTTTCGCCCGCGCCCAGACGCTCATCCCCGGCGGGGTGAACTCTCCGGTCCGCGCCTTCCGTGCGGTGGGCGGGACACCTCGGTTCATCGTCCGCGCTCAGGGTGCCTACCTTTACGACGTCGACGGCAACGAGCTGGTCGACCTGATCTGCTCCTGGGGCCCGATCCTGCTCGGCCATGCTCACCCAGAAGTCTTGGCCGCAGTAACCAAGGCGGCATCCGCAGGCACGTCCTACGGCGCGCCGACACTGGCCGAAGTTGATCTTGCTGCGGAGATCATCGATCGCACGCCGGTCGAGCAGCTTCGGCTGGTGAGCTCAGGAACCGAGGCGACCATGTCCGTGCTGAGGCTGGCCCGTGGCATCACCGGCCGGAACAAGATCATCAAATTCGCGGGCTGCTATCACGGCCACGTCGATGCACTCCTCGCTGCGGCCGGTTCCGGCGTCGCGACTCTCGGTATTCCCGGCACGCCGGGCGTCACGGCGGCCACGGCCGCCGACACCATCGTGCTGAGCTACAACGATCGGTCCGCGGTGAGTGACGCCTTTGCCAGCGACGGCGATCAAATCGCCGCCGTGATCACCGAGGCAGCGGCCGGAAACATGGGGGTGATCCCGCCCAGCGTCGAGGATGGCATCAGCTTCAATGCCTTTCTTGCCGAGATCGCTCGCTTGCACGGCGCACTGTACATCTCTGACGAGGTGATGACCGGGTTCCGGGTCAGCAGGTCGGGCCACTACGGTCTGGACGGGGTCGAGCCGGACTTGATGACCTTCGGCAAGGTCATGGGCGGCGGCTTTCCCGCTGCAGCGTTTGGCGGCCGAGCCGAGCTGATGCAGCACCTGGCTCCGGTAGGCGAGGTCTACCAGGCTGGGACCCTTTCCGGCAATCCGGTCGCCACTGCAGCCGGACTGGCAACGCTTCGGCTGGCCACAAAGGACGTGTACACGTGCATAGACAGCATGTCGGAGCAGTTGCGCGCTGAGGTCGCTGGTGGTCTATCGGCCGCCGGAGTTCCGCACGTCATCCAGAACTCCGGGAACTTGTTCAGCGTTTTCTTCGTGCCGGAGAACGTGACGGCTGTACCGGACTATGCCACTGCCGCGGCCCAGTCGACGGCCGCCTACGCAGCGTTCTTTCATGCCATGCTCGACGCCGGGGTGTATCTGCCGCCGAGCGCCTTCGAGGCTTGGTTTCTGTCCGCGGCGCACGATGATAGTGCCATGAACCGCATCGTTGCGGCGCTGCCGGCAGCAGCCCGCGCCGCCGCAAGGGTGTAGCCATGGCTCCGCAGAAGACCATCCTTCATCTAATCCGGCACGGTGAAGTGTTCAACCCAGCGGGAGTGCTCTACGGCCGCTTGCCCGACTATCACCTCTCCGATGTGGGCCATGACATGGCCGAACGGGTGGCCAGTGAGCTGGCCGGCCGCGACGTCGTTCACCTCCGCTGTTCGCCGCTGGAACGAGCTCAGGAGACTATGGCTCCGTTGGCCGCAGCGCTGAACCTGCCAGTCATCCTCGACGATCGCCTCCTCGAGGCGGAAAACTACCTCGAGGGCTTGAGGGTCTCGTTTCCGACGACGATTCGGCAGCCAAAGAACTGGCGGCATTTCCGTAACCCGCTGACCCCCAGCTGGGGTGAACCGTACAAGGCCATCGTCGCTCGAATGCGGGCGGCGATGAAGGACGCGCGCGAGGCGGCGTACGGGCATGAGGCAGTCATCGTCACTCATCAGCTGCCGATCTGGATGGCCCGAAGCGATGCTGAAGGCCGCCGACTCGTCCACGACCCGCGCCGCCGTGATTGCTCCTTGGCGAGCATCACATCCTTCTCGTACCTGGACGGCCGGGTTACCTCAGTCGCCTATCGTGAACCAGCAGCCGACCTCCTGCGCGGCCCGGCGAAGAAGAAGTCGGTCGCGGGCGCCTGAATGCCCTTCCCGAAAGTGGTCACAAGCGACACCGAGATGCGCCGCTCGCGCGTCATTTCTGGCCACCTTCTCGCTGGGTTGGTGCTCCTCATCGGAGGACTGCTGACTGGCTGCAGCACTACGGCGGCAGATGAGCCGACCCGTGGAGCCGGCCAAGCGGGTTATCCGCAAAGTGATCGAAACCTCACTCGGATCCCACCGGAGGAGCGCCAGGCCCTGCCGGAGATCTCGGGTCCCGCGCTCGGCGCCAAGACGACGCTGTCCAGCGAGGACTATCCGGGCAAGGTTGTTGTGATCAACGTCTGGGGATCTTGGTGCGCTCCCTGCCGCAGCGAGGCACCCGAGCTGGAGGCCGCGAGCAAGCAGACCAAAAGCACCGCGCAGTTCATCGGAATTACCAGCAAGGATTACGATCCGGCGCCAGCGCTGGCGTTCACCCGGGCGTTCTCGATCACCTATCCGTCGATCTTCGATCCGACGGGGAAGGTGCTGTTGAATTTCGCCGCGGTGCTACCGCCCAGCGCCATCCCCTCGACCATGATCATCGATAGCCGTGGACAGCTGGCCGCGCGGGTGCTTGGCCCGATCACCACAACAACCCTGGTGGACATGATCACCGACGTCGCAAGCGGCAAATAGATGATCACGCTGGATCTCGGAAGCTGGGCCGAGAGCGCCGTCGGTGGGTCGATGGCGCTAGCGCTGCCGGTCGCATTACTGGCTGGACTGGTCTCGTTCTTCTCCCCGTGTGTGGTGCCGCTGTTGCCCGGATACCTTTCCTATGCCACTGGGCTGGGCGCGGCCGAGGTGATCGAGGGCACCAGTCGGAAGAGTCGGATGCTGCTGGGCACAGTTGGGTTCGTGCTCGGCTTCGCGGTCATCTTCGTGATCACCGGAGTGGTAGCCGGTTCGCTCGGGCGTGTGCTATTCGAGTACCGAACCGCCATCAGTCGAGTGCTCGGTGTCGTGATCATCCTGCTGGGTTTGATCTTCGCCGGCGTTCTCCGGATCGGCCAGCGGGATCTGCGGCTCCATTTGGTCCCCGCCGTGGGTGTCGCCGCGGCGCCGCTGCTCGGCATGGTCTTCGCCCTTGGCTGGACGCCGTGCATTTCCCCGACGCTTGGCGTCGTCGTCAATCTCGGGTTCAATGAGGGCACCGCAGCTCGCGGCGGCCTGCTGGGTTTTGTCTACGCACTCGGGCTCGGGATTCCATTCGTGCTGGCAGGTCTCGCGTTTTCTCGAATGTCTCGCGCTGTCGGATTTGTCCGTGAGCGCCAACGGTTGATCATGCAAATCGGCGGAATTCTGATGGTCGGAGTGGGACTGATGCTGGTGACCGGTGCCTGGGACTGGTTCACCGGCGTGTTGCGACAGTGGGCGTCCTCATTCGAGATAGCAATCTGATGACCGACACGCAGACTCGCGCCGCCAAACAGCCGCCGAGGGTCGAGGTTGAGAATCGTCCTGATCTGCCCGCGCTCGGACCCGGTGGTGCGCTGCGCTACTTGTGGACTCAGCTGACCTCGATGCGTACCGCGCTGGTGCTGTTGTTCGCCCTGGCCTTGGCCGCCATTCCGGGCTCGCTGGTACCGCAACGCAAGGTGTCGCCGATCGGAGTCGCAGATTTCATTCGCGACCATCCGACGCTCGGGCCGATCTACGACAAGATCGGCATGTTCAACGTCTACAGCTCGCCCTGGTTCTCGGCGATCTATCTACTGCTTTTTCTGTCCTTGGCCGGTTGCATCATTCCGCGGCTGGCGGTTTACGCGAGGGCCCTGCGGGCGAGGCCACCGGCCACTCCGCGGAATCTGAGCCGGCTCCCAGCCTTCGCCCAAGTGGAAGTACCAGATGCAACAGGACTGCTCGGAGCGGCGGCCGAGCGCTTGCGGCGGCAGCGCTATCGAGTGGACCTTCGCGACAACTCGGTTGCTGCGGAACGCGGCTATCTGCGGGAGGCTGGCAATCTGCTCTTCCACCTGAGCCTGCTGTTCGTGCTGCTCGGTGTCGCACTCGGCAGCCTTTTCGGCTTTCGGGGTACGGGCGTGGTCGTGGTCGGCCAAGGCTTTGCCAACAATCTCACCCAATACGACGACTTTTCGGCCGGCGCCGCTTTCCGTGACTCGGATCTGCGACCGTTCAGCGTCACGGTCAATGACTTTCACGTGAAGTTCGAGACCGGCAGCGTCCAACGGGGAGCAGCTCGGTTGTTCTCCGCAGACGTCGAGGTGATCGATCGACCTGGAACGGCACCCCGATCGACCACTCTGGAGGTCAACAAGCCGCTGCAGATCGGCGGCACGAAGGTCCATCTCATCGGACACGGCTATGCGCCCAAGGTGACCGTCAGAGATGGCGACGGCAATGTGGCCTACTCCGGGCCGGTGGTATTCCTGCCGCAGGACGGCAACTTCACTTCTGCCGGGGCGATCAAGGCACCCGATGCACGGCCCGAGCGCCTTGCTTTCCAGGGGTTCTTCCTGCCCACGGCTGTGGTGGACGAGCAAGGTCCGCGATCTGTTTTTCCAGATGCGCTGAGCCCCGCGTTGTTCGTCAATGCCTGGTACGGGCCGCCCAAGGTCGAGACCGGCACTCCGGAAAACGTTTATGCGTTGGATACGAAAGGACTTACTCAGTTCAAGGACGAGTCGGGCGAGCCGTTGAGGTACGCGCTACAGACCGGCGACGTGGTCGAACTACCCGACGGCAAAGGGTCGCTTCAATTCGACGGGTGGGTCCGCTGGATCAAGCTCCAGGTCGGCGCGACACCCGGTATGCCGATCTTGCTCGCCGCTATCGGCGCAGCAGTGCTGGGACTCTGCCTCTCGTTGTTCGTCCGCCCACGCCGGGTTTGGATCAAGCTCCGTACGGACGCAACTGGCTCTAGTCTGATGGAGGTCGGCGGCCTGGACCGAGCGGACGCTCGGGCTGGGCTGACTGAGGATGTCGCGGAGCTGGCGGCCGAGCTTTCGGCGGCAGCACCGACCGCGGACGGAACGGCTGCAGGATCAAGGGATCGGGTGCGACGTGAACCTTGAGTACTACTCGAATCTGGCGTTCGTCACCTCGGTGGTGATCTATGCGCTGGCAATGTTCGCGCATGCTGCGGAATGGGCGGCTGCCCGCAAGGTGGATGCATCGGCCGACCGCGTGCCTGAACCAGCTCTGGCCGCCGTCGGCTCGGTGCAGGGCTCGACCTCCGGTCCGGTTGAGGCAGGCGGCGTCGGAACAAGGGGGTCTGCCGATCAGCGCACGAAGGTTGATACCTTCGGCCGGGTCGGGATTGCGTTGACACTGATCGGCTTCGCGCTGAGTGTGACCGGTGTCGTGATGCGCGGCCTCGCCGCGCATCGGGCGCCCTGGGGCAACATGTTCGAGTTCACGACAACGGCCATGGTGTTCGTGGTAGGCGGGTACTTGATCATGGTGTGGCGTCTGGAGTTGCGCTGGCTGGGGCTGCCGGTGACGCTGTTGGCCACCATCGCCAATGGTCTCGCGGTGACGGTTTTCTATGTGGCTGTCGCGCCGCTGGTGCCCGCGCTGCATTCAGTCTGGTTCCTGATTCACATCATTGCCGCAGCGATCTCCGGTGCGGCCTTCAACGTCGGCGGCCTGCTGTCCATTCTCTACTTGATCAAGAAGCGGGCCGAGGGGCGCGGCGAGGTTCGCGGCTACCTCGCCCGGCTGCCGGTCACTCGGCGCATGGACATACTCGCGTACCGGTTCCACGCCTTCGCCTTCCCGCTATGGACTTTCACCGTGGCTGCCGGCGCAATCTGGGCCGAATATGCCTGGGGCCGTTACTGGGGCTGGGACCCCAAGGAGACCTGGGCCCTGGTGACCTGGGTTATCTACGCCTGCTACCTGCACGCCCGCTCGACAGCGGGCTGGCGAGGCACTCGGGCCGCGATCATCGCGATCGTCGGGCTCGCCTCGTTCTGGTTCAACTTCGTCGGCATCAACCTGTTGGTCAGTGGCCTCCATTCCTACGCCGGCGTGTAACTCTGCTTCCTCGTGCGCCGGCCTAGGTTTTCCATGCCGTCGTAGGTTTCCCATGTTTACGTGGGAAACCGGCACTTTACCCATGAAACTTCATAGGTAAAGTGCCAAAAACCTGGGTAAAGCGCCGGTCGAATGTCGTTGAGCAGCCGGCCGGATGTCCACCACGACCACACCGAACTCCCACGCTTTCCGAGCCTGTGCTGGGGTGAGCCTTGTCTTGGCGCCCCCGTGCCTGGTCCAGCACATGGTCGATGGTTTTGCGTCCGGTGCAGTCGGTGGTGGCTGGCGGGATGAGGACGCTCACCAGTTCACCCCGACCAGTTTGGGAATTTGCCCACTCTAACAGTCCGCCTCTGGGGTCGATACTGGTTCATCTCGACCAATGACAGGGAGCAGACATGCAGGCTGACGGCTCGCCTGACGGCCTTCTGCTTCAGGTACGAAGGCAGTTGGCTGGCCTTGCCAATCCCAAGTACGCCGACGCCATGGCCCGGTACTTCCAGGTCAAACCGGGAGGCTACGGCGAGGGAGACACTTTCATCGGCATCCGCCTTCGTGATCTACGTACGGCAGCCAAGCCATACACCAAGATCGGTTATAGCAGCGAGGACTGGCTGCCGGTCCTGCAGAGCCCCGTTCACGAACATCGCCAGCTGGCATTGTTGATCATGGCCGCCAGAGCGAAACGCGGGATGGAAGAAGAGCGAAGCCAGATCTACCGCGACTATCTCGCGAACACGGCCTACATCAACAACTGGGATCTCGTCGACGTCAGTTGCGGTGCCATCGTCGGAGGCTATCTGCAGGATCGGGACCGCGCGCCGCTGTACGAGTTGGCGCGGTCAAGCCTGATCTGGGAACGGCGTATCGCCATGATCAGCACTCAGCACTTCCTGCCAAGTGGGGAGATCAAAGACCTCTTCGCCATCGCAGAGCTGTTACTCGATGATCGGCACGACCTGATCCACAAGGCCATCGGCTGGTCACTTCGAGAGGTGGGCAAGAAAGTGGATCGAGATCAGCTGCGTCGGTTTCTCGACGCTCATGCCGCGCAGATGCCGCGGACCGCGCTGCGCTACGCCATCGAACACTTCGACGAACCCGAGCGGCAACGCTATCTCCGGATCAGACGCAGCTGAGCGCCATGGCCAGCCCTTCGCTGCCGACCTGAGTGAACTCCCGCCTGACTCCACCCGGCGCCACAATAAACATCGTTCAAAACGATCAATCCTCGGTATGGTGGCGTAATCATCTCGAAGGCAGCCGACAAAAGCCTGGCGGTGAGGTGGGTTTCCCCATACTTTAGAGGAAACCCGCTGAAATTTCGCAGAAAGGGATACTCATGGCTACTATGACTATCAACGTCGATGAGAACGTTTTCCCACCGGAGCTACGCGAGCTGGCGAAAGCTATTGGTCCCGAGCGATGGAATGAACTGCTAACTGATGCGATAAGCCGTTTGCAACGGATTTATCTGGGTGTCGATCCACCCGACGGGCCCAGTGATCCGACCTGGCCCTTCAGTAAGCAATACAGCAAACGACCTGCAGAGGTCGTCCTTCGCCAAATTGACGCGACGAAATTCGAGGTTCGAGAACCGATCAAGTATGCCGACGGCGAGTTTGAATTTATCGTTCCCAGTGGCGACCGATCGGATCTTACCTCCGTGCCCCGCTTTTTGGTGTGGCTGGTTCCGCGCTACGGACGTCACACGCTAGCCGCACTGCTGCACGATTACCTGCAGCACCGGGTCATCTTTCGACGCACGCCGCGACCCGAAGGGCCCAGATCGCTGACCTCCGAGCAGGCGGACACGATTTTCAGGTTTGCCCTGAAGCACAACAATCTGCCATTTCTCCGTTACTGGCTCATGTGGACCGCAGTGACGCTCCGTACTGAGTTCAAGGCCGGTCCGCTCTACGCCTTCGGCACGGTCGTGTGGGTGGCGTTCTTTACCCTGATTGGCATTCTGTTTCCGCCGCTACTTGTCATCAACATCTTCCAAGGTTGGTTTTCGCTGGTACCGATACTGATCGCGCTAGGTACGGTCCTCGTTCTCCCGATTCTAGGCTGCATTCTTTGGCTCCATCGTTGGCGGTGCGGGCTCATCAGCGGTCTAGCGCTCATAGTCTTTGGCTTTCCGACACTCCTGGTTGCGCTCTCGGTGCTGCTGTATCTAGGAATTGAATGGGTCGTCGAACGATTCCAGAAAGATAAGTCGCCAATCGTCCTGTCCCCGCCGGCGAACCGTGTCGGGTAGCGCTCGCTTAGCGTTGAGGAGCCTCGTTGGACAGCACTTTTAGGTAGCCCTGGTGACGCTCCATCCCCTTGATGCACCCAAGTGCAGGCTGAACCTGGTTAGCGGGCCGAATAGGGCCCAGGCTTAAAACCTTTGCCTTTCAGGACATGTCCAACGATGGCAGTGCCAACACGCCGCCCCTGCGCAGGACGACACATGGTCGGCTAGGGCATGCTGTTTGGTCGAGGCGTTTCGGATTTCGGCCAGCCTGGCACGATGAGCACGTGCCTCATTTCGACCTTTGCATCATCGGTAGCGGTTCGGTGAACAACATCCCCGGACGGCGGCTGGCGGGCCAGAGGATCGCCATCGTCGAAGGTGGCACATTCGGCGGTATCTGCCTGAACGTCGGCTGCATTCCGTCCAAGATGTTCGTCTATCCAGCTGATCTTGCTCGCTCGCCATCCCGAGCGGCCGGCCTGGGTGTTGATCTTGAATTCCACCGGGCACGATGGCCGGATATCCGCGACCGGATCTTCGGCAGGATAGATGCCAAGTCGGCGTCAGGCGAGAAGTTTCGCGCCGAGGATCCGATGATCACGCTGTTTCGCGAGCCGGCGCACTTCATCGCACCGTTGACATTGGACACCGGATCCCGAGGCGCAATCACGGCGGACCGTTTCGTGATCGGCGCCGGCAGCCGGCCAGTGATTCCAGACATCGAGGGTCTAACCGAGGTTGATTATCACACCTCAGACACCGTGATGCGGATCGATGAACTCCCAGAGTCGATGATCATTGTTGGTGGTGGCTACGTTGCCGCCGAATTCGCCCACGTGTTCGCGGCCCTAGGGACCCGGGTGACTGTGATCAATCGATCCCCGGCGCTGCTGTGCAAGGAAGATCACGAGATTTCGACGCGCTTCACTGAGCTGGTCTCGGATCGGATGACCGTGCTGCTCGAAACCACGGTTGTCAGGATGGAGCGGCTAAGTGAAGGTCGGGTTCGGGTCATGATCACGACAAGTGGCAACGAATCAACACTGGAAGCTGACCTGTTGCTCATCGCAACCGGCCGCGCTCCGAACGGTGACTCTCTCAACCTTGGTGCGGCCGGCATCAAGCTTGATGACGATGGCTTCATCGTTGTTGATGATCATCAGCGAACCACCGCGGCAGGCGTCTTCGCGCTGGGCGACGTTTCCTCACACGCCATGCTCAAGCATGTGGCGAACGCAGAAGCCCGAGTGGTCAAGTACAACCTGCTGAACCCAACAGCCATGATCCGCAGTGATCGGCGGTTTATCCCGCACGCCGTCTTCTCCGAACCTCAGGTGGCAGCGGTGGGGCTCACCGAAGAAAAGGCCCAGGAACAGAACGTGCGGTATCGGATCGGGCGCGCAGACTACGGCGATACCGCGTACGGGTGGGCCATGGAAGACACCCAGCATTTCGTCAAGGTTTTGGGTGACCCGGTGACCGATCAGCTGCTCGGCGCACACATCATCGGTCCGCAGGCATCCTCACTGATCCAACCGCTGATTCAAGCCATGACATTTCAGACTCCGGCGCGGGCGGTCGCCAGAGGTCAGTTCTGGATCCACCCGGCGATGGCCGAGGTCGTGGAGAACGCGCTTCTCGACCTGCGGGAGTGATCGGATATGTGGCGCAATGGGCGGCCCATCCTGTGCCCAACGGGACACATAGAACTAATCAAGCTCTTTCAAGCAGCCGGCGGATCGTCTTCGCAGTCCGGGTGGCTCGAGTTTCGACCTGCTTTCCTTCACTGATCCAACGTGCATATTCGAGCCGATGTGTGTAGGGGAGTGCGTCATAAGCCACCCGGGCGTCCGGATTGGCTGCAAGCGCCTCGAGCAGCTCAGGAGGCTCGGTCACCACGCGCTCCACGTGATCTTCGACCAGCTCGATGTCAACGGTGTCACCGGCGCCCGCTCCGATCTGGCGCAGCAGCTCCTTGCGCAGACCCAGGTAGCTCTTGCCGCCGTAGACCATCAGCCGCGACTTGTATTCGGTGCCGTTGACGGTCGCCACCACTGCCGGCCGCTTGCTGGAGAAGGTCGCGGCAATATCCGCCGGTACGAGCGCCGCATGACCACCTTGGCCGGTTGACAGCACTTCGGCGGAGAAGGCCATGCTCCTCACCCTAGTGCGCGTACGGTGGGGCCCCGATGGGCGCGAGACGGACGGAGGCTGAGCGAGGTGCGCTGGTGGCCCGGCAAGTCGCCGCTTCTCCTGGTGGGCACAGTCGCTGGTCTCCTCGCGTCATGTTCAGCCCCCGCCGCGAATGTGAGCTCGACGCCGGCTGCGACGACCTCAGCACCCCCGCCCGTCCGATCAGTTGAGCCAGGCCCGACAGGCGCAACGCGCCTGCCCGCCGCCACGCCCTCATCAACCATGTCGATCTCGACTCCTTCGGCGACGAGGCCTCCCTGCGCCGGTCTAGTGGAAAGCATGAGTCTGCGGGAACGAGTCGGGCAGGTGCTCATGGTGGGCATCAGTTCGTCCGGACCGTCGGAATCTCAGGCCAAGGTGTTGTCTACTACGCGTGCCGGCAGCGTGTTGCTGCTGGGCAACAGCGCGGTCGGCCGGGAAGGCATCGACGATGTGACGGCCCGGACGCAACGAGCCAGCGAGCCCCCGGATCGCACCCAGACGCTCATCGCCGCAGACCAGGAGGGCGGGCTGGTCCAGCGTTTGAAGGGAACCGGCTTCGACTCCATCCCTTCCGCCGTTCGGCAGGCTCAACTCAGTGATGACGAGCTGACGGCCGAGGCGCAAAGGTGGGGCACGCAGCTTAGACGCGCCGGCATCACGGCTAACCTGGCACCGGTCGCTGACGTGGTGCCGTCAAGCATGATCAATCTCAACGAGCCGATCGGCCAGCTGCGGCGCGGTTATGGGCCGGATCCGGCGGTCGTCGCCGCCAAAGTGGCGGCATTTGTCAGCGGGATGAAATCGGCAGGGATTGCCACGTCGCTGAAGCACTTCCCCGGCCTCGGCCGGGTACGGGGGAATACCGACTTCGAAAGTAACGTCGTAGATCCGGTGACACGGCGTGGCGATCCGGCGCTGGAGGGCTTCACTAGCGGAGTCCATGCGGGCGCCGACATGGTGATGGTCTCCTCGGCCACCTACAGCAAGATCGACGCCAAGCATCGGGCCGCATTTTCTCGGACGGTTCTGCGGGCGATGATCCGAGGCGATCTGCGCTTCAGCGGAGTGATCATTTCCGACGATCTCGCAGCCAGCGCCATGCAGGATCTGTCACCGAGCACCCGGGTTGTCCGGTTCTTGAGAGCTGGGGGCGACCTGGCGATAATCGGCGATCCCGCCATCGCTGAATCTGCAGCAGATGGCGTGATCGCCGAAGCGCATTCGGATCCCGCCTTCGCAAGGCACCTAGCGGCGAGCGCCAGAAGGGTCACTGAACTCAAGCGGCGACACGGCTTGGCCGACTGTTAGCCGTCAACTGTCAGCTCGTCGAGGGTCTTACGGGCGACGGGCAGCAGCTCGGGGACCGTGTCCGGGATCGATGCGTAGTACAGACCCGAGCTATTCGTCGCTGCAACAATGGCCACAATCAGCGTTTCACCCTTCGTCTCAAGACCTTGGATGTCAAAGGTGAGGTGCGATTCGACCAGCCATGCCTCGTGGCCGTCGATCGTCGTCGCCTTATTAACGGTGACGTCGCTCTGGACGGGATTGTCCCCGTAGAACCTGCCGAGAATGCACTTGACGACGATTTGCGAGCCTTGCTCCGGAGTGAAGAAGCCATCCCCGGCCTGAAGTTCGCCAATCAGGATCGAGGCGACCCACTGACTCCCGGGCTGATAGTTAGGCTCAACAACCACCAGCTGGCTCTGCACATCCCGCCCGAACGGCACCCGGGTGTCTCCCTGCGGGGCGCTCCATGGCGCGCCCAGCAGCGGGTAGGACAACGGACCGCCATGAACCCGCCCGTCATTCGGTCGGGGCGAAGGGGTGGTGCTCGGGCTTGCGGTTTGCTCGGGCGGACAGACTTCGCTGGACGGCTGCCCTCCAGGCACCGCCGGGAGTGAGCCACCGCTCGAAACGGCGCGGATTGCGATGATGCCGACCACGATGATGGCGATTACCATTGCCGCTCCGACGATCCACCAACCGATCCCAGAGCGCTTCTTCTGCACGTCCTGGTAGTTCTGGTACGGACTCGCGGTGCCGAGAGGCTGGGTGCCGGGAGCCTGTTGCCCGAGTGGAGTGGTGCCGCCATAGCCTGAGGTGCCGGGAGCCTGCTGCCCGAGTGGAGTGGTGCCGCCATAGCCTGGGGTGCCGTAGCCGGGGCCGTACGCTGCGGTGCCGCCGTATCCCGTCGAGCCCGCTGCTTGCTGGCTCTGCTCCGGAGGAGTCCCGATACCCGGTGCTGGTGGCGGCGCGGTCGGGTTGGGCGACGTGGCCGCGGACCAGGCTTTGCCGTCCCAGTACCGGAAGAGACCCGGACTGCCGCCCGGGTCGGGATACCAGCCTGCCTTCGCGCTCACGCCAGTGAGTTTAGGCGGAGTTGCTGTCAGAGCCAGCTATCCGAAACGTCCCGTGATGTAGTCCTCAGTCGCCTTTTGATCTGGATTAGAGAAGATCTTCTCGGTCGAGCCGACTTCAATCAGCTTGCCCGGCTTGCCCTGGGCGGCGAGATTGAGGAAGGCCGTCTGATCGCTCACTCGTGCGGCCTGCTGCATGTTGTGAGTCACGATCACCAGCGTGTACTGCTCCTTGAGCTGGCCGATCAGGTCTTCGATCGCCAGGGTGGAGATCGGATCCAGCGCCGAGCAGGGCTCGTCCATCAGCAGCACCTGCGGCTCGACGGCAATGGCGCGCGCGATGCAGAGCCGCTGTTGCTGGCCACCGGACAGACCAATGCCGGCCTTGCCCAGGCGATCTTTGACCTCGTTCCACAGATTCGCAGCTAGCAGCGAACGCTCGACGGCATCGGCCAGCACCGACTTGTTCTTGACGCCATTGAGTCTCAGCCCGGAGGCGACATTGTCGAAGATCGACATCGATGGGAAGGGATTAGGCCGCTGGAAGACCATGCCAACCACGCGCCGCACGGCGACCGGGTCAATTCCGGAGCCGTAGAGATCGGCGCCGTCGAGTTTTACGCTCCCCGCGACGTGAGCTCCAGGAATGACCTCGTGCATCCGGTTGAGAGTGCGTAGCAGCGTCGATTTGCCACAGCCGGAGGGGCCAATGAACGCCGTGACGGTCCGTGGCTCCACTGTCATCGACACGTCAGCCACGGCGTGGAAGCTGCCGTAGTAGATGTTCAGGTTCGCGATATCGATACGTTTTGCCATCGGCCTACTTCTCCTTCAGCCTGCTGGCCCGCGCGATGCCGCGGGCGATCAGATTGAGCATCATCACGAGCAGGATCAACGTGCAGGCAGCGGCCCAGACCCGCTCGTAACCGGGCAGCTGTGGTGCCTGGTCCCGACCGGCGTTGATCATCGTTGGCAGCGCACCCATGGTGTCTGCGGCCGGTGAGAAGTTGATCCCCACTGCGTAGGAGACCAAGATCAGCAATGGCGCCGTCTCACCCATCACCCGTGCCAGGCCAAGCACGACACCGGTCATGATGCCGGCGAATGCGGTGGGAATGACAACCTTCGTCACCGTTTTCCACTTGGGAACGCCGAGCGCGTACGACGCCTCCCGGAGCGAATCCGGCACCAGCTTCAGCATTTCTTCTGTCGACCGCAGCACCACAGGGAGCATCAATAAAACCAGTGCCAAGGAAACGGCGACCGCCGAGCGGCCGAAGCCCAAGATGGTGATGAACAGTGCGTAGATGAACAGCGCGGCCACGATCGACGGAATGCCGCTCAGGATGTCGACGGTGAAGCTAACAGCACGTGCGACCTTGGTACCCCGCGCGTACTCGATCAAGAAAATGGCACCGAGAACACCAAGCGGGACAGCGATCGCGGCACAGATCAAAGCCATCTCGAGCGTGCCGACAATGGCGTGATAGGCGCCCCCGCCCACCCGCCGAGGTGTGATGCCGCGCTGGCTCTGCAGCCACCAGCTGGATGTCATCAGCAGCCGGAAACCTTTGGAAATCACGCTCCATAGCACCCACGCCAGCGGGACGATCGCCAGCACAGTCGCGAGCGTTACGTAGGTAGCTGCCAGGACATTCTTGACCGACCGCGGCCCGCTGGGCCGACGGAATGTCATGGGCTGCCTGTTTGTCGTGACACTCATGAGCTGGCCGGCCCCCTCTCGGCGATGATCCGCGCGAAGGCATTCACGACGAACGTCACGACGAACAGCACCAGGCCTGCTGCGATGAAGGCACCGGTCTTCGATGGGCTGTCGAACTCCTGGGCATTGTTGGCGATCTTGCTAGCGAACGTCTCGCCGCCGGCGAAGATCGATGGTGTGAATGGGCTGTTCGGGGCCGGCTGGGTCAAGATGATCATGACGGCAATGGTTTCGCCAAGAGCGCGGCCAAGGCCCAGCATGGAGGCGCTGATCACCCCCGACCGCCCGTACGGGAGCACGGCAGTTCGAATCACCTCCCATCGAGTGGCCCCAAGCGCGAGGGCCGCCTCGATGTGGTCACGGGGAGTTTGCGCGAAGACGTCCCTCGAGATCGCTGTGACAATCGGCACGATCATGATTGCCAGCACAACGGCAGCGACGAAAACCGAACCCTTGGGATCAACACTTCTGCTGAACAGAGGGATCCAGCCGATCTTGTCGATCAGCCATTCGGCGGCCGGCGAAAGAAACGGTCCGAGCACGGTAAGGCCCCACAACCCGAAGATGATCGACGGGACTGCGGCCAGCAAATCCACCACGAACGACACCGGACCAGACGCCCGGCGATGCAGGTACTGGGTCAGGCATAGTGCCACCCCGACGGACACTGGCACTGCCATGGCCAAGGCCAGCATCGAGGACAGGACAGTTGTCCACAACAGTCCCGCGATGCCGAACCGGAGCTGGTTTCCGGCGACCGTCCAATTGCGTGAGGTCAGAAAGTTGTCCTGGTTGGCTAGCAGGCTCGGCAGAGCGAGGGCGAGCAGGAAGATCCCGACGAAGACAACGAGTAGCACAATGACCAGGCCTGAGCCGCTAGCGAGTCCCCGAAACGCCCGGTCACCCTTATGGCTGATCTTGGCAAGCTTGACGCCAGCACGCCCGGGTCTGGCCGGAGGCCGTTGGGCGCCATCGGCCATCTCGGCTGCGGCCGCGCGTGTCTTCACAACCGGGACCGGGCTGTGCATGTGAGTGCTCACCGGACCATCCTCGGTCACCGGCGACAAGCTTGGATCCTCCGCCGGTGATGGGAGATGGCCATTGTGGTCCGGAGTAGGACCGGCCTGAACGACGTCAGATGCAGCAGTGGCCGACCCGACCTTGGCTTCCGTATCAGTCACTTGGCCTTCTCATATTGGAGCCGATGCTCGGTGAGGTCGCCATGCGGGTCGGACGGCCTCACCGAGGCCAGACTTATGAGCTGCTGATCGCCTCAACCGCTGTCTTGACCTTGGTCAGCATCGCCTCAGGCAGCGGCGCGTATCCGAGCTGTTCAAGAGATCCCTGCGTGTCTTCTGAGGCAAAGAAGGTCAGGAAGTCCTTGACGATCGCCGTCTTGTCGGCGGCAAGGCCGTTGCTGCAGACAATCTCGTAGGTGACGAGCAATGCTGGGTAGGCACCCTCGGCGTTATCCGAGTACTTCAGGTCCAGTGCGAGATCGTTGCCGGTACCTTTGACGGTCGCCTCCTCCACCGCCTTGCCAACAGCGTCGCCGGTCAACTCCACTGGTCCCGAGCCACTGTCGAGTTGGGCCATCTTGAGGTTGTTGTCTTTGGCGTAACTCCATTCCATGTATGAGATGGAGTTCTTCGTGTTGGTCACAGCATCGGCAACCCCGGATGACTTGTTCTTACCTTCACCGGTACCGGTCCACGCCTTGGCCGGCTCGTCCTTCCAAGCACCGTTGCCCGCCTTGGACAAGAACTTGGTCGTGTTCTCCGTCGTGCCTGACTCATCCGAACGGAAAAACACCGTAATCTTTTCGCCCGGCAACGTAGCACTTGGGTTCAGCTTGGCGATTTTCGGATCATCCCAAGTCTTGATGCTTCCGTTGAAAATGCCGGATAGGACCTCGGCATTGAGCACAAGCTTGTCGACACCGTCGAGGTTGTACGCGAACGCAATCGGCCCGACCACCATCGGCAGGTTCCATGCCGGGTTGCCTTGGCAGCGCTCCTTCGCCTTGTCGGCCTCGATGACGCCGTCCTTCTCCTCCGTCTTGAGCGCAGAGTCTGAACCCGCGAAATCCACCAGACCGTTGTAGAACGATTTGATCCCGGCGCCGGAGCCGGTGGGGTTGTACTCGATGGTTGCCTTGTCCCCACATTGCGCGTTGTAGTTGGCGATGACCTCGGTGATCGCGTTGGCCTGTGCGCTCGATCCCTCGGCCGCGAGCTTGCCTTCAGGACAGGCGAGTCCGGACGCGCCGCTCGCCGAACCCGAGCCGGGCTCTGCCGAAGTAGTCGGGTCGGAGCCGCAACCGGCCAGGCCGAAGGTCGCCAGAGCAGCCAGCGCGGCGAACATGATCGTCCCTGACGTCGCGAGGCGGTTCGTGGTCATAGATGTCCTTCACAGACGTGGGGCGCGCGGGCCCCGAGTTGACTCGGAGCCGAGTGGCTGCCGAGCGGCTTGGGAGGGACGGCCTTGTGCCTCCTGATGCGGCGAACGTACGGAGCGCACGTGTCTGATTGCACTGCAGAAGATGAACAGGCGGTGAATGATTGCTAGCTCAGAGCCAGGTAACGGCGAGCTCGAAGCCAGCGCCCAGCAAGGCACAGGTGCCGAGCACAGCGAGGATCGACCAACGCGCCACGAACACCAGGAAACCGGCGATGCCGGCAATCATCACAGCAGGTGGCGAGAGGCTGGCGAGGTCGGGAATCGGGAGGTGTATCAATCCCCGACTCACGGTGCCGGTACGAGTGAAAAAGGTGTGCAGCGCAAAGTACGCGGCAAGGCTTGCGATGACCCCGACCACCGCTGCGCTCATCCCGGTGAGCGCGGCGGACAGCGCGTGGTTTCCTCGAAGCTTCTCAACAGACGGTGCCCCGACCAGGATGAACAAGAAGGAGGGTACGAACGTTGCCCAGGTCGTGATTAGAGCCCCGAGCGTTGCGGCGACCCACGGATCCAATTCACCCGGCAGCCGGTACGCGGAAACGAACGCTACGAAGGAAACCACCAGAATCAGCGGCCCGGGCGTCGTTTCAGCGAGCGCCAGGCCCACGCACCATTTCGGCGGGGTAAAGCCGACCGTAGGCGTGAACGGCCTGCTGCGCTACGTAGGCCAGAGCCGCATAAGCACCGCCAAAGGAAATGAGGGCCGTACCTGAAATGAACAAGCCCTGATCCACGAGGATGCTGTCCGGTGCGATCAAGATTGCCGCTGCCAGGATCGGGGTCACCCAGACGACAATTGAGACCAACAGGATGAGAGTCGCTCGCCGCACCGTTGGCTGGTCGTGGTGCAACCGGTCGCCGCCAACCAGCGGCGGTGCATCGTGATCGCCCTCCCGCTCCAACGGCAGGGCCGTCCAGGACGGCAGCATCCGCGCGCAGCCCCAGCCGACAAGTCCAGCTCCCACTATCACGATCGGGCGTTTGCTGATCCACCGCTTCTCGTCGACGAGTACCCGCTGCATCACAGCGATCTGTCCGGCTGGGCCACCGAAAGTTTGCAGGCTGATCAGGAACCAGGCGTACCGCGGTCCGAAAGGGTATGACGTCCGAATTTGCCTGCAAACGGTCTCCTTCTTGCCGCTAAAGCCTCATGCCCGGTTTACCCCCCGTTGGTCCGGCCACAGCGCGCTGGGCAGGGCTTGCGAGGCGCGTTCGCGACCCTCCCCTTCGAGAATTGCAATTGCCACGTGGCAGAAGGGCTACACCTAAGCCTGGGGGCGGTGCCGCTCCACGGCATGGACATCGCCGCTCGCGGCTAAATGAGCGACCAGGAACTCGCCGGTGACGAGCGTGGTTTGCACCATGTCGAGCGCATCGAGAATGTGCGGCAGAACCGGTCGATGGACGCAGACGACGGTGGGCTCGCCGTTCGCTAGTGCGGCCGAACGCAGTTTGACCACGAGCTTTGCAACGGCTCGCGGGTCGTCGCCGCCCACCTCCTCCGTGAGCTGACCGAATTTTGCAATGCTAAGTCGGCGCGCTTGAGCGTACGGCTCTAGGGTGCCGGTGCAACGTGCCGAGGTCGAACTAACCAGGCTGGTGACCCCGTACGCCCCGAGCATTGGCACCAGCAGCCGAGCCTGCCTTCGGCCGCGGGCATTGACCGGTCGGGTCGCGTCCTTTTTCGACCAGTCCTTTCGATCCATCGCCTTTCCGTGCCGCAGGATGATCAATGGCGCGGTCGGTGGCTGCTCCAGATGTTGTTGCACCAGGAAATGATCTTGAGCGTAGGTCAGCCGATCCAATGCGGTACGGACTGGCAGCCAGAGCACACCGTCGACCTCGTCATCGGGTGGCCGCGGCTCGATATCCAAGAGCGTGCCACCCCAGTAGTCGACCTGTTTCATGCCCTTGCTCGTTTCGTACCGGATCACGTCCAGCGGCACGCCGAGCCTGATCGTGGCTCCGGTCTCCTCCTTGACCTCTCGGACGGCACATGCTGGCAACGACTCACCGGCGTCCAGCTTTCCTTTGGGCAGCGTCCAGTCGTTGTATCGCATCCGGTGAATGATCAGCACTTCGATGCCGTGAGTTGGATCTTCTCGTGTCACAACGGCACCTGCCGCCAAGATCGGCTTGGTCTTCGAACCGCGGTCCGTAGTGGCTTCGGGCAACGTCAACGTCGGCATCGCTCGCAGCTCGCTCACCTCGGCCGGCGTCGCCGCTTGCTGTTGATCAAGTGCTCCTGCATGTCGAGGAGCGGCCGTCCGGCCAGATCACTTGTGTGTGGAACCCAGGATCCATCCGGCTGCAGCTGCCAGGATGCCGTGCCCTCGTCGAAGGCGAGATCGAACAGCTCGGTGATCTCGGTGATGTGCGCAGGGTGAGTAATCGAAGCCAGCACCTCCACCCGACGATCGAGGTTGCGGTGCATCAGGTCGGCCGAGCCCATTCCGACCGAGGGCTGGCCGCCGTTGGCGAACCAGAAGAGCCGGCTGTGCTCAAGAAATCGGCCCAAAATGCTGCGCACCCGGATGTTGTCGCTCAGCTCGGGAACGCCCGGCCTGAGGCAGCAAATGCCGCGGATCCATAGGTCGACGGGCACCCCCGCCTGCGAGGCCCGGTACAGGGCGTCGATGAGCGCCTCATCGACGATCGCGTTCACCTTGATCCGGATTGCCGCCGGCTTGCCGTCCTCGTGGTTGGCGATCTCGTTGTTGATCCGGTCGATCAGCCCGGTGCGGATCCCGTGCGGAGCAACGAGCAACCGCTTGTACTGCGTCTCCTGGCTCATCCCGGAGAGATGGTTGAACAGTCGGCCGATGTCGTCGGTGATGATCGGATTGGCAGTCAGCAAACCCGTGTCTTCATAAAGTCGGGCCGTCTTGGGGTTGTAGTTACCGGTACCGATGTGGGCATAGCGGTGCAAGCCATCCGGCTCGTCGCGGACCACCATCGAGAGTTTGCAATGGGTCTTGAGGCCGAGCATGCCGTAGACCACATGGCAACCGTGCTGCTCGAGCCGCCTTGCCCAGGCGATGTTCGCCTGTTCGTCGAAGCGGGCCTTGATCTCTACCAAGGCGAGCACCTGCTTGCCGGCCTCGGCCGCTTCGATCAGCGCATCGATGATGGGCGAATCGCCGGAGGTCCGATAGAGCGTCTGCTTGATCGCCAGCACGTGCGGGTCGTCGGCGGCCTGCTCGATGAAGCGCTGCACACTTGTCGCGAACGAGTCGTACGGGTGGTGCAGCAGTACGTCATGATGCTTGAGGGCGGCGAACATATCAGCCGGTTTCGCCGTCTCCACCTCGGCAAGATGGGGATGGGTTGACGGCAGGAAGGCCGGGTATTTCAGCTCCGCCCGATCCAGATCGGCCAACGCGAACAGGCCGCGCAGATCCAGCGGACCGGTTACGTGGAAGACTTCCCGCTGGCTGATATCGAGCTCGCTGACCAGCAGCTCGAGCATCTTCGGATCCATGTCGTCCTCGACCTCGAGCCGAACCGGCGGGCGGCCGACCTTGCGCCGCAGCAGCTCTTTCTCTAGCGCCAGCAGCAGGTTCTCGGCGTCGTCCTCCTCCACCTCCAGGTCCTCGTTACGGGTGACCCGGAACATATGGTGCTGCACTATCTGCATGCCGCTGAACAACTGATCGAGATGGCGCGCGATGACATCCTCGAGCGCCAGGAAGCGGCCCTCGGAGAGCATCAGAAAACGAGGCAGTACCGTCGGCACCTTCACCCGGGCGAACTGCCGGGCCCCGGTCTCGGGGTTGCGGACCAGCACCGCAAGGTTGATCGACAGACCCGAGATGTACGGAAAGGGATGCGATGGATCCACTGCGAGCGGGGTGAGTACCGGGAAGATTCGCTCCGCAAAGAGGTCGTTCATCCGATCCTTCTCCGCGCCGGTCAGCTCCTCCCAACGCAGGATCTCGATGCCCTCCTCGGCCAGCTCCGGCCGGACCTCTTCGCTGAAGACACGCGCGTGCTCGGTCACCAACTCCCGGGTCCGGCTGAGTATTGCGGAGTGCACATCGCGCGGCATCAAGCCGCTGACGGTCGGCACCGCAAGGCCGGCAGCTATTCGACGCTTCAGCCCAGCGACGCGCACCATGTAGAACTCGTCAAGATTTGACGAGAAGATCGCCAGAAACTTGGCCCGCTCCAACAGCGGTACCCGAAGCTTGTCCTTCGCCAGATCCAGTACCCGGTTGTTGAAGTTCAGCCAGGACAGTTCCCGGTCCAGAAAACGGTCGGGAGAAAGCTCCGGCCGGTGACCATCTCTGCCGTCGGTGGGGAGCTCGAGGGGCCGTTGTACGGCGATCGGGGAGGTCTCGACTGCTTCCATCCGTCCTTCTCCTCCCAAGCCGGCTGGTAGCCGACGTTCGGGAGCCTGATTACGGTGACGCGTACATCACATCACGGCGCACAACTCTGAAACCATAGGCTGAGTACAAGGCAATTGCCCCCTCGTTGTCGGACTCGACATAGAGCTGCACCGTTACGTTTCCTCGCCGTTTCAGATGCGCCAGTCCGACTCCTAACAAAGCCCTGCCGAGGCCGCGGCCGCCATCCAGCGGATCGACGCCGAGCACGTAAACCTCGCCCACTTGATCTTCGTGTTGTTTGGTCCAGTGGTAGCCGATCATGCGACCACCCGAGATCGCCAGAAAGAACCCTTGGGCGTCGAACCAGGGCTCCGCGAGCCGCTCATCCAGGTCGGCCCGGCTGATTCGACCCTGTTCGGGATGGTCGGCGAACGCGCGCGCATTCAGGTCAAGCCATTCGTCCTCGTCCGCGCCGAGTCGGAAGGTCCGGATCACCACATCGTCGGGCACCCGCGTCGTCGGCATCGGTTCGTCCAGGGATCGTTCCATGATCAACAAGACCCGGGCGGTCACGAGTCCGTGCCGTCGAGCCAAGGCGTGTGCAGCTGGCCGGTTGCCAACTGCCCAGACCCGAACCGGGCCGCCCTCGATCAGTCCCGCAAGCAAGGAACTGCCGACGCCTCGGCCGCGATGTACTGGTGCGACAACCAGCTCCCCGGTTGCCACCGGGCTGCCATTTCGTTGCGCATAACCGAGCACCTCGCCATCCTGTCGGGCGAGAATGTGCTCGACCCCCGGATGGCCATGGCGTAGGTGCAACAGCCCTGCTTCGTTGAGCGGGACAACGCCGTCGGCCTCGGCCGCTTTGTCGACCAGCGCGAGCACAGCCTCAATCTCTGTCGGGCTGAGCGATCGGGAGCGCGAAATCTCGACGGCATCCACCATGGAGCCCACCGTAGTGATCGATAAGCTGGGCTGGCCGGCGAGCCCTGGATGAGCCGCTACTTCCTACGCCGTTGGAGAGGTTGCTTCGATGCGGGACGAAGAGTACTCGTCGAAACAGATCGCGGCATACGGCGCCACCGCACAGCCAGCCATCGCAGCTCGGATGACTCCGCATCTGCGGATGACCTTAATCGGATCGGTATGCGCGGCGCTCGCGGTCGCGGCGAGCCTAATGGCGGTTCTGACCGTCCCGAGGTTCAACGACCGCAACACCGGCCCCACCTGGGCAGTTGTCGCCTTGATCATGGCTGTGCTGATGCTCGCCATCTGTATTTCTCAGGTCCTGGTCTGGCGGCGGGCTATGGCGTCCTGGCGGGGAGTCCGGATCCAGGACCTTCGCGGCGAGGCGCGGTTGTCCTGGATCGTTCACTTGATCTCGTATGCGGTGGTGCTGGTAGGAATGTGGGCCTGCATTGCAGGCGCCGCTGACATCGGCTGGTCGGCGACTGCGGGCCTGCTGCTGACCGCAACCATGCTGTTGCTGATTGCCGGGCAAGTGTTGGCCGGCGTGCAGTACTTACGCCCGAGCGGTCCACCTGGAACCATCCCGGCCCATATGCGACGACTCGTTCGGCGTGCCGAGCGGCGGGAAGGTCGCCGAACGTCGACTAACCAGCGCTGATCCGGCTCGGTTCTTCGGTTGGTGTCACGAAACGGTAGCCCACGTTTCGTACGGTCCCAATCATCGACTCGTACTCCGCGCCGAGCTTCGCCCGGAGCCGACGAACATGGACATCGACGGTCCGGGTGCCGCCGTAATAGTCGTAGCCCCAGACGTCGCTGAGCAGCTGCTGGCGGCTGAAGACCCGGCCAGGATGTTGGGCCAGATACTTCAGCAGCTCGAACTCGGTGTAGGTCAGGTCGAGCTGTGCGCCGTTGAGCTTGGCGGAGTAGCCGGCCTCATCGATCACGATGTTCCCGCTCTGGATCAGCGGATCGGCTGCGGCTGCGACGGACGGGCTCATCGCGAGCCGCAACCGTACGTCAACCTCGGCCGGACCGGCGGTCGCAAGTAGCAGATCGTCAAACCCCCAATCGGAGGAGAGGGCGGCCAGGCCGCCTTCGCTGACGATCACGATCAGCGGCGATTCCTTGCCGGTGGTCTCGATCAACCGGCACAGCGACCGCGCACCCATGAGGTCCCGGCGTGCATCCATCAAGATCACATCAGCGGGCGGAGCATCAAGCAGTGCGGTCGCCTCAGCTTGGGCGACCTTGACGGTATGGGGCAGCAGCTCGAGTGCGGGCAGGATCTCGGCTGCGGCATGCATGTCATTTGTGAGAAGCAGCAAGGTGGCCATTGCGGTCTCCGTTATGCCCCGAGAAACGTCGTAGTGCCCGAACGCGCATCCTTGGGCCCTGGGTGTGCACCGTTAAGGATCGGTGTATGCCAGAGACTACTGCAATGGTTTCCGTTTCCCTTCACTACTGGGCTGGGGCGAAAGCGGCCGCCGGGGTCGAACGGGAGAGTGTGGAAGCGGCCACCCTGGCGGAGGCTCTGAGCATCGTGGGCCGGCGGCGAAGCGATCCCCGCTTTGCACGAATTCTCAATGTCAGTTCAATTCTGGTGAACAATAAGGTCCTCCGAGGTGATGACCTGACCCAGGAGCTGACGCGTCCTGTTGAGGCCGAGGTGTTGCCGCCTTTCGCAGGCGGCTGACGTCAGATGTGGCAAATGTCACGTCAAAGTCGCCAATGACTACGCTGGATTGAAGCGCTCCTGCTCTCGAAACATGGACGTCCTTCTCAGCATGCGACCCACTGCCAAGGTGATCAAGCTGCGCTCTAATCTTGCGTTGCGCTCGGCTCTCGGCGCTCGACTCACCTCACAGGAGCAGAACATGAGCAGGCAGCAGGTACTGGTAGACGCCGACTGGGTCGCCGAGCACGCCGGCGATGAGGACGTCGTCATCGTGGAAGTTGACGAGGACACCACGGCTTACGACGGCGGCCACATCGCCGGGGCGGTGAAGCTGGATTGGAAGAAGGACCTCCAGGATCCGGTGCGCAGGGACTTCATCAACAAAGAGCAGTTCGAGAAGCTGCTGTCCGAGCGCGGCATAAGCAATGACGACACTCTGGTGCTGTACGGGGGGAACAATAACTGGTTCGCGGCGTACGCCTACTGGTATTTCAAGCTGTACGGCCACAAGAGCGTCCTGCTGCTTGACGGGGGGCGCAAGAAGTGGGAGCTCGACGCTCGGGAGCTGAGTACCGAGCCGGTGACTCGGCCAGCGACCAGCTACTCCGCCAAGCAGCCGAACCTGGATATTCGCGCCTTCCGCGACGAGGTCGTGAAGGCAATCGGCAGTCGCAGCTTGGTTGACGTCCGCAGCCCCGACGAGTACGCCGGCCGACTGCTCGCACCGGCCCACCTGCCGCAGGAGCAAGCTCAGCGCGGCGGCCACATCCCGACTGCGATCAACGTGCCATGGAGCAAGGCCGCGAACGACGACGGCACCTTCAAGGCTGACGATGATCTTAAGGAGTTGTACAGCGACGCAGGTCTGGACTGGAGCAACGACATCATCGCCTATTGCCGGATCGGCGAGCGCAGTGCGCACACCTGGTTCGTGCTGCACGAGCTCCTGGATCAGAAGAACGTCAAGAACTACGACGGCTCCTGGACCGAGTACGGGTCACTGGTTGGCGTGCCGGTCGCCGTGGGCGACGAGCCCGGGACTGCCTGAGCGCCGGCCTCGGAAGGACGAACGCTCATGTGCGGAGCGACGACAGGTGGCGTCAGCCTGGAAGGCGTCGACCTCAGCAAAGAGGCTGTGATCCAGGGCCGCGTTCTACGTGGCGGGGAGCCGGTCGCAGGCGCGTACGTACGGCTGCTCGATGCCACCGGTGAGTTCACGGCCGAGGTCCCGACCTCGGTGACCGGACAGTTCCGGTTCTTCGCCGGTGACGGTAGCTGGACCCTTCGGACCCTGGCACCTGGTGTTAAGGCCGACCGGACCGTGGTGGCTGCCCGAGGCAGCGTGGCCGAGATCGACGTTGACCTGGGCACTGCCTAGTCGGATTTTATTGGGATCGCGAGCCGTTTGCCGTCTTGAGATGGCTCGCGTCCAAGAAACCCCTCTCGTGCGGGGTCGTTTCCCGTCTTGAGATGGCTCGCGTTCAAGAAACCTGGCCTGGACGGGGTCGTTTCCCGACTCAAGACGGCTCGCGAACGCCGCAAATCCGCCCAGTCAGCCGGCCGAGTCCAAGATCAGGGTGACCGGTCCATCGTTGACCAGCTGAACCTGCATGTCGGCGCCGAAGATGCCGGTGGCGACTTCCGCGCCCAGCCCCCGCAACGCTCCGACAAACGATTCCACCAGCGGCTCGCTCACTTCACGGGGGGCGGCCGCGCTCCATGACGGACGCCGACCCTTGCGGGTGTCGGCGTAGAGCGTGAACTGGCTGACCACCAGCATCGGCGCCGTTAGCTGCTCAGCCGACTGCTCGCCCTCGAAGATCCGCAGCCGCCAGACCTTCTCTGCCATCCGGGCCGCGTCGGCGGATGTGTCGTCGTGCGTCACGCCTACCAAGATCATCAGTCCAGTCCGGTCAATAGCGCCGACCACCTGGCCGGAAACCCGTACGTCAGCGCTGGCGGCGCGTTGGACAACCAGCCGCATGTCAGACCGCGGTTGGCATCACTTTGATCAGGCAGAACGGATGGCCCGCTGGATCAGCGAACACCCGGAAGGTTTCACCACCGCCAGGCAGCGCTGTCGCTCCGATCTCGAGAACAGACGCCTCGGCTAGCTCGAGATCGTCGACCCGAACGTCAAAGTGCCGGTACTGCGGCCGCTCCCCGACCGGCCAGGTTGGAGGCCGGTAGTCCGGAATTCGGGCGAACGCAATCCCGGGTCGGTCCGGCGAGTCACCGATGACCACCCAATCGCTCTCGTCCTGTACCCGGCGCATGCTGAGCAGTTGCTCGTAGAACGTCGCGAGCTTGTCCGGGTCATCGCAGTCGATCACGATGCCATGCAGTCGTCCGATCATGGAGGTCACTCTGACACAATGGCTGGGTGGCGACGATCCCCGGTGTCCGGCCGGTCGCGATCAAGATCACCTGCGGTGTCGAAGCACCCGAGCGCGCCAATCAGGGCTGGACAGTGGCCGCCACCGCTGTTGCCTCCGGAGCGGACGTCGCAGTCTGGTTGACCGGCGAGGCCGTGTGGTTCGCCGTCGTTGGCCGGCAACCTGATCTTGACCTGGAGTTTGCGACGCCGGTGGCAGAACTGATCGAGACCGTACGATCGTCCGGCCGGATCGTGGTCTGCACCCAATGCGTCGCACGCCGCAAGATCGTCGCCACCGACCTCATCGACGGCGCCACCATCGCCGGTGCTGCTAGCTTCGTCGAGGCCGTGCTGCGTCCGCAGGCCCAGGCTCTGGTCTACTGAGCGGCTGTAGCGGCTTCCAGGTCCAGCAGCCTTCGCTTGATCTCCACTCCGCCGAGGTAGCCGCCGAGCGATCCGTCGGAGCGTAGGACCCGGTGACATGGAACCAGCAGCGGTAGTGGATTTGTGGCACATGCGTTCCCTACCGCGCGAACCGCCCGTGGCTGACCGGTACCTGTGGCAACCTCGGCGTAACTTCGGGTGCTCCCGTACGGGATGTCGGCGAGCTGATCAAGGACCGTACGCCGGTAGCCGGCAGCGAGCCGGAAATCCAACGGAACGTCGAAGATCCGGCGACGCCCGGTGAAGTATTCGTCGAGCTGTCGTGCGGGTTCGTCGAGTCGCCGGGGCGAGGCAAGAACGCGCGGACTGATCTTCGTGGCCAGCGTCTGTAGGACCGCGTCGAGCCCCTCCCGGTCGTAGGCGACGCGAACCAAACCGTGCGGTGTAGCGGCTAGCAGCAGCGAACCAACAGGTGAGTCAACGGTGCGGAAGGCAACGTCAAGCAAGCCGACGTCAGCGGCTCGCTGCTCGAGCCGCTCGTGCAGCCTGGTCAGCTTCTTCTCGTCCACTTCGGTTAGCTCGCTGAGAATCGGGTCGTGGTCGATCATGCGGGTCCTTTCCAACGGTCGGCGGCGAGGCGCTTCCGTAGCGCGGCGATCCCGTCGCTGGCCGCGCGACGAGCCGCATCTGCAGTGCCACCGATTAGTTCGGCCACCTCCGCGTACGGGCGACCGGCCAGATGGTGATATGCCACGGCTTGGCGTTGCCGGGTCGGCAGGGCGGCCATCGCCGTCCACAGCTCTACGTCGTCCTCCAGAGCAAGCCCATCACTGGAGGCGCGATCCGGCATGCTCGCAGTCGGCAGCGGCCTGCGGGTCCGCGCCCGACCGAAGTCGATCGCCTTTCGCTGCGCGATGCGTACCAGCCAAGCTTCAAGGTTGGCGGACTCGGGAAGCTCCGGATACGCCCGCAAGGCCGACACGAACGTTTCGGACCAGGCGTCGTCCGCATCAACCGGGCCGACCAGGGCACGGCACACCCGGTAGACCGCGGCGCCATGGCGAGATACCAGCTCCTCGAACGGTGGCTTGTTCATCACTGAGTAGACGACGCGAACGGTGAAAATGTGAGATCCCCGCGGCGGCTCGCGCTCGGGCGCGCATCCGGGCGGCAGGATCGGGCAGCACTAGACTGCTGCGCGTGTCCAGCTCCACGGTCTTCGCCGGCCTGCTGATCGCTGGCGTTATCGCCATCGGTGTGGCCGCGCTGGTCTTGTTGATCTTGCTGCTGGTTCGCAGCTCGGCACAGTCGCGGAGCTGAGCAGTGCCCAATGAGTCTGACGGCCTGCATCCCCTGTTGATGGGCCTGTCCTGGATGATCGGACGCTGGCAAGGCACTGGCAAGGCCAGCTACCCGGGGACTGAAGACTACGAGTTCGGGCAGCAGATCGACTTCGCGCACAACGGCGAGAACTATCTGCATTACCTGTCCCAGATATTCGAGCGCGATGAAGACGGCCGAGCGGTACGACCGCTGAGCATGGAGACCGGTTTCTGGCGACCGCAGCCCGACGGGTCGCTGGAGGTGGTGATGTGCCATCCGAGCGGTTACGCGGAAGTCTGGTATGGCCGGATCACCGGCCCCAAGATCGAGCTGGCCACCGACGCGGTCGTCCGCACCGCCTCGGCCGACGACTACTCCGCGGGCCAGCGCCTCTACGGCAACGTCGAGGGGGACCTGCTGTGGACATTCGACAAGGCGGCCGGGGGACAGCCGCTGCAGTCGCACATGTGGGCTCGACTGCGCCGAGTTTGACAGCCACTCAGGACCACGACATCGAATCGACAGCCGCCAATGTTTCTCTGGTTTGATGGCGGTCAGCAGCTCGTGGGCCACCTTCTAACGATGGCAGACCGACGGGAAGAAAAGTCGAGCCGAGGGCGCTGAACCGACCATGACGGCCGTGCTGGTCTCCGACGGAATCGACGCCGGAGTTGCCTGGCACTTTGGCCACCCCATGCGCGAGCAGCGGCTGCTGGAATCGGGTCAGGGCGTTGTGGACCTGTCGCATCGCGGAGTGATCGCCGTATCCGGACCCGACCGCCTTGGTTGGCTCCATTCGCTCACCACCCAGCAACTCAAGGGGTTAGCGGCCGGGCGGGGTGTCACGACGCTGGTGCTGTCGCCGCAGGGCCACATCGAGCACGGCCTATACGGGGTCGACGACGGGGAAACATTCTGGGCGCACACCGAACCCGGCGCGGCGCCGGCGGCGGTGGCCTGGCTTGATCGAATGCGATTCCTGCTACGAGTCGAGGTGGCGGACCGGACCGAGGACTTTGCGGTTGTCTGGTCGGCTGCTGTGCCCGAGGGCGCGGGACTGGTCGAACGGACTGGGCCCGATTCCCTCGGCGGTCACGAAGTGTTTGTGCCACGAGGCAGTCTGGCTAGATACCTCGCGACCCGCGACCAAGCAGGAACTTGGGCTTACGAAGCACGTCGGATTGCGGCCGGTGTACCTCGAATCGGCGTGGACACCGATCACCGAACGATTCCGAACGAGATTGGAGTCCTCGGGATTGCAGTCGACCTGGACAAGGGCTGCTACCGAGGACAGGAAACCGTGGCCCGGGTGCACACCCTCGGTCGGCCCCCTCGGCGCCTGGTTCGATTGCACCTGGACGGCAGCGTCGACGCCCTGCCTCAATCGGGTTCCGCACTACTGGCCGATGGGCGAGAGGTCGGCTTTGTCGGCGGCTCCGCACGGCATTACGAATTGGGGCCGATAGCTCTCGGGCTGATCAAGCGCAACGTCCCGATCGACGCCGATCTCATGGTCGAAGGCATTGCTGCCTCTCAGGAGGCCCTTGTCGACCCTGAAGTGGGCCTGCACGTACGTCCCAAGCTCTGATGCCCTGAGGCTTGGCGCTGGCTTAGTTTGGGCGCTGACGTCTTTACGCAAAGGTCAGAGAAATCAGTCCAATGGCGACATTCACGGCTCCATATCGACCTTGTGCGGAAAGACGGAAACGGAGGGCGGCGGGGCGGTGTTCGGCGGCTGACCGCCCCCCGACAAGGGCGAACAAAACTTCGCAAGAAGTTACTTGAACGCTCAGCGAAGCCCCTACGCTTTCTAATGTGCTGCTCAATGAGTGCGACGCCGTACTCTTCGATCTTGATGGCGTGTTGACACCGACTGCCGAGGTGCACATGCGCGCTTGGCAGCAGATGTTCTCCGACTTTCTACTGCGGCGAGGAATTGCCGAGCCATACCTGACAAGCGACTACTTCGGCTACATCGATGGCAAGCCCCGATACGAAGGAGTACGGTCCTTTCTTGCTGCCCGCGGCCTCTCGCTGCCCGACGGCGATCCCAGCGACACGCCGACCGAGGAAACCGTGTGTGGTCTGGGTAATCGGAAGAACGAAGTGTTCGCATCGGTGTTGGAGGAGGAAGGAGTGAAGCCGTACCCCGGCTCAATACAACTGCTTGATCATCTGGCGGAGCGCGGCATCAAGCTGGCTGTCGTCTCCTCCTCGCGCAACACACCGGCTGTGCTGGCGGCAGCAGGGCTTGAGGAGCGATTCCCGGTAGTCGTAGACGGCACGGTGGCCTCCGACAACAAGCTCCCAGGAAAACCGGCACCCGACACTTTCGTCCATGCAGCCCGTGAACTGGGAGCTGAGGTCGCTCGTTCTGCCGTGGTCGAAGACGCCGTTTCCGGAGTCGAGGCTGGTCGTGCCGGAGGGTTCGGTCTGGTCGTAGGAGTCGACCGAGGAGTCGGTGTCAACCGCTTGATGGAAGCCGGCGCCGATGTCGTCGTTGCTGATCTTGCCGAGCTGGTGTCGAAGTGATCAGCTACAGCGGCGCCTCTGAGAACTTGCGAGATCCGCTTGATCGAATCCGGTTCCCGATCCATCCCTGGAAGCTGACCGAGGCGGTCTACAACACTGATGATCTTGGCGTGACCGAGACCCTGTTCGCCACGGGCAACGGCTATATCGGCATGCGGGGGAACGTTGAGGAAGGCCGGGAGACCCATTCCCACGGAACGTTCATCAACGGCTTCCACGAGACGTGGCCGATCCGGCACGCAGAGGAGGCGTTCGGCTTCGCGCGTACCGGTCAGACCATCGTCAACGTGCCGGACAACAAGACGATGAAGCTCTATGTCGACGATGAGCCGATGCTGCTATCGGTTGCAGATCTTGAGTCCTATGAGAGAACTCTGGACTTTCGCGATGGAGTGCTGCGCCGCAACATCGTCTGGCGAACGCCGGCGGGCAAGCGGGTGAAGGTCGCCTCGACTCGAATGGTGTCCTTCACGCAGCGGCACCTCGCGATCATGACCATCGAGATCACCATGCTCGAAGAGGCGGCTCCGGTGGTGATCTCATCCCAGACGCTGAACCGACAGGATGGCAAGGACGAATATCACGTCCGCGCCGACGCGATGGGCGCCGGTGTCGATCCTCGGAAGGCGGAGTCCTTCGAATCCCGAGTGTTGATTCCGCAAAGCCACTGGTCCAAGGAGAACCGAATCCTGCTGGGCTATCGCTGTTCAAATTCGCGAATGACACTAGGCGTTGGCGTCGATCATTCGATCGCGACGGAGAACGACTACAACAAGTTGATCTTCGACGACGAGGACACCGGCAAGATGGTGTTCCGGGTGCAGGCCCAGCCTGGGAAGCCGATCAAGATCACCAAGACGGTGACCTACCACACCTCACGGGGGGTGCCGTCCCGCGAGTTGATCGACCGCTGCCGGCGAACCCTCGATCGAGTTCTGGAACACGGCGTCGACCTGGAGTATGCCGCGCAGCGCGAATGGCTTGATGGCTTCTGGGCGCGATCAGACGTGGAGGTCGTCGACCAGCCGGGCCTGCAGCAGGCCATCCGCTGGAATCTCTACCAGACCGCACAGGCAACCGCTCGGGCCGAACAGTCGGGTGTGCCGGCCAAGGGCGTGACGGGATCCGGTTACAGCGGACACTACTTCTGGGACACAGAGATCTACGTGCTTCCCTTCCTGACCTACACCACCCCGAGCATGGCGCGCAGCACGCTGCGGTTCCGCTACAACATGCTCGAGCCAGCCAGACGACGCGCCAAGGAGCTTGCCCAACGGGGCGCGCTCTTCCCGTGGCGAACGGTCAACGGTGACGAGGCATCTGCCTACTATGCGGCTGGCACCGCCCAGTACCACATCGACGCTGATATCTCCTACGCCCTGTGCAAGTACGTGGCAGCGACTGGGGACGAGGCCTTCATGAACCGGGAAGGCATCGACATCCTGGTAGAGACGGCACGGATGTGGGCCGACCTCGGCTTTTGGCGGGACAAGGGCAGCGGCTGGCGCAGCTTCCACATCCACGGCGTAACGGGGCCTGACGAGTACACGACTGTGGTGAACGACAACCTGTTTACGAACGTCATGGCGCGTTACAACCTCGGCAAGGCCGCCGAGGTGCTGCGGCGGATGGAGACCCAAAACGGCGACGACTACCGGCGGCTCGTGGAGCGTCTCAAGATCTCCCATGACGAAATCGAAGAGTGGGCACAGGCTGCGGAATCGATGTCAATCCCGTACGACGCGGCTACCGGAATCAACCCCCAGGACTCGCACTTCCTGGACCGGGAGATGTGGGACCTGAAGAACACACCGCCGGACAAGTTTCCGTTGCTTCTGCACTATCACCCGCTGGTGATCTACCGGTTCCAAGTGCTCAAGCAGGCGGACGTCGTGCTCGCTGTGTTTCTGCAAGGTGATCATTTCAGCCTTGAACAAAAACGGTCCGACTTCGACTACTACGACCCCATCACCACTGGTGATTCGACGCTGTCGGGGGTGGTGCAGTCCATCATCGCGGCCGAGGTCGGCTATCACGATCTTGCCATGCGTTACTTCCACCATGCCTTGTTCGTGGATCTGGCCGACCTCCATTGCAACACCACAGATGGCGTTCACGTCGCCTCCACGGGTGGCGTCTGGATGTGCCTGGTGTACGGCTTCGCTGGAATGCGGGACTACAACGGTGTGATCACCTTCGACCCGCGGCTGCCCGAGTCGTGGGAGGCATTGATCTTCCAGGTCACGCTGCGCGGTACTCGGGTCCGGGTGAGACTCACCAGGGACGAGATTTGCTTCGACGTCGTCCAGGGCGACGTCGCAGAAATCTACGTGCGCGGGCAGCGGATCATTGTTGCCGCCGGCGCACCGGTGGTGGTTCCACTTGACGGCCACGGGCCTCGGATCGATCAGGTGCCGCGCCTGCAGACCGGCGACCGTCGACCGGACGGGACCCTGATCACCGCCTCGGTTCCGCAAGCCACACCGGTGGCCAGCAGCCGGGCCTCGAGCGGCTCTTAGTGCCCTGCGCCGCATGTGCAGAGCGGTGCGGTTACCGACGCGGTTCCTCGTGCGTTTCGGCATCCTCCAAGGCTTCCGGGCGCTCGATGGGTGCGGCGACCATATCCGCTCCCGCCTCAGGCGGTCTTCGAGCGAGCTCTCGCCCGGGCGCGCTCGGCCGCCGATAGCGCAGTCTTGCGGATCCGCACGGCGTCGGGCGCCACCTCGATGCATTCGTCAGTGCGGCAGAATTCGAGCGCCTGCTCCAGGCTCAATATCCTGGGAGGGACCAGCCGGTCCAATTCCTCGCCGGTGGAGGAGCGCACGTTGGTGAGCTTTTTCTCCTTGGCCGGATTGACATCCATGTCCTCGCTGCGGGCGTTCTCGCCCACGACCATGCCCTCGTAGACCTCTGTGCCCGGCCCGACGAATAAGCTGCCACGCTCCTGGAGGTTGAACAGCGCGTACGAGGTCACTATGCCGGCTCGGTCGGCCACCATCGAGCCGGTCGGGCGGGTCCGCAGCTGGCCCGCCCAGGGTTCGTATGTCTCGAACACATGGTGCATCAGGCCGGTACCCCTAGTTTCGGTGAGTAGTTCGGTTCGAAAGCCGATCAACCCTCGCGCCGGCACCAGGTATTCCATCCGAACCCAGCCAGTGCCGTGGTTGACCATCTGTTCGAGTCGGCCTCGGCGCAGGCCCAAGAGTTGCGTGATCACGCCGACGAACTCCTCAGGTATGTCGATCGTCAGTCGCTCAACAGGCTCGTACATGTGCCCATTGATCTCTCGAGTGACCACTTGAGGTTTGCCGACGGTCAGCTCGAAGCTCTCACGGCGCATGGTCTCCACCAAGATCGCCAACTGCAGTTCACCACGGCCCTGAACCTCCCAGGTGTCCGGTCGCTCCGTCGGAAAGACGCGAATGGAGACATTGCCGACCAGTTCGGCGTCCAGTCGTGCCTTGACCAGACGGGCGGTCAAGTTCTTACCTGACCTGCCGGCCATCGGGGAGGTGTTGATGCCGATCGTCATGGAGATGGAAGGCTCATCGACTGTGATCAGCGGCAATGGCTTCGGGTCGGCGGGATCGGAGAGGGTCTCGCCGATCGTGATCTCGGGGATGCCGGCAATCGCGACTATGTCGCCCGGTCCGGCGGCGTCGGCCGGCTCGCGCTCCAGCGCCTTGGTGATCAGCAACTCGGACAATTTGACGTTGCGTACGGTGCCATCGGCGCGGCACCAGGCGACGATCTGATTACGCCGGAGGGTTCCCGCCACAATCCGGCAGAGGGCCAGCCGGCCAAGATAGGGCGATGCGTCCAGATTGGTGACGTGAGCTTGGAGGGTTGCTCCCTCGGCGTAGCTGGGCGGCGGGATATGGCTCAGGATGGCGCCGAACAGTGGACCCAGGTCAGCGTTGTCCGGCATGGTTCCCTCGGCTGGTGGCGTCAACGATGCGCGACCTGCTTTCGCGCACGCATAGACGATCGGAAAGTCAAGGACGTCGGTCTCCTCCTCCTCGACCAGATCCAGGAACAAGTCGTACGTTTCTTCCACCACTTCGGAGATCCGGGCGTCCGAACGATCCACCTTGTTGACGACCAGAACGATCGGCAGCCTTTTGGCCAGCGCCTTGCGCAGCACGAACCGGGTCTGAGGGAGCGGACCTTCAGAGGCATCAACCAGGAGCAGGACTCCGTCGACCATCTCGAGACCACGCTCAACCTCACCGCCGAAGTCCGCGTGCCCTGGAGTGTCGATGATGTTGATGGTCACCGCCGAGCCATCCGGCGCCTGGTGGACGACCGCTGTGTTCTTGGCGAGGATGGTGATGCCCTTCTCGCGCTCAAGGGCTAGCGAGTCCAGAACCCGCTTTTGGACTTCCTGCCCAGCGCGGAACGCGCCGGACTGCCACAACATCGCGTCGACGAGCGTCGTCTTTCCATGATCGACATGGGCGACGATTGCGATATTGCGCAGATCGGTGCGGGCGGGCATGGCAGCTTTCGGTTGAGCGGGGTGGGCAAACCCAGCGAGTCTAGCCGCGGCCGCTGTGCGCGTCGAGCATTCGCCGGCCCGTACGCTTGAGGCAATTCGACCTGCGAGAGGGGCCCGAGTGGCTGGCACGGACTGGTTCCGAGACAGTTTCCGTACGGAATTCGAGAAGCAAAGCGCGGCGATGGGCCGCTTCAACCTCGCGATCTTCGGCAAGACCGGCGTCGGCAAGTCGACTTTGATCAACGCGATCTTTGGTGAAGAGGTGGCGCGTACCGGCATAGGGGAACCGGTCACCCAAGGGAGCCACCTGTACTTGGACAAGGTCGGCCACCTCGGCATCATTGACACCGCCGGGCTCGAGATCGGCAAGGACAACAAGCAGATCTTGGACGAGCTGAATCGGGCTGTAATCGCCATGCGTCGCCAGCCACTCAGCGAGCAAATCCACGTCGTATGGTTTTGCATCCGCGGCATGGACCGGCGCTTTGAAGACACCGAGGCAGAGTTCGTGCGGCACCTGAACGGGCTCAGCCTGCCCGTGATCATCGTCATGACCCAGGTGCCGATGCGGGACAATCACTACCATCCAGACGCGGTGGCCCTCGCGGAGCAGATCATCGCCCGCCGGCTGCCCATTGTCGGGGGCCGGCCCTTCATGACCTACGCGAAGGCCGACGAGTTCGCCGGCCAGCATGCGTACGGGCTCAAGGAACTCCTTGATGCCACCTTTCGCGTCGCGCCCGAAGGAGTCCACGGAGCCCTCGTCGCTGCGCAGCAGATTGATCAGGCTCGTAAGGAACAGGAAGCGAAGAAGCACATAGCGGCGGCAGCGACCAGCGCAGCCGCAGCCGCGGCCAGTCCCATCCCATTCTCGGATGCGGCTCTGTTGGTACCTATTCAACTCGGCATGATGGCCCGAATCGCCCAGATCTACAAGATCAAGTTTGAGCGGGCGGTGCTCCTGGCCATCGCGTCAACGGCCGCGGCCACGCAGGTCGGCCGAGCCACCTTCACGAACTTGATCAAGATGGTTCCCGGTGCAGGCACCCTGGTCGGTGGCGCGATCGGTGCCGGTGTCGCTTCAACCTTCACCTATGCCATGGGCCATGCATGGCTGACGGTGTGCCAACGCATGGCCCGGGGAGGTCTTGGTCCGCTGGGCGGTGCCATTGACAACGAGCGGATCCACGAGGTGTTCCTCGACGAATTCCGGAAGCGCTTGAAGTTTGGCGGAAAAGAACTTCGGCACGATACCGGCGCTACGACAACCGCCCGCTGACACATGGCTTGACAGGGCCTGACAAGGCCTGACAAGGCCGTCTTGCTCCAATAGCCTCGGGTTTGATGTCCATACCAGACGTGGCGGGCCTGCTGGAGGACGAGCCGACCCATGACCAAGTGGTCTTCGAAACGCGGCTTCGTCGCTACTGGGCCGACCTGCTGACGGGCCTTACGGGCGCCTATCCCGACTATGCGGTGGAGATGGCCTACCGGTTGGTGGAGATCGCGGCGACCAACTTTCGTCAGCGCTCCAACGATCTTCGGCTGCTCGACCTTCGCCGGCATGCCGACCCGCAGTGGTTCCAGCACCCCCAGATGCTCGGATACGCCGCCTACACCGACCTGTTCGCAGGGGATCTCCAGGGGGTCGCTGAGAAGGTCGATTACCTGGAAGAACTAGGCGTCAGCTACCTCCACCTGATGCCGCTGCTGAAACCGCGACCCGGGGAAAGCGATGGCGGCTATGCGGTGATGGACTATCGCGCCGTACGGGAGGATCTAGGCACCGTCGATGATCTTCGGGACCTGGCGACGGCCCTGCGGTCCCGGGGGATCTCGCTGACCTTGGATCTGGTTCTCAACCATGTCGCTACCGAGCATGAGTGGGCTCGCAACGCCCGGGCCGGGGATCCGTTCTATCGGGCTTACTTCCACATGTTCCCCGACCGTGAGCTGCCGGATGCGTACGAGAGGACGCTGCCCGAGGTTTTTCCAGACTTCGCCCCTGGCAACTTCACTTATGATGAGGAGTCACGGTCCTGGGTCTGGACGACGTTCAATCGTTGGCAATGGGACCTCAACTGGCACAACCCATCCGTCTTCTACGAGTTCGCCGACTTGATCTTGTGGTTCGCCAATCTCGGCGTTGAATGCCTGCGGCTGGACGCCATCGCCTTTATCTACAAGCGGATCGGCACCAACTGCCAAAACCAGCCAGAGGTGCATGCGATCACCCAGGCTTTGCGTACGGTCGCTCGGATCGGAGCCCCGGCCCTGATCTTCAAGGCTGAGGCGATTGTTGGTCCAGCCGACCTCGCGCCGTATCTGGGAGTGGGCAAGCACGCCGGCAAGGTCAGCGATCTTGCTTATCAGAATTCGCTCATGGTGCAGATCTGGTCAGCGCTGGCGGCCAAGGACACCCGACTGTTCTGCATCGCCATGAACCGCCTGCCAGCAAAGCCGCCAACAACCGTGTGGGGCACCTACCTGCGGTGCCATGACGACATCGGCTGGGCGATCGACGACGATGACGCCGCCTCGGTGGAGTTGAGCGGTTACGAGCACCGCCGGTTTCTAGCTGACTATTACGCCGGGCTTTACCCGATGAGCGATGCTCGGGGGCTGGTCTTCCAGGAGAACTTGATCACTGGCGACCGCCGGATTAGCGGCACTGCCGCTTCGCTGATGGGCATCGAGGCGGCATTGGACGGCTCCGATGAGGCTCACCTGGATATCGCGGTGAGCCGATACCTGCTGGCCCATCAGATCATTCTTGGCTTCGGCGGGCTGCCGTTGATCTATATGGGCGACGAGCTCGCGCTTATCAACGACTACGACTTCGTCGACGATCCTGCACATGCCGACGACAACCGATGGGTGCATCGCCCTCGGATGCCATGGGATCGGGCCGACCGGCGGCACCTGGAAGGAACCCTGGAACATCGGATCTGGCACGCAATCCGGCATGCGGTCACCGTACGGGCCTCGCTGCCCAGCCTGGACGCCTCGGTGGAGACCGAAATCTTCGACCCGGTCAATCCCGCCGTGCTGGTCTTCATCCGTCGACACCAGAGCCAGACCATGGTGGGCGTCTACAACGTGACCGCCGACGCGCAGGTTCTCCCCCGCTGGGTCATCCCGCTCGGCAATTGGGCGTGGGACGCCCTTACCCAGGAGACACCGCTGACCGACACTGATGTGCCGCTGGAGGCCTACCAGGCTCGCTGGTTCGTCCAGCAGACCTAGGGAGCCGGAGCACTCCAGTCGGAATCTAGGGTGGCGAAATGGGGGGTGAGCGCAGTGGTGCCGAGTGGGCGCAGTGATGCCGGAGGCACGGCGGATCGGGCGAAGGCGGCGGTACGGGAGGCGCTGACGTCGCTTGACCTCGAGTGGGCTGAACCCAGCCTCGGGCTGTTCTCGGTCAGTATCCCCGGCTCTCGGAAGTTGATCACTGAGTGCGGCCTCGAAGTTGGCACTCACGCGCTACAGGTACGCGCCTTCGTGGCCCGGCGCCCCGATGAAAATCACCGGGCCGTCTACGAATGGCTGCTCCAGCGCAATCTCAAGCTGGCCGGCATTGCCTTCTGCTTGGACGCGCTCGGCGACATCTATTTGCTCGGCAAGATCAGCAACACCACCGTCACGCCGACAGAGGTCGACCGCCTGCTCGGAGCGGTCGCCGAAACAGCGGACAGCAGCTTCAACGTGATCTTGGAGTTGGGGTTCGCCGAAAGCATCCGGCGCGAATGGGCCTGGCGTCGCTCGCGTGGCGAATCCACGGCGAACCTGGCGGCCTTTGCCCACCTCGACCCCGAGTTCCGCCGCCACTAGGCTCGCCTCTATGAAGACGCGCGAGCGAAGCGAGCTCCAGCCCCGGCGGCGAGCTGTGTCATGACAGCTAACTTGGTCTTGCTCCGCCACGGCGAAAGCGAATGGAACGCGAAGAACCTCTTCACCGGCTGGGTCGATGTCGATCTGAACGCCAAGGGCGAGGCAGAGGCCATCCGCGGCGGCGAGCTACTGGTTGAGAATGACCTGCTTCCCGACGTGGTTCACACCTCGGTCCTGCGTCGCGCGATCCGTACCGCGCAGATTTCCTTGGACGTCGCCGACCGGCTCTGGATCGAGACCAAGCGCTCCTGGCGGCTGAACGAGAGGCACTACGGCGCACTCCAAGGCAAGGACAAGGCGTCGACGCTGGCCGAATTCGGCGAAGAGCAGTTCATGATCTGGCGCCGCTCGTACGACGTGCCGCCGCCACCGATCGCCAACTCTGACCCTTATGCCAACTTCGACGACCCAAAGTATTTAGGGTTACCGACCGAGGCGAGGCCGCAGACCGAGTGTCTAAAGGACGTACTGCTGCGCGCCCTGCCCTATTGGTACGACCAGATCGTGCCGGATCTGCGGGCCGGCAAGGTGACGCTGATCGCAGCCCACGGCAATTCGCTGCGCGCGATTGTCAAGCACCTGGACTCGATCAGCGACGCCGACATCGTTGGCTTGAACATCCCGACCGGCATCCCGTTGCTCTACGAGCTGGACGACGACCTGAAGCCGATCACCACCGGCGGGCGCTACCTCGATCCCGAAGCGGCGGCGGCTTCCATCGAGGCCGTCAAGAATCAGGGCAGGGCCCAAGCGCCGGCACGGTGACGCCATGCCGCTCAGGCCGGTGTTGCGTCCGCTACTGGCGCTGTCGGGGGCATTAGACCGGGAGGAATCTGGCAAGACTGTCCAGGAACGACGAGCCGCGGCCGCACGCGGTCCGTTCCGGATGAAGTTCGTCACCGCAAGGGGCCTAACCCGGGTTTCGACGCTCGATCTCATGGTCCCGATCAGCGACGGCGAGGTTTTGATCCGTACCTACCGTCCCGTCTCGCGAGCAGCGGGTCCACTGCCCACTCATCTTTATCTCCATGGCGGTGCTTTTTGGCTGGACAGCGTCGAGGTCTACGACCCGCTGTGCCGATGGCTCGCCGGGGCTGTCGACTGTCAAGTGATCTCCGTCGACTACCGGCTTGCTCCCGAGCACAGGTACCCGACGGGTCTCGAGGACTGCTATGCCGTGCTGTGTTGGGTTGCCGAACACGCCGCCGGGCTGGCTGTTGACCTTGAACGGCTGTCGGTCGGCGGGTTTTCGGCCGGCGGGGGCCTGGCTGCATCGGTCGCGTTGATGGCACGAGACAGAACCGGGCCTGCGATCAGCTTTCAGGCCCTGCAGGCGCCCGTCACCGATCTGACGATGGGCCAGCCGTCAATGTCGGAATTCGCCGAGGGCTACGACCTCACCAGGGCGGGACTGGAAGAGGCGTATCGGTTCTACTTGGCCGACTCTTCCCAAGCTCTCGAGCCCTATGCGTCACCGCTTCTCGCCCCAGATCTCACGGGTATGCCTCCGGCATACATCGGAACCTCCGAATTCGACCCACTGCGGGACGAGGGTGAGGCTTACGGGAAACGGCTGATCGAGGCAGGTGTGCCGGTGGAGATATACCGCGCGCCGGGTCACCTGCATGGCTCGGTCTATCTCACCCGTTTGCTGCCATCCGCTCGAGAGGCCGGGCGACGAATGGCCGCGGCATTGCGCCGC
Organism: Actinomycetota bacterium; assembly: GCA_046732135.1. Lineage (GTDB taxonomy): Bacteria > Actinomycetota > Actinomycetes > Propionibacteriales > Propionibacteriaceae > Microlunatus. The sequence goes on from JBKPML010000137.1 coordinate 41,876, forward strand.
GCCAATGAGCAGGTCTAACTAAACCGCTCTATCCGAGCGCACCTGTGGCAAGGGCTGACGCAAGTGATGGGGCCAATGGCAATCGTGGAATGAGGGTGGCCTGCACTGCGTGGTAGAGATCTGGCTTGCCCGGCCAGACCGTACTGGTCGGACGATTGTTCGGATCAAGCTGGTGGTGCCAAGAGCCGGCATTCCGATCGATCAGATAGGTCTCGACGTAGCCCCACCAGGTCCGGCAGAGCTCTGCGTACCGACTCTCCCCGGTTCGCTGGTGGAGCGCGGCACCGGCCGCGATCGCCTCCGCAGCCACCCAATGCATGCGATCCCGAACCACTGGCTGACCGTCCCAGTCGGTCGTGTAGATGAAACCAGGTTCGCCGTCGGCCGCCCAGCCATCGGCCACGCCACGGTCAAACAGGGCGGCCGCCGCCTCGCTCAACCAGGCTGGATGGCCCGGCAACGAGGCCTCCAGCTGCAGCAACAGCCTCGACCACTCGTACGCGTGGCCGACCGTCGCACCGAAGGGCTCGAACGGATCGTCCGGATGATCACGGTTGTGGTCCAATTGTGGCCGCCATCGCAAATCAAAGTGTTCCGGAATCCGCCAGCTCTGCTGCCGGGCGTTGTCCACCACCCGAGTTGCGATGGCGAGCGCCTGTTCATGGAGTTCGGTATTGCCCGTGACGTCGCCGGCGGCGAGTAGCGCTTCCACGCCGTGCATATTGCCGTTCACTCCTCGATAGGGGTCGAGGCGACGAAAGTCCCGATCCCAATGGTCGACGAACATCGACGCATCGCTGTCCCAGAAACGGTCCTGCCAAACCTCAAGGGCCTCGATGAGAAGCTCCGCGGCTCCCGGCCGACCCGCAACTTGGGCGGATGAGGACGCTAGGACAACGAACGCGTGCGGGTAGCACGCCTTCTCATCGGGGGATTGGCCATCAAGCAGGCTTGCGAACCAGCCGCCAGCCTGCCGGTCGAGCAACGAACCGGTCAGTCCGGCGAGTGCTTTGTCGGCGAGGTCGCCGGCACCATCGACACCAAGAAGATGGGCCACGGAGTAGACATGCGCCATTCGTGCGGTGATGTATGTGTGCACCGGACGACTGAGGTCAGGGTCTCCGCGGTCGTCCAACCAAGCCGCACCGCCAGCCGGATGGGGAAATCGGCGGCCAAAGTTGATCAATCGGCGGCATTCGCCCGCCAGCGTAGCTGGGTCCAGGCCGGCGGCGGGTAACGTCATCTCGGCCGCCCACTAACCACGGTTGCAGGCTATCGATCCCTGGCTGCTAGGGCTGCGGCCAGTGCTCGGTTTCCGGGAACTCGCCGGTCACCACATAGATCACCCGGCGAGCCATCGAGGCGGCGTGGTCTGCGATGCGCTCGTAGTAGCGCCCCAGCAGCGCAACGTCCACCGCGGCCTCGACGCTGTACGGCCAGTCGTCGCTCAACAGCACCCGAAACTGGGTTCGTCGCAGCTCATCCATCTCCTCATCTCGAGCCCGCAATTCCTGCGCCACTTGAATATTTCGATCATTTAGCGTCTGGCCCGCGGTGACCACCATCTTTTCGGCGACATCGCCCATCTGGATGAAGTTGTCGCGCAGCGCTTCAGGCACCGCCTTCTCGGGGTAGCGCAACCGGGCGATCTTGGCAACGTGGGCGGCGAGATCGCCCATGCGCTCCAACTCGGCCACCATGCGCAAGATGGCCACGAGCGTGCGCAACTCACCCGCGACCGGTGATTGGCGAGCAAGCAGCGAGAAGGCACGCTGTTCGATGTCAGTCTGCTTGGCGTCCAGCAGCTCGTCGTCGCCGATAACCTGCTCGGCTAGATGAATATCCGCCTCCAGCAACGCCGTTGTGCTGCTGCGAACTGCGGATGACACTGCTTGGGACATCTGGACGAGGTCGGCCAGGATGTCGTGAAGTTGTTCGTGATAGGTGTCTCGCATCTCTCAAATCCTCGCCTTTTCGGCAGCAAACGCTCTTCAACCCTAAGCGTGGTCACTACACCGAGACCCGCAGCGGATGAACGCCGGATGAACGTGTGTAGAACGCTGAGGGACGTTGGGTCTTAGCAGCTCTTTGAGTTGCCTATACCCACCGAGCGCAGCCCTAATATCTAGTGCGTGAACCCGATCACCGCCTTGGTGGCCGGTCTGCTCGGCGGGCTCCTGGTCGGCTTTGCGATCGCCTGGCTGGTGTCGCGATCCAGGCCGGTAGAAGATATCCCCCCCTTTACCGATGAGCCGCCGCAGGTTCCACCTGGCGTCTCAGCGGTTGTCGATGTGCTCACGTCCTCGGCGGTGATAGTCGGCCCACATGACGAAGTGCTGGAAGCGACCACTAGCGCGCAGACTCAGGGGCTTGCCCGTGGCAGCCGGATTGCCGTCGCGGAAATCTTGGACCTGGTCCGGCAGGTGCGCCGGGAAGGGGTCATCCGCAGCATGGATGTTGAGCTCGTACGTGGCGGCCGGGGCGCGACCACTTACCTCGCCGTACGGGTTGCGCCGCTCGGGGACGACCTGATCTTGATCTTGGCCGACGACCATACGTCAGCGCGACGGATCGAAGAAACCCGGCGCGATTTCGTGGCCAACATCAGCCACGAGCTGAAGACTCCGATCGGCGCAATTTCGTTGCTCGCCGAGGCCGCGGAGAACGCCGCCGACGATCCGACCGCTGTCCGGAAATTCGCGAGTCGACTGAGCGTAGAGTCGGCCAGGCTCGGGGATCTGGTGTCGCAGATAATCGACCTGTCGCGATTGCAGTCCGATGACCCGCTGTCCAATCCGGAGGTCGTCGACATCGACGAGGTTCTGGCCGAGGCGGTGGACCGCTGTCAGGTCGATGCTCAGGAGCATTCAGTGACCCTGACGTTGGCAGGGGTGTCGGACTGCCGGGTTCTCGGCAGCGCACGACAGCTGACCGTCGCTGTCGGCAATCTCGTTGAAAATGCCGTTGTCTACTCCGACCCGGGCGCCCGGGTTGCGGTGGCCGCTCACCGTCTGGCGCGCAGCGACGACGATTACGTCGAGATCACCGTGTCCGACAACGGCATCGGCATCCCGGCGGCCGAACTTGAGCGGATTTTCGAGCGCTTCTACCGAGTGGATTACGCGCGGAGCCGAGCCAATGGCGGGAACGGGCTTGGTCTGGCAATCGTCAAGCACATCGCGGCGAGCCATGGCGGCGAGGTATCGGTGTGGAGCCAGCCGGGTCACGGCTCCACGTTCGCCATCCGGATACCGGCGCATTTGGCTGGTCGGCCGGCCCAGCAAATCGCCGAACCAAGTTCAGATCAGCTCCTGGCTGACCAAGAGAGCAGGATATGACTCGGATACTGATCATCGAGGACGAAGAGTCCTACCGTGAAGCGCTTGGCTACATGTTGCGCAAGGAAGGGTTCGAGATCGTTGAGGCCTCGGACGGAACCCACGGATTGGCCGAGTATGACCGGGTTGGGGCGGATCTCGTCTTGCTGGATCTGATGATGCCTGGCCTACCCGGCACGGAGGTTTTTCGTCAGCTGCAGCTCCGGGGCTCGGTGCCCGTGATCATGGTTACAGCCCGTGAATCCGAGGTGGACAAGGTGGTCGGGTTGGAGCTGGGAGCCGATGACTACGTCACCAAGCCGTTCAGCCACCGGGAGCTGGTTGCCCGAATCCGGGCCGTGCTTCGGCGCGGTCAAGATGTTGAGCTGTTGCCTGACGTGGTGGAGGCCGGCAGAGTCCGGATGGATGTCGAGCGCCATGAGGTGTCGGTGAATGGCGAGCGGATCCGCCTAGCGCTCAAGGAGTTCGAGCTGCTGGAGCTGCTGCTTAGGAACGCCGGCCGGGTCCTGACCCGCGGTCAGTTGATCGACCGGGTGTGGGGCGCAGACTATGTCGGCGATACCAAGACTCTTGACGTCCACATCAAGCGGCTTCGGGCAAAGATCGAGCCCGAACCCGCCAATCCACGCTACCTCATCACCGTTCGCGGTCTTGGATACAAGTTCGAGGGCTGACCGGCCAATGCCGAGGGGTCTCGCTAGGGTTCTTGTGTGACCGGGGAGATCACGGTTTTCTCGGGTTTGGCCCATCCGGAATTCGCTGCCGAGATGTGTCAGATCCTCGATGTCAAGCTGTCTCATTCGCGCACTACCCGGTTCAGCAACGACTGCCTGCAGGTGCAGCTGCGGGCCAACTGCCGCCAGCGAGACGTCTACATCGTGCAGCCTCTCGTGCCGCCGGTCCAGGAGAACCTGTTCGAACTGCTGCTGATGCTGGACGCCGCCCGCGGCGCCTCCGCAGCGCACATCACCGCCGTCATTCCGCATTACGCGTACGCTCGCTCGGACAAGAAGAACGCGCCGCGGATCTCCATCGGCGCCCGGCTGGTCGCTGACATGATCGCCGCGGCTGGAGCGACCCGGGTCCTAACCATGGCGTTGCACGCACCACAGGTCCACGGCTTCTTCTCAATCCCGGTCGATCACCTGAGCGCCGTCGATGTGCTCGCCGATCACTTCCGCACCTATGACCTCAGCAACACTGTCGTCGTCTCGCCCGACCTCGGCAACGCCAAGGTGGCCAGCCAGTTTGCCCGGATCCTTGGTCTCCCGGTTGCGGCAGGTACTAAGCAGCGGCTTGCCGATGACAACGTTCAGATCGACCGGATTGTCGGCGACGTACACGGACGCGATGTCATCGTGCTGGACGACGAGATCGCTACCGCGGGATCGATCATCGAGCTGTTGCGGAAACTGCGCGAGGAAGGTACATCGGACATCTCGCTGGCGTGTACCCACGGGCTGTTCACAGGTCCGGCAATCGAGCGTCTCAAGCAGGAGCCGCAGCTCGGAGAGATCGTGACAACCAACACCGTGCCGCTGCCTCCGGAGAAGCAGCTTCCGAATATCGTCACCCGATCAGTCGCGCCCCTGTTCGCTGAGGCGGTGCATCGCATTCACGCGGGGGAGTCGGTCAGCAGTCTCTTCAGCGCTGAAGAGACCTACGGCTGAATTTGTTCGCTGTCAGCCTGCTGGCGCGGCGCTCGGGCTCGCTCCAGGCGTAATCGAGGCGTATGGCTGTTCGTCGGCGTCGACTACCGGCACCCGAAGGGTGGCCGAGCCCGCCGGATTGAACTCCAACGTAACTTCCGCGACCAGGCCGGCTTGCAGGTCAGCGCTACTTACTGCAATTGGCGGGCCTGCGGTCAGAACGACCAGCACGCCGGGCTCGAGGTTGATCGGCGAGGGGATGTCCGCCGTGAACGGCGCCCCGTCCGAGCCATCAGACTTGATCGCCTTGCCGCTGACTGCGCTCAGCTGATTCTTGTCCTTCGCCACCAGCGTGCCGGACAGGAATCCCTCTCCCTCGGTCCGGGACAAAATCATCAGGTTGCGCACCTTGACGCCTCGCGCGCCGCCGACATCCAGGCTGACGCCCTCTGATGGCGTATAGGGGCGCAGCGTCTGCTGATTCGTGCCGCACGCAGCCGTCACAGCGACCGCCATGGTCACGACCAGGGCGGCAACCAGCCGGATGGGCTTTGACCAGCTTCTGGAGAGCGGGCTCGAGTTCGGGCTCACTTCAGCTGACTCCTACCTGGAGGCGTTTGTCTGGTTGCAGCCTAGCGACTCGGACTCGCTGCGTCAGGCGCCCGTCATGGTGTCTTGCAGAACTGGCCGATGGCCTTCGGCAGGCACACGAACCCCCGATTTGTCAAGGCCTGAACCGGCCCAATACCGGCCTCTGGCTAGCCCAAACGCGCCCTGAGGATGTCTCAGCTCATGCTAAACTGATCGGTGCGAAAGGGGTTCACAACAATATGACCTTCACAGTCGGCGAAACGGTGGTCTACCCCAATCATGGGGCTGCCGTGATCGAGGACATCGAAACCCGCCAGATCAAGGGTGAAGACAAGCTCTATCTCGTGCTACGGATCGTCGGTCAGACCGATTTGGTCGTCCGGGTTCCGGCGTGCAACCTCGACCTCGTGGGCGTCCGCGACGTCGTGGACGCGGACGGTTTGGAGCGAGTCTTCAGCGTGCTGCGGGCACCTCACACGGAGGAACCGACCAACTGGTCGCGACGCTACAAGGCCAACCTGGAGAAGCTGCACTCCGGCAACGTGCTAAAGGTTGCCGAGGTCGTACGCGATCTCTGGCGGCGTGAGCGGGAGCGCGGCCTGTCCGCCGGCGAGAAGCGGATGCTTGCCAAGGCACGTCAGATCCTGGTCTCTGAGCTGGCCCTCGCCGAGCGGGTCGCTGAGGACAAGGCCGAGGTGCTGCTGGACGAGGTCCTCGCCTCCTGAATCTCTCCCGCGCGGAGTGCTGATTCGGACCGGCATCGGTATCGATGTCCATCGCCTGGTCGAGGGGCGCCCCATGGTTATGGGCGGGCTCGACTTTCCAGAGGAGCGGAAAGGTCCCGAAGGGCACTCCGACGGCGACGTCATTTGTCACGCGATCTGTGATGCGTTGCTCAGTGCAGCTGGCCTCGGCGATCTCGGGAGCAACTACGGCACCGACGATCCGGCTTGGGGCGGCGCTTCAGGAGTGTCCCTTCTGACGGCGACTTCAGAACGGCTGCGGGAGGCGGGTTATTCGATTGGCAACGTTGCCGTCCAGCTCATTGGAAATGCGCCTCGCCTGGGCAACCGCCGCCTTGAGGCGGAATCGCTGCTCAGCCAGGTCATCAACGCGCCGGTCTCCGTGGCGGCAACTACGACCGATGGACTGGGTCTCACCGGCCGCGGCGAGGGCGTGGCTGCAGTCGCCACAGCGTTGATAGTCGCGTCGTAAAAATATGCGTGGGCGCCGCACAAAATCAGCGGACCAACGACGGGTCGGCCACGAAGGTATTGCATTTCCCGACATTGCTGGTGGCTAAGCCGGTGACGCCCCAATACTTTCGGCTCTTGGCCCGTCCGTGGTTGCCGACTATGTCCGGCTTGCCACTCACCACGTCGTCGCCAACCGCTGTGTAGGTCTGCTCGATTCCGTCGACGTCCGACTGCTCGACACCCATCGATTGCGATACTCCTCGGATGAACATCCCAGAAAAGCAGTCTGCCTGAGTTTCCAGCCGGCGACTGAGCCCGAGCTCGGTCGATTTGTCGTTCGAATTAGCGCCCAGCGCGTGGGAGGAGCTCAGGATGCCGGTGCGAGCCTGCAACGCGTGACCGAATTCGTGAGCCATAACGACGTCGGCAGCCCACTTGTCCCTTCGCACGAAGGGGACGGCCTCGGGCAGCCGATTCGAAAAGTAGACCTGCTGATCGGCTGAGCAGTAGAACGCATTCACTCCGCTCTTGCCGCACTTTGTCGTCAGCTCACTGCCGTAGATAGTGACAGTGGGCCGAACAATGAGGAATCCGGCCGACGTCACGGGTGGCTGCCAGAACCGCACCAGGCATTCCATCAGACCGCTGAAGTGCTCCTCGAGTTGCTCATCACTTGCGGTGGCGACGTTGATCGGCTGCGAGTTGCACCGTACGGGGAGCGGCGCAGTCTGGTCGTAGAACGGATTCCTTGTGATGAAGGCAACGGCCTCTTCGTACGTCTGCGGCAGAGGTAGCGGCGGCGGATTCCGGTCCGGTGGTGGCACCTGGTAGTTGTCATTCTGATAGGCCACCTCCGTCGGCCCCGAGGACATGCTGGAAAAGACCAGGCCGGCCAGCGCAAGCAGGGCGATACCGATCAGCGCGAGCAGTAGCAGGCGCAACGGACTCCGCCTGCGGGGGGTCGGCATGCGTGGTGCTGGCCCGTACTGTGGCGCAAGTTGCGGACCGCCGAACGTCGGCCGCCCGTACTGCGACTGTGGGTACGACCCCCAGCCGGGCGGCCCCTGCCGGTACGGCGCTCCGCCTGGCGGAGGCGCAAAGCCGGGCTGCTGGTACTGAGACTGGCCGTAGGCCGGACCACCGCCCCACTGCTGCTGCGCCACACAGAAACCTTAATGGGGCGGCAACGTCGCAACGGTTGCCTTCGGCTAACGATTCGATTCCCCTCCCACGACTTTGCCGTCCAAAGACCCACGACTCAGAGGCGTGAGTGGGAAGCTGTACCTCGTGCCTGCGCCCACCCCCCGACCGACGATCCGCCGGCTTGTGGCTGCCGCGGCCTTCGCAGCGCTCGTATTGGGATTTCTCGCCGGCCCGTTGTCGCTGCCCGTAGCCGCCCAAGGCATGGTCTCGACCTATGTCGCCGATGCCACCCTCGGGTTGGACGGTGCGTTGAAGGTGACCGAGTCGATCATTTTCACAGGTGAGCCACCACGCACTCTGACTCAGACGTTTGAGACACGCGAGAACCTGATCGGCGATCGCCAGTACGTCTTCACCCTCTCCGACATCACCGCGACCGTGAAGGGTGCGTCGGTGGATCCGCGCCCCCAGATCGGTGAACGATTCACCACAGTCACCGTGCCGACCAATGGCGCCAAGGAGGTCATGATCGCATATACCGTTACCGGGGCGGTGGTGACTACCGAAAGTGGCACCGCGCTTCGCTACCGGTTGCTACAAGGGCTGAGCGCACAGGTCGATGAGTTCACCGGCCGAGTGCAGATCCCGACGCAGTTTAGCTACATCAAGTGCACCGCTGGCAGCCCGAACTCGACCGTGCCCTGCACATACGCCGCGGCCGGACAGGAGGGCGCCCAAGTCCCCACCTTTCGCGACGGTCCCCGCGGCGAAGGTGAAGTAGTTGCGGTCGACATCGGTTTTCCGGCGGGCGCTCTGGCGGCTAACGAGGAGATTGACTATCGCTGGACCCTGGGTCGCGCCTTTTCTGTGAAGCCTCTGCCGTTGGGCATTGCCCTTGGTTTACTTGCCCTCGGCGGCCTGGCGCTGTACTTCATGCACCGGCGCACCGGGGCCGATGCCAGCGCGAGCGGGGAGATCCTCCGCGCCGGCGAGTTCGTGGCGACGGGGCCGGGCGAGACGGAGTTCCGGGTGGTCGAGGACATCAGACCAGGTCACGTTGGTACCGTCGCCGATGAACGGGTGGACCCGATCGACATCACGGCGAGTGTCGTTGATCTTGCCGTGCGTGGACACTTGCGGATCACGGAGCTGCCACGAGAATCGGAGTTCGCGCGCACGGACTGGGAGCTGACCCGCACCGCTGGCGGAGGCAACCTGCGACCGTTCGAATCCGAGCTGCTGGACGCTATTGCGCCGGAGGGCGGCTCGGTGAAGGTGTCGGAGATGGCAAGCCGGGTCCAGGACTCCGTCGGGGCGGTGCAAGACAAGCTCTACGACGACATGGTTACCAACGGCTGGTACGAGCGACGGCCCGACGCGACGCGCAACCGCTGGACGCAGTTGGCCTTGGGCGCGTTGATCATCGCCGTCGTGGTGACCGGTGTGCTGGCCGCGTTCACGACCTTCGGGCTAGTTGGCCTCGCGTTGATTCTGCTCTCCCTCGGGCTGGTCTTCTTCGCCCAAGAGATGCCCTCACGTACGCCACAGGGCGCCGCTCTGCTTGCCGGGCTCAGCGTGTTGCGATCAGATCTGCTGAGCCATCCCACCAATCAGATGCCCAAAGGTGCGGAGTTCCGCGAGGTCTCTGAACTGCTGCCGTACGCGATCGTGCTCGGTGGTGCAGATCGCTGGTTGGATGCGATCGTGGCCAGCGATATGGATGA
>JBKPML010000138.1:0-20345 GCA_046732135.1 Actinomycetota bacterium
TGGCCTTGATCTTGGTCAGGAAGTCGTCCAAGGCGTCGCGGTTCCAGGTCCCTGCCTCGTGCAGCTGGACCGGGTTCTGGCTGATCCCGGCGGCACCCAGCATGTCCTGGTTGAACCAGAAGACCAGCGGGTTGCAGTCAACTGGCAGCCCGAATGTCTTTCCTTGGGATTGGGTCCAGGGCAGCAGCCCGGGATAGAAGTCCGCGATCTTGACCGGTGACTCGGGCTTGCCGGCGAACTCGGTCAGGTCGGTGAGGCTGTTGGACTCGATCAGCTTGGCCGCGCCCTCGGTGTTGACGTAGAAGGCATCGGGAGCGCTGCCACCAGCCAGCTGCGTGAGCAGCTTGGACAGGTAGTCACCCGTGACGATCTGGAATGTGACCTTGGTGCCGTACTTGCTTTGGTAGTCCTTCGAGACCTTACGGAACCGCTCGGCCTCACCCGGGTTGGCCCAGGAACCCCAGGTGACCGCGCCGCCCTGTCCGCTCGATGCGTTGGCTCCGCCTCCGCCACCTCCACCGGTGCCGCCACCGGGTCCAGCGCCAGAACCGCCACCGCAGCCCGCAAGCAGGGCTCCGGAGCTGACTGCGGCGACCGCCGTGCCGGCAAGGAAGCTGCGGCGCGAGACGATCCGGCCAAACGCATCCCTCGAGTCTGTCATCCATTCCTCCTCGAACGCTGAGACGTGCATAACCCGCATTGCCTCGGGTGGCGCCGAAGCTACACGAGTAGAAGAGGCTTTGGCAAGGGTATGTTCTATACCCTTGCCAAATGGGGGTTCTTGCCCTAGCTTTTCTATGTTTCTCGTGTAGACGAGTGGGCTTGGCGACAGAATTTAGGTGACGCCGTGACGATCTCGATAGGAGTTGTCGGCGCGGGGCAGTTCGCCGGGGAATTGGCGTCTCTCTTTCATTTGCACCCGAGCATCGGTGATGTTTATGTCACCGATGTGCTTCCCGGCCGCGCAGTCGATATGGTCGAGCGCGAATCGCTGACCGGTGTGGTCGAGGACTTCGACGGGCTCCTCCGCAGCGACGTGGATGCGGTGGCACTTTTCACTCAACGCTGGACCCACGGGCCCTTGGTGGTTTCAGCGCTCCAAGCCGGCAAACATGTCTTCTCGGCTGTGCCGATGGCGGTATCGGTCAGCGAAGTCGAGGCGATCATGACCGCCGTACGGGACACGGGCTTGATTTACATGATGGCCGAAACCAGTTACTACAACCCCGCCACAGTCTTTGCACGTCAGAAGATTGCTGAAGGGGCGTTTGGGCGGGTTTTCTATTGCGAGGGTGACTACGTCCACGACATGGATCTCGGCTTCTACGCGGCCTACCAGTACAGCGGGGGTGAGAACTGGAAGGCGACCGCAAGCTACCCACCCATGCTTTATCCAACGCACGCGATCGGCGGCGTTCTTGGCGCCATTCCAGTTCATGCGGTCAGTGTTAGTTGCCTGGGTGTAGTCGACGACCGGGGAGACGGCGTATTCGACAAGTCCATTAGCCAGTTCGGCAACGATTTCTCCAATGCGAGCGCGCTGTTCGAACTTTCCGACGGTGGCATCCTGCGGACAAACGAAATGCGGCGGGTCGGATATCCCTCCCATATCCGTGAATCGCGCTTCCGGTTCTTCGGCACGGAGGGAAGCTTTGAGCAGACCGCGACTGCCGCTTTCTGGCAGACCAAGCAAGGCGTCACTGACGTCTCCCAGCTAGTCCAGTCCATCCCGTCGACGTCCGTCGATGATCCAGCCCTTGCGCACATCGCGCCGGAACTGCGGCCGGCATTCATCTCCGGGCATGCGCCGATCCACGACACCTCGCGGCTGCCCGAGACTTTTCGCGGCGCAACCAACGGTCATGAAGGGAGCCACCAGTTTCTGGTTGACGATTTCGTGACCGCAGCTGCGACTGGAACACTGCCTCCAGTCAATGCCTGGACTGCAGCACGTTTCACAGTGCCCGGAATTCTCGCTCACCAGTCTGCGCTGCGTGGCGGTGAACGGTTGCCTATCCCTGACTTCGGTGACGCGCCCTCGGCTATCACTGCCACGTCATTGACCTCGAGTCCGGCGATGTAATGGCAGACGGCGGACTGAAGCAGCGACGCGCCGTCACTCGCGCGGATGTCGCCCGCTACGCCCGGGTCAGCTCCGCCGTGGTGAGTTACGTCGTGAACGACGGGCCCAAGAAAGTCGCACCTGAGACTGCGGCCCGAGTTCGTGACGCCATTGACGTGCTGGGCTACCGGCCCAACATCAGTGCACGCGCATTAAAGCGTGGCACTACCGAAATGCTCGGCCTGTTGATTCCAGACATCAGCAATCTCTTCTTCGCTGAATATGCACACGAGATTGAACTCGCCGCAGCACGTGAGGGCTACGCACTGGTAATGGCCACCTCTGGCGGCGACAAGACAACGGAAGCCCGCCTGGCGAATGATCTTGAAGCCCGGCGAGTTGACGGCCTGTTAATCTCCACGGTTTTTTCCCGCTGGGAGATTGCCGCGTTGCGCCATCCCACTCCGCCAACGGTGCTGTTCGACTGTCAATACCAAGCCGCCGGGTACGCCACCATTGGGCCGCATGCTCGGCAAGGTACCCGCCAGGTGGTGGAGCACTTGATCGACGTGCATGGTCATCGATCGATTGCGCTGCTGATGGGCGAATCGACCGAGGAAGCGTTCCCGTCGAACCGCGAGAAGGGTTGGCTTGACGCGTTGAGCGCGGCTGGTCTGCCACCGGGGCCGATCAAGCGCGGCCCGTTTACGCATGAGGAGGGCTACGAGCTCGGCAAAGAATTGCTGGCCGGCTCCAGCCCGCCGACTGCCATTTTGGCGAGCTCTGATCGACTGGCCGTGGGGGCACTGCGCGCCATTCGCGAGCACGACCTCACCGTTCCGGGCGACCTTGCGCTTGTCTCGTTCGACGGTACGAGTGAGGCCGAGTACTGCTGGCCCCCGCTGACCACGGCTCGGCAGCCCGTACGCGAAATGGCGACGGCTGCCGTACAGGCGATCCTCGACCCCGACCGCGCACCCGGGCTTCAACTCTTCGACATGGAGATAGTCATCCGCCAATCCTGCGGCTGCTGACCTGCCCAGAACTGGTTGGAAGCATTTCCTTCTGGTCGCGCGTCTTCCATCCTGAGATGGGAAACGACCCGCAAAAACGCTGCCCAAGCCAGCCGTCAGTCATCCTAAGACGGAAACGACCTCGCAAACCCGCCAAGCCAGGCGTCAGCCGATACTCCGGATGATCATGCGGTCGGAGGTCGCGTTGAGCCGGCTCGTCGATCTCTGGACCTGCCCGGATTGATCACGACTGTGGTCAAGCGCGGCTACCGGCTCGGCTCCTAGGCGACACGGAACCGCGTCTCACCCTGCGGGGCCTCCTCGATAACCTCCAGACCAGTGACCTCGGCGAGATCCGGGCCGCGGTTAGCCCACGCGATCATGGCCTCGACCGACTTCGCACCACCTTCGAAGACCGCCTCAACCGACCCGTCAGGACTGTTTCTGACCCAGCCATTGACTCCCCGAGTACGAGCTTCGCGCCGGCAGGTGTCGCGGAAGAACACGCCTTGCACCCGGCCCCTGACAACCACCCGGCGCCGAATCGTGGCACCAACGTCAGGCATGCTCGAAACGTAGCCTACGGAGGCGACGATTGCGGCCACGCGAATGGGACACCGGATTGCGGGCGGCGTCCGCGACACGCCGTCTGAAGGCGACTCAAGCAAGAACTGGCGTCCGATTTCCTTGGCCGATGTATCCGGATCAACGCCAGTGAGCGGCGGTCTGCCGTGGACCACCGCTCACCTCGCGCCGATTCCGCCGATCTACCGATCCGCTGGCTCCGAACTGGTACCTCCGTAGCCAAGCTTGTCCTCGTCTTCAGGACTTACCGCTCCCGTCGCGGTCTCATACCCCGGCCTTGCTGTCCCAGCGGCGTCGTCATAGCCAAGCGCTGATGTCCCTGCCCCTGTGGCGGCCGGGTAATCCATACTCGGTGTTTCGGGCGGCGGCGCCGTCGTATCGTCGTAGCCCACTCCGGTGCTGGCGACGCCGGAAGCCTCCGTCGGAGTCCGGGCGACAGAAACGGTGTCCTCACCGGTCGACACATCGCCAGTGTCATCGCTGGACTTCTTAGCCGCCGCCCCCGCTACGACGGCGCCAGCAGCAGCAGCCGCAGCTCCGACCCCTGCGGCGACCGCCTTTCCGGACACGCCCGCCTTACCACTGTCGCCGCGTGATTGGCTCGCTTCCTCGACTCCAGGGGTGCCTACTTGAGCGCCTTCGTTGACGGAACCCCGCCAAGCGCCTGTGGCGTAACCCTCGGATTCGATGAAGGCCTTGAACCGCTCGAGATCACGCTCAGCTTGGTTCTCGACGATATTGAGCTTGTCTCCGACCTTCTCGACCAAGCCCTCAGGCTCATATTCCAGCGAGAGATGGAGTGAGGTCTGCCCGCCGCCCACATCTTCGAACGTCACGGCACCGGCGTTGGTTGCCCCCTCAGTGGCGGCCCAGGCGATCTTTTGATCGGGAACCTGTTCCAAGATTCTCGCCTCCCACTTGCGGCGGACCCCAGCGATCTCAGCGACCCACTCGAGCCGATCGTCGCCGAGCTGGGTCACGCTCTTGACTCCGCCCATGAACTGGGGAAAGTCCTCGAACTGCGTCCACTGGTTGTAGGCCGTGCTCACTGGCACGTTGACGAGGATCCGTTTTTCAACCGTCGTCGTCATAGAGCTCCTCCCTGAGATCTGTTGCCGAAGCAGCATTTCTGTACCCAGGACGCCACATACCCAGACATGAGGGAACGCAGTCACGCCAGCCGGGATCGATTCGTCAGCCACCCGCAGTCAGGCGGAGCCGATCGATGGCACGAGCATCGATGGCCGGCCGCGACGAGACGAGCGGCCACATGTGATCGTCCGCCCACAACTCGGTCTGGTCGTCGTAGTTACGCGAGAAGGCGTGTCCCGAAACTCCGCTCTGATTGACCCACCTCGAGCCATCGGGGTCAGTGAAGTCAATCAGCATCCGCATCGTCGGCGCGTTGACGACTCGATAGCCGGCTCGATCGTCATAGGCCATGGCGTTGACCACGCCGGGCCCACCGCCAACCTGATAGTTGCCCCGGTTGAAGAGCCGATCAACGATGGCGGTGCCACTGTTGCCCAGCGTCGAATTCCGAAGCGTGATCCGGTGCAGCTTGCCCCATTCCCACTCGTCGACGTCCCGCGCCATCAGCGAAGTGATCTCCTTTCGCGCCTGGGTCAGGGCGGCAAGCAGGATGTCATCACGGACCTCGACCCGATCCTTTGTGTTGACGTCATCCCACCAACGGCTGCGCGGTGACGCCATCAACGACGCCACGACCGCGTACCAGCGATCCCCTCCCGCTGGCCACAGATCCTCTGGCATGTCGTCGCGGAAAGTGAGCTTGAGAATGTTGTGGAAGACCACGTTGAAGTACCCAGCCGCGGCAGAGCTCGAGTCGGCCGAGTAGTCCCAGCCGACCAGGGTCTGTTGACCCTCGCGCACCCAGGAGTCGTTCACTTTGATCTTGAGCAGGGCGGGCACGATGTCGGCAGCCACCCGGATCGTGTCGTCGTAGAAGAGCTGTGCGGCGCTGTCTATCGTCAGCGGCGGCGAGGCTGCCAGGCGGTCGATGAGCTGTTGGCTACGCCAGCCGTATGAGAATTCAGAGCCAAGCCGATAAGGGTACTGGCGCCCGATCACTTGCTGGTTCGCAGCGACAATGAAGCCGCCGGGCGGGTTGTAGGAATACGGCAACTCGGCGAAGGGGATCCGGCTCTGCCAGTCGTAGGCGGTGTCCCAGCCGGGTGATGGCATCCGACCGTCACCTTGCTCGCGCACCGGTACGTCCCCCGGAAGCTGGTAGCCGATGTTGCCCTCGACATCGGCGTAGATCAAGTTCTCTGAGGGCGCCGAGAGCAACTTCGCCGCAGCCCGGAACTGGTCGAAATTGTTGGCTGCATCTATCGCGAAAACCGCATCCATCGATCGGCCAGGAGTGAGGCCGACCCAGCTCAGTGCAACAGCGTAGGGCTGTTTTCCGGGCTCGGCCCCAGCAGTCCCGACGCGCTGCAGAGACTGCCTGACGTCCGACAGCAGGGGCCCGTGTCGGGATGTCCGGATCCGCAGCGAGCGAGGCTGCTCCTCTCCGAGCACCGAGATCAACTCCGTACGGATCTGAAGCGGTGTGAACGAATCGCCCTTGCGCACAGTGTCGCCCGCCACATTCTCCAGGTAGAGGTCCTGCACATCGACGTAGCTGGTGGACAAGCCCCATGCGATCTTGGCGTTCTTGCCGATCACCACGCCTGGGATGGAAGTGAAGCCAAAACCGGAGACGTCGAACGGGCATTCCTTCGACACGGTTCGACAATGAAGTCCGAGCTGGGTCAGCGCCGATGGGATTGACGTCCCAAGGTGGGCATCGTTGGAGAGCATCGCGTTTCCGGAAGCCGTGTGGGCTCCGGAGGCCACCCAGGAGTTAGATCCCACTTCGGCGCCGAGTGACCGCGATCCGAGCGCCGGCGGAATGACGTTGTCGATCCTGCTCACCGAGGACAACGCGGAGCTTCCACGCCGAAGTTGATCTTGGGTCAGGCCGTTGGGCGCCGGACGGGCCGAGACCCGACCCGCTGACGGATCGAATGTCTTGCCAGCAACAGTTCCTCGACTGACGATGGGCTCGAAGTCCTCAAATGGATAGCCGGGGAAGAGCTCGTTCGCCCGTCGAGCGCCGACTTTAGCTGTCATGATCGCCAGCTCGGTTTCCTGGTTGATGTTGGATCCGAGATTCCAAGCAACCACCTTCAGCCACGAAACGGAGTCAGCAGCAGTCCACTCCTCTGGCTGGTACTCCAAACCCTTCAGGTCGAGCACGCTGTATTCGAGTGATAGTTCGGCCGCTTTCTTCCCGCGGATGTAGGCGTTGACGCCGGAAGCGTATGCGTCGAGATAGCGCCGCGTACTGGCCGAAAGCAGTGCCAGTTCTTGTTCTGCCACCCGGCGCCAGCCGAGCGTGCGGATATAGGAGTCAGCCTCGATCTGGCTCGCGCCGTAGAGCTCGGATAGCCGGCCCGCGGCCAGATGCCGTCGGAAGTCCATCTCATAGAAGCGGTCGGACGCTTGGACGTAGCCCTGAGCTTCGAAGAGATCCTCCGGATTGTCGGCATAGATGTGGGGCACGCCGTACGAGTCGCGCAGGACCTCGACGGAACCGGTCAAGCCAGGGAGAACCAACTCTCCGGAGTATTCCGGGAAGGACTGCCGGGCCGTCGCCGCGGCAAGGCTGGAGAGCGCGCCCAGCGCCAAGATCACGACGAGGGCGGTGAAGATCACCCAGCGCGGGATGCGAGGCACTGTCCAAGACTAAGTGGCGGTCACCGAGATATCCGATCAGAACCATTAGCAGTCGCTATGCTTGAGTGCTAGTCAAGGCTGCGTAGCAGAAAGTGAAGCGGCATGCCCACCTATCAGTACCGGTGCACTGAGTGCGGGGAGGACCTCGAGGCGGTGCAGAAGTTCAGCGATGCGCCTCTAACTGAGTGTCCACGCTGCGGCGGACCGCTACGAAAGCTGTTCAGCGCTGTCGGTGTGGTGTTCAAAGGAACGGGCTTCTATCGGACGGACAGCCGAGTCGGCGACTCGACCGACACTGGAAAGTCCGACGGCAAGAAAGATGTCGCGGCCAAGACCAACGGCTCAGCCACGTCCGAGAAGGCTGCCAAATCGGCCGCTGACACTGACTCGTCGGCTTCCGGCTCGGGCGCCTCCGACGGCCGTTCCGAGAAGGTGGGCGCAGCCGCCAGCTAGTTATCCACAACCGCTACGGAAGCCGGAGAGCGAGACTGTGGATGATCTGAACGATCTTCCCGCTCCTCCTTAACGTTCCCAGCGTGACACTATTCGGCACGCTGTGGTTGTTGCTGCACAAGCCTGGATACGGTCGATGAGGCCGCCAAGTGGTCGACGACGCTTCTTGCGCGATGTCCGCCGCGCCATTTCGTGGCATCGCCGCAAACTTGCAGTACTGGCCGCCATCGCCGCTGTGCTCACCGGCGTTTCAGCCGCAGCGCCGGCAGGCCCTCCCACAGTTCGAGTGGTCCGGGCAACCACTCAACTGCCCTCCGGGACTGTGGTCAGCCCCCAGGAGGTTGTTGTATCGGAGGTAACAGAGGACGCCCTGCCCGACGGGGCATTGGCCGATCCGGCTGCGGTTATCGGCAAACGGGTGCTGGGACCGGTTGCCGAGGGCCAGATCCTGACAGCACTTCATCTCCTTGCCCGGGATGCCGTCGCCTCTCCGGGTCACGTCGTTGCACCGCTACGCATAGCGGACCCGGAAGTCGCCGCACTCCTGGAGCCCGGCTCGAGAATCGATGTCATCGCGGCAGATCCGGAGGGTAGTGCTGCCGCCAACGTCGTTGCGACCGACGTCAAGGTTCTGACGATTCCGCCCCGGTCAGACGATGCGGATCTAACGGCGGCTGAAGGCGCGCTTCTCCTCGTCGAAGTGGAGGAGAAGACGGCCACAGTACTGGCCCAGGCCGCAGCGGCGACCCGGATCAGCCTGGTGCTGCACTAGCCCGGGCTAACCCGGAGGGCCAGCGGGTACCCAAGCGGCCGGTTATTGCCCATCACCCAGCACAGACCCCGCGGCCACCCTTTGCGGCGAACCGCGATCCTCAAGCTTGACCGCACCGACAATCGACACATTGGCCTCGAAGGTCCAGTCACCGTCGATACTGAGGCTCCTTCCCCGCTGCAGCGAGGGAGCTCCAGAGGGGAAACGCTGATCGAAAGCTGAGATGGTCTTGTAGTAGCGAGAATCGAGCTCGACTAGTGGCGCCGGATCGATGATCTTGATCAGGCGACCGTTGTCTGCAACGTCGTATACATCAGAACGAAGTACTAGCAGGTCGCTGGTGCTCTTCACTGGCACGAATCGATCTCGGCCGACACCGATCGCAGTCGCACCGTCAAAGACCTCAATGGCAGCGCCCATCGCCGACTCAATCTGGATCACCGCGGGGGAGGACGGGTCTGCGGGGTCGACGGTCTTCTCGTTTTTGATCAACGGAAGTCCCAGCACGGAGTCCCGCTCCTCCAGCTTCCGAGCCAGCCCCTGCAGGTCGAACCACAGATTGTTGGTATGGAAATACGGATGCCGATGCTCGTCGGTGAAGAAATCCATTTCTTCCTTGGCGGTCTGGGCAGTGTCACGCAAGATCAACTGCGAATCGGAATTGCGGAGCGCCAGGTGGCCACCCTTGCGATCGGCAGCGGTACGGCGGCAGATCTCGGCCGCGTACGGGGAGCCGCTGCCAGCGAACCAACCCGCAATTGTGGCATTCGGCTCGGCACCCAGATTGTCAGAATTAGACACCGATGCGTACCGGTAACCCAACGTCAATAAGCGATCGAGCAATCCTGATACATCCAGCGCGGTATAGAGGTCGCCGTGCCCTGGAGGACACCATTCGAGTTCGGGCTCGGCCGGCCATTCCACGGGGGTCAGGTCGTCGGCGCGAAGCTTCGGCTCGGAATTCTGCAGAAAGTCAAGCTCAAGGCCGTCGACGGCAAGATCGTCGTAACGCGCGAGTGCGGCCAAGGTGTCGCTCTGGGTTCGGAAGCTGTCCATGAAGATCAAGGGCAGCTTGACGTCATATTTCTTCCGTGCGGACCGCACTTGATCAACGATGATGTCCAAGAACGACTTGCCCTCCCGCACCGAGAGCAGGGACTTCGCCTTGTCCATGCCCATGGATGTGCCGAGCCCCCCGTTGAGCTTGATGATCACGGTCTGAGCCAGGGCGGCCTGGGCTTGCTCGTCGGACACTGAAACCGATTCCAGTAGATCCGGGTGCTCCAGTGGGCGAATCGAATCTTCGGCGATGAAGCCAGTCACTCCCTGCTCGAGCTGGGCATAGTAGTGGCTGAAGACATCGATGGCCTTCTGGTGCACGCCAGCAGCGGCCATCTTTTCCTGGGCGAGCCGCAAACCGATCTCACTCATAGCTTGTCCTCACTTCTTTGCCTTCGATGGTGGTGGGGTCAGGGACGCAAGTAGATCCAGCGTGACTTGCTGCACGTTGGCTTGGGCCATCGAGTGGTCGATGGTCGGCGTGCCCTCCCCCGGCTGGCGGCCGTAGTCGCCGAAGTCACTGTGCACCGCACCCCGGATGGACACGTATGTCGTCGATGCGGGCAAGTCGGCCTTCGACGCATCTATTTCGCTGGGGTTGACCAGAGCGTCGGCAGAGCCGGAAACCGACAACACCTTCAGATCTCTACGGTCCAACTTCCGCGTCGGATAGGACGCATACAAGATCAATCCACTGATTTGAGGAAGCGCGTCGGCAAAGGACGCGGCTGCAGCGCCGCCGGCCGAATGACCACCAGCCGCCCAATATTTGATCTCGGGATGTACCCGAAGCACACCTTGCGCCTGACCCGGCCGAGTGAGGGGAATTCCGAAAGCGGGCTTGAGGACTGCGACAAGGTAGCCGGATTGTGCCAAAGGCCGCAGCAGTGCGGCATAAGCGCGCGGATCGATCCGATCCCCGGGCACGAACACCAGCGCGACACTCGGCTTGACCGCCTTTCCCGACTGGTCTTTGCGAGCCAGCTGCATTTCGTACCAGCCGACCTTGTCCGTCACGACAACGTTGTTTTCTGACCGCATAGCCGCTGTGGCGCTGCCGGCGGCTTGAATGGGGCGCGCCCAGGCGAGGAAGGCGACCAGGATCCCGCAGACAACCAAAGCGGGAATTGCGAGCAGCACCCGCCTGATGGCGCGATGCCGGATTTGCGATTCGCTGCGCCGCCGGGGATGAGCCGGGTCGCCTTCGCGGTCCTCCCGGCCGCCGAGCGTGAGCGAGGCAATGGACCAGGCAACAGCAACGAACCCGAGCAGCCCACAGATGATCGCTGCTGCCATCATCGCCGGGTGGCCATTGAGAATGGCCTGCCAACGGGTCCAGCCGAGCCAGACGGGTACGGCGATCATGGCGCCACCAAGCAACAGCCAGAGGATCGCCAATGTGACGCGGCTGATGGTCCCGGGCTGCGCCATGCCGGAAGTGTATGGCCGCCTCAGGCCGGGTTCATGCCTTCGGCGAGTCGAGCCACGGCTCCTTCAGGTCGAGGTACTCCGGCTCGCCCACTGTGAGGTTGTTGATCTCCTCCATGCCCTCCATCAGCTCCGCTGGGACTTCCTTTTTCTCGCCTTCCCGAGCCTCCTGCTCAGAGGTGAAGTAGGCGGCCGTTGTCATTTCGCCACCTTCATGGATCGCCGTCACGGTGCCAATCAAGTCGGGACGGAAGTCCGCCCATTGCTGGATGGAATCGCGCCGCATCAACTGCCGGGCCCGGTCGGCGTCAGTGACTTTGCCGAGGACGAACTGGACGAATCCCGCCTGATCAGGATCACCTGCGATATCGGTGTCGACGGCGATGCTGTTTTTGAAGGTCGCCTCGCCATCGAAGAGCTTCGACGTTTCCGACCACCAGGCGTCCTGCTCCGGTCGGCTGCTGTTTTGCATTGCCTCTTCTTCGGAGGAGAAACGTGCGAAGAGAATGAATCTCCCGTCATCGGTCACCCCGCCAGTGCTGCCAAGCCAACCAATTGATTGTGGTGCCAGCTCGTTCAGCCACCGATCCATTGCCTGCCGAAACGCCGCGCGATCAACGACCTTGCCTTGAATTACCTGGACGAACATGAACTCCTCCCGTCGCTAAAGAGATCGGCTAACAATCCTATCGACAGAAGATGTAAAGGTTCCCATACTTATGATCAGAAGGTTTCGCCTCCGAGGAGATATATCGACTGGCTGCTATTTGAGCGTCGTCAGGTGAGCTGACGCCGTCCGAGATTCAAGATCATCTCCCGCTTTAAGAACTAGATCGGGTTGTTGATGTGCTCTGGCTGGTGAACTCGGGGTTGCGATTTGGTCGCCTGGTCCTTGCCGCGGCGATCGGAATTTTCTGCGTCGGGCTGGTACAGCTTCGAGACGCCGCTGTCGACATCTATCCGGAGTTCGATCCACCCGCCGTTCAGGTCCAGGCTGAAGCATTGGGTCTGTCCGCAGAAGAAGTCGAGCAGCTGATCACAGTGCCGCTCGAGCAGGACCTGTTGAACGGGATCCCGTGGCTCGAGCACATCCGGTCTCAATCGATGCCGGGTCTCTCTGCTATTGACCTTGAGTTCGAGCCCGGCACGGACCTGTACCAAGCCCGTCAGATGGTTCAGGAGCGGATGACTCAGGCCAAGGCCCTGCCAAATGTCGGTACTCCGCCAATCATGGTGCAGCCGACATCGTCCACTAGCCGCATCGCGATGATCGCCATGACGTCGCAGACCGTCTCGCCGATACAGATGTCGGTGCTGGCCAGATGGCAGATTCAGCCACGGCTGATGAGCATCCCCGGGGTAGCCAAGGTGTCGATCTGGGGACTGCGGGACCGCCAACTCCAGGTCCAGGTGGACCCGAACCGGCTGCGCAGCCACGCTGTCTCGCTCACCCAGCTGATCGAGTCGACGGGTAACGCGCTGTGGGTCTCACCGCTCAGCTTTGTCGAGGCGTCAACCCCTGGCACCGGCGGGTTCGTAGAGACGCCCAATCAGAGGTTGGGCGTACAGCACATTCAGCCCATCACCACCACGAAGCAACTGGCGGCCGTTGCAGTGGAGGGCTCAGGTGACCCTCCGCTGCGTATCGGTGACCTCGCCACGGTGCGAGAAGATCATCAACCGTTGATCGGGGATGCGAGTATCGACGGCACTGCCAGCCTCATGCTCGTCGTCGAACGGTTTCCTGGAGCCAACACGGCTCAGGTCACCGGCGATATCGAGGCGGCCCTCGATGCGATGGCACCCGGCCTCTCCGGAATCACGCTGGATCCGCAGGTGTTCCGACCAGCGACATACCTCTCGACGGCATTGAGCCATCTCGGCGTCGTTGGCCTAGTCGCCGTAGCGATGCTCATCGCTGCCGCGGCAGTGATGCTGCTGTCGTGGCGGGTGGCCCTTATAGTCGCCTTCGCCGTGCCGCTGTCGCTGGTCTCGGCGGCGTATGTGCTCCATCTCCGCGGCGAAACGCTGACCACGATGACGCTGGTCGGCGTTGCGGCAGCCTTGGCCGTCGTCGTCGACGACACCGTGGGTGATGTCGATGAAATCCGTCGCCAGCTGGGTGCGAGCGGGAGTAAGAGCCGACCGGCGGTCGTCTCGGTGGTGACGGAGGTGGTTGTGTCCCGGCGCGGACCGCTGCTGGTCGCAGCAGCCGTCGTGATCATTGGTCTAACACCGTTGCTGCTGGCTCCCGGCATTGCCTCGGCATTCGTGCGGCCGATGGTGCTCAGCTACGTGCTGGCGCTGGGAACTTCACTTATCGTCGCGCTGCTGGTCACACCCACGCTCGCAGTACTGCTCCTCGGTGATCATGGGAAGGCGCGCCGGCTCAGCCCGATCGATCGCTGGTTGATCCGCGGCTTTGACCGCGCGGCTCCGCCGATCATGGCTCATCCAGGGCCAGTCCTTGTCGCCTCGGTTCTGCTTGCCGGCGTCGGGCTCGCAACCCTCACCCAGGTCAAGTCCGGACCCGTCCTGCCGACTTTGCAGGACCGCAATGTGTTGGTGCGTCTGGAGGCCGCACCCGGCACGTCCTTAACCGACATGAACCGCATTACTTCTGCCATCGCGGTTGAACTGCGCGCTGTCCCCGGCGTCGACTCCGCAGGTGCCCATGTCGGCCGGGCGATCACCGCAGATGAAGTAGTGGACGTCGACGCAGCCGAGATCTGGGTCAGGCTGGCAACCGACGCCGACTATTCCGACACCCTTGCCGCGGTCAAGTCCGTTGTCCGCGGATACCCCGGACTTCACAGCAGCGTCCGGACCTACGCCGCGGATCGAGTGGTGGCGGTCCAAGGCTCCGCTCAGCAGCGGCTCGTGGTCCGCGTGTACGGCCAAGACCTGACCGTCCTCGGAGACACCGCCGACGACATCAGCAAGGTGATCGGCACCATTCCTGGCGTCCTCGACCCACGGACCGAACCGCAGGTGAGTGAACCGACGGTCGAGATCGAGGTAGACCTGGTCGCCGCGCAGAAGTACGGCCTGCGGCCGGGCGACGTCAGGCGCGAGGCCAGCACGCTGATCTCTGGATTGACCGTCGGCAGCCTGTACGAGCAGCAGAAGATCTTCGACGTTGTCGTATGGGGCGGACCTGCAACACGGCAGGGCATCGCCAGCCTGCAATCGCTGTTGATCGACACGCCTTCCGGGAAACCCGTCCGTCTCGGGGAGGTCGCCAGGGTCCGGGTCGCACCCGATCCGGTCGCGATCTCACACGACGCCGTGTCCCGCAGCGTTGACGTAACGGCCATGGTCGTGGGCCGCAATATCGACGACGTTGCGGCCGATGTCACCCAGCGGCTTCGTGGCATGGCCATGCCTTACGAGTACCGCGCCGAAGTACTCGATGATGCGCTGGACCAGCAAGCCAGCGAGCGACGAATCGTTGCGTTGGCTTTGGTCGCTGGATTGGTAATGCTGCTACTCCTCCAGGCGGCGAGTGGCAGCTGGCGGGCCGGACTGGTGTTGTTCGCCTCATTCCCACTCGCCGTTCTCGGTGTGGTTTTCGCGGCGCCATTGGTAGGCGGTGCCCGCTCGATCGGGGTACTCGCGGCTCTATTCGCGGTGCTTGCGGTGACGATACGCCAGTCCTTGATCCTGCTACGCAGGGCTCAACAGTTGCGCCGCGAGCCGGAGGCGACTGCGGCTTCGGCCGCTCATCAAGCAACGCGGGAGATCGCACCA
The DNA here is from genome assembly GCA_046732135.1 of Actinomycetota bacterium. Taxonomy (GTDB): domain Bacteria; phylum Actinomycetota; class Actinomycetes; order Propionibacteriales; family Propionibacteriaceae; genus Microlunatus. Next base: position 14,867 of record JBKPML010000138.1, read on the forward strand.
TCCGTGCTCCGCACGGCAGTCCTGACGGCCGCGATCCTGCTGGCTCCGGCTGTCCTGGACGATCTTGCCGGACTGGAAATCCTGCACCCGTTCGCCGTTGCAACGATCTGCGGACTGCTCACAGCCACCATCGTGGTTCTCCTGGTGGTCCCCACTTTTGACGCCGCCCTGGCCAGAGAAACTCATCCGGCACCTAGCACCGCCACAGCCGACCAGCGGATCGAGGTGACCGAGTGAGATCTAGCCGATGGATCTGGTTCATCCCCACCCTGCTCGCGGTGATCTTGTTGGTGGGTGGCTGCACGAGCGACAGTGCTGCAAGCGAGGAGCCGCCCGAAGAGACAGCCGCTCGGGTTGAGGAAGTCGACGATTCACATCCCCCACGAATCATCCTCACCGACCGGGCGCAGCTGAGGCTTGGCATCGAAACGACTCCGGTGCGAACCCTGCCCAGCAAACTGCACGGGCCAGCGACTCTCGTCATCCCGTACTCGGCAGTGGTGTATGACGCCGACGGGAAGTCATGGGCTTTCGCCGTCCGCGCTCCACTGACTTATCAGCGTGCACCGATCGTGATCGACTCCATCAAGAACGACCTCGTGAGCCTCAGCAAGGGTCCCACCCCCGGCACCCAAGTGGTGACCGTCGGTGCCCCTGAGCTCGTGGGCATCGAAGCCGGCATCAGCGGCGAGGAATGATGGCCGGCCGTCGCACCCTGATGCGGTGGATCGTCCAGACCAGCCTCAACTACCGCTTTCTTGTCGTTGCCATTGGCGCGCTGATGATGGCCTTTGGCGTCGCGACCTTGCCATCAACACGGATTGACGCGTTTCCCGAGTTCGCCCCTCCTAGAGTGGTGATCCAAACTGCGTGCCTCGGCTTGTCGACCTCAGATGTCGAGCAGCTGGTCACAGTTCCGCTCGAGCAAGCGCTCAACGGTGTTGACGGACTGGAGGACATGCGGTCCAAGTCGGTGCCGCAGCTGTCGGCGATCGAGCTGATCTTCTCCCAGGATGTGGACCTGCTGCGGGCCCGGCAGCTCGTACAGGAACGCATGACGGCCGTCAGTGCAACCTTGCCGACCTGGGCCGCGCCGCCGGTCATGTTAGCGCCAGTGTCGGCGACAGGTCGTGCCATGCAGATCGGCATGACTTCGAAGGACCATTCGCTCATCCAAATGTCGATGTCGGCCTACTGGACGATCCGGGCCCGCTTGCTTGCGGTCCCCGGCGTGGCCAATGTCGCGCTGTGGGGTGAGCGCCTGCAGATGATGCAGGTGCAGGTCGACCCGCCGAAGATGGCCGCTCACCAGGTCGCGCTCAACGATGTTATGGAGGCCACCGCTGATGCCGTCGACTCGGGCCTGCTGCGGTTCTCGAACGGATCAATCATCGGTACGGGCGGAACCATCGAGTCGCCGAACCAACGGCTCAGCGTCCGAAACGTACTTCCGATCATCACGCCCGAGGATCTCGCCAAGGTTCCGCTGAAGGACGGCAAGAGCCAAAGGCCGCCGGTCCGCATCGGTGACGTCGCCCAGGTTGTCGAAGATCATCAACCACTAATCGGTGATGCCGTGATCGACGATGATCCCGGACTCCTCCTGGTCGTCGAGAAACTGCCTTGGGCGAACACGGTTGAGATGACCCGCGGTGTCGAGGAAGCCATCCGCTCGCTGGAGCCCGGCCTGCCCGGAATCCAGTTCGACACCACGATCTTCCAGCAGGCCAATTTCATCCAGGAATCCATCCACAACCTCACACAGGCATTGATTCTCGGGTTCGTCCTGGTGGTCGTGATCTTGGCACTGTTCTTGTTCGAGTGGCGTGTCGCACTGATCAGCTTGCTGACCATTCCGCTGTCATTGATGGCCACGCTGCTCATCTTGCATTGGCGTGGGGAGACGATCAACACGATGACTCTCGCCGGTCTGGTGATCGCCTTGGGAGCTGTAGTTGACGACGCGATCATCGATGTCGAGAACATCGTCCGGAGGCTGCGACAGCACCGCCTGAGCGGCGGCGGGAAATCGACGGCGACGGTGATCTTGAACGCGTCCCTCGAGGTACGAAGCCCAATCGTCTTCGCGACGCTGATCATCGTGGCGGCGGCGGTGCCCGTCTTTCTGCTTCACGGCCTGACCGGGGCGTTCTTCCGACCGTTGGCGCTCTCCTACACCTTGGCAATCGTGGCGTCCATGATCGTGGCGATGACAGTGACGCCAGCCCTGACACTTTTGCTATTGCGGGGCGGTGGCATCGAGCGTCGGCAGTCGCCGCTGGTCGGTGTACTACAGCGCGGCTACACAGCAGCGCTATCGCGCATTCTCAGCAGACCGCGATGGGCTTATGCCGTCGTTGGGGTCGTGACCATCGCCGGCGTTGCAATCGTGCCATTACTTGGACAATCCCTGTTCCCCGCATTCAAAGAACGCGACTTTCTCATCCACTGGGTGACTCAGCCGGGGACGTCCGCCGCAGAGATGCAGCGCAGCACCATAGAGGTAAGCAAGCGGCTGCGTGAGATTCCCGGTGTCCGTAACTTCGGGGCACACATCGGGCAGGCGTTTCTTGGCGAAGAGGTCGCCGGCGTCAACCTTGGCGAAGCCTGGATCAGCATCGATCCGTCAGTCGACTACCAAGAAACGCTGGACCGGATCGAGGCGGTCACCGAACCGTATCCGGGGTTGTTCCGGGAGACGCAGACCTACCTCGACGAGCGGATCGAGGAGGTCATATCGGGCGGCAAGGAGCCCATAGTCGTCCGCGTCTTCGGTCCGGACTTGAATGTTCTCCGCACCAAGGCAGAAGAGATCAACAAAATCCTGGCGGGCATTGAGGGCGTCGAAGATCAACACGTTGATGTCTCGACCGACGTCCCGCAGATCGAGGTCGAAGTGAACCTGCCCAAGGCCGCCACGTACGGGCTCAAGCCCGGCGATGTACGCAGGGCGGCCGCGACCCTCGTCGCCGGAGAGGAGGTCGGAGACATCTTCCGCGCCGGCAAGGCGTACGACGTCGTGGTCTGGAGCACATCGGAGACGCGAAACAGTGTGCTCGACATTGAGAACCTGCCGCTCGACACCCCGAACGGGAAACGGGTGCGGCTCGGCGATGTGGCGGACGTGACATTGGTGCCAACTCCGAATTCGATCGACCGTGAAGGTGACTCCCGGCGGCTGGATGTGAGTGCCACGTTCGGGGGCCGCGACCTCGGCTCGGTCGTCCAAGATCTCAATGAAAGGTTGCGCAGCGTGCAGTTCGACCGCGGCTACCATGCCGAAGTGCTCGGCGAGTTCCAGGAGCGACAGTCGGCACAGAACCAGTTGCTTGCGACTGCCCTCATTGCCGGAGCAGCTATCTTGCTCTTACTCCAGACGTCGTTCGGCAGCTGGCGTCCCGCGCTGCTGGTTTTCCTAACGCTCCCGATGGCGTTGGTCGGCGGAGTCATTGCAGCCCTCTTGGGTGGCGGGAACATCTCCCTCGGGTCTCTGGTCGGCTTCTTCACCGTCTTCGGAATCGCCGCTCGCAACGGAATACTGCTCATCAACCATTGCCAGCATCTGGAGCGGAACGAAGGCGAACCCTTCGGGACAGAGCTCGTCTTGCGCGGCGCTCGGGAGCGCCTTGCGCCGATCTTGATGACATCGCTGGCCACTGGGTTGGCGTTGGTGCCCCTCGTCGTTCTGGGAGAGCGGCCGGGCCACGAAATCGAGTTTCCGTTGGCCGTGGTGATCTTGGGCGGTCTGGTCACGTCAACCCTGCTCAACCTCTTTGTCACACCTTCGCTCTACCTGCGCTTCTGCAAGCCACGTGAGGCGTCGGCGGCGTAGCTGTTCGGTGGCGGGTGTGTCGGCGCCCGGCACACGTCGCGACGCGCCCGCGTAGTGTGGTCGATCACCGCAGCCATTCGAAGGGGAGCGCGTGCCGGTCATAGGCTTTCATGCCTCACATGAGCAGATCCACCCTTCGGCGCTGCTCGCGGCGGTCCAGCAGGCGGAGCTAGTGGGCTTCACCGCCGCCATGTGCTCCGACCACATCTCGCCATGGAGCGAGCGCCAGGGGCAGTCCGCGTTTGCCTGGACCTGGCTGGGCGCCGCTCTGCACGCTACCGGCCTGCCGTTCGGGGTGGTCAACGCGCCTGGTCAGCGCTATCACCCCGCGATGATCGCGCAGGCGATAGCCACGCTCGGCGCAATGTACGAGGGCCGATTCTGGGCAGCCCTCGGCACGGGAGAGAACTCCAACGAGCACATCACGGGCGCGGAATGGCCGCGCAAGGACATCCGCAATGCGCGGCTGGCCGAGTGCGTTCAGATCATTCGCGCGCTTCTGGCCGGCGAGGAGGTCACTCACGATGGGCTGGTCAAGGTCGACCGAGCACGGGTCTACACCCTGCCAACGATCGCTCCGCCGTTGATCGGTGCCGCCGTGACAGCTGAGACCGCCAGCTGGATAGCCGGCTGGGCCGACGGGATGGCGACTATCGCCCAGCCGCCCGACTCGCTCCGGAAGATGATCAACAGCTACCGGGACAATGGTGGACGCGGTCGCCTGATCTTGCAAATCCACCTGTCATACGCGGCAACCTACGATGAGGCACTGGAGATTGCGTACGACCAGTGGCGCACTAATACGTTTTCACCGCCAGTCTGCTGGGACCTGGAAACGGTCGAGGCCTTCGAGGTGGCCTCCGCTACCGTCCGTCCGGAGGATGTGGCCAAGGGCGTTTTCGTCTCCGCCGATCCCGGCGAGCACGCGCAACATCTCGCCGACCTGGCCGAGTTGGGCTTCGACGAGCTCTACCTTCACCACGTCGGCAAGACGCAGACCGAGTTCCTCGACGTCTTCGGTGAGCAGGTCCTCCCTCAGCTCAACCCCAGCCCGAAACCAACGGGGGCCTAACGTCATGCGGATTACTGAAACCTCGGACATGTGGTGGAAGACGGCCGTTATCTACTGCCTGGACGTTGAGACGTTCCTGGACTGGAACGACGACGGCATCGGAGATTTCGCTGGCCTGGCACAGCGGCTGGACTATCTGGCCGACCTTGGTGTGACCTGCCTTTGGCTGATGCCCTTCTTCCCGACACCAGACCGCGACGATGGCTACGACATCGTCGACTTCTACGGAGTGGACCGCCGGCTCGGCACGCTGGGCGACCTGGTCGAAGTGATCCGTACGGCAAATGATCGCGGCATGCGAGTGATTGCAGACCTGGTGGTCAACCACACGTCCGACAAGCACCCATGGTTCCAGTCAGCGCGCTCGAGTCCGGACTCCCCGTTTCACGACTTCTATGTGTGGGCCGACGAGCCACCCAAGGACGCCCAGGCTGAGCCGGTGTTCCCCGATCAGGAGTCGAGCGTCTGGACGTACGACGAGAAGGCGGGGCAGTACTACCTGCACCGGTTCTACAAGTACCAGCCGGACCTCAACGTGGCCAATCCCAAGGTCCGCGACGAGGTAGCCAAGATCA
>JBKPML010000139.1:0-67403 GCA_046732135.1 Actinomycetota bacterium
CAGTGCCAGGCTCGGCTGGCTGCCCACCGCCGAGGATGTCGCCCGGATTGATCCCGAGGAACAAGGCAACGATGGCGATCAAGAGCCCGGCACCGCCACCAATGGCGATCTTCCCGCGGTTGCCGCCCCCGCCCCCGCCTACCTGCGACGGATCTAGACTGGCTTGCTCGTTGTACTTCATGTTGCCTCCCCCGCGGGTGCCTATCCATGAGGCTCCCCGCGGAGGAGCTTACCGAGCGTGGACCTCGGACATCTGATCACCGGACTCTGGCACAGTTGCAAACTATGGACCTGAAGGTCACCGACAACCTGTACGAGGCGCGCTATGAGGCCCAGGTCGACGGGGAGATCGTCGGCGTCATCGAGTACGAGCTGACCGACGACGACTTGATCATCTTGATCCATACCGACGTGCTGCCTACCTACCAGGATCATGGGGTCGGCGGCGCAATGGCGCGCCAGACCCTTGACGACATCCGACGGCGTGGCCTGCGGGTACGGGTGGTCTGCCCGTTCATGCGGGGCTGGCTGGAACGACACGCCGAGTACGAGGACTTAATCGGCTGAGGTTCTCGCGCTCCCGGGCGTAGGACTGAGCAGCCAGCTGAGCCAGCACTCACTAGGCCTCCTCGTCGTCGTGTCTACGTGCACCTAGCGCGGCCTGGTTTTGATCAACCACGCCAACCCCAGGAACGGCAGGACGAGCGGCACGAAGCCGTAACCAATGCCGTACGCCGACCATACTGTGGCCTGCGGGAAGGCTGCGGGGTCGATGAGGCTAGCCGTGCCGACGGTCAGGACGCCGACGGCTTCGATCACGATCGCGACGAGCGCGACTCGCCAGGAGGTACGACTACCGCGCCCAAGCGTCAGCGTCGCGACGATGTAGACGACACCGGCAAAAGCAGAGAGCAGATAAGCCAGCGGCGCCTCACTGTATTTTGTCGCCAACTGAACGCCCGCCCGCGAGCAGGCGGCGAGAGCGAAGATCCCGTAGACAGCAACCAGGATCCGCCCGGGGCCGGTGTTGGTCGGGCGCGGCAATGGCTCGCTCATCGAAGCAGCGGCGGTACCCACAGCTCCAGGAGCCGGAGGGTCATGCCGAGCACGGCGAGGGCAGCCACCGCGAGTACGACGCCGGAGAATCGAGTGCGCTCATTATTTGCCCACAGCCAGGCCACCGGAATCAAGATCACGATGCCGATCAGATAGCCGATCGTGGTCGCAAGCTCAGCCGGTCGAAAGCCCAGAACGAGGCGAAAACCGGCAATCACTGACTGGGCGATGACAAGAAGCTCAAGGAATCCGGCGAACAATAGCTGTGCCTTGCCTGGCGGCTTGTTGGCGATTGCCGTGATCAGACCCCACAGCATCGCTACACCGGCCAAGGCGACCACGGTGTAGGCCAACCAGCTGATCACGGGGCCCAACGCTACCCCGAGTTCCAGCATGGACCTGACAGACTGAAGATCGATGATGCCGAGGTGCATGCTTTCACTGACAGGGTGTTGCGCGAAGGAGATCAGTGGCGGTTCAGCGAAGCGCCAAGGGCCGGCGGCCGGGCAATCAGGACACTCGCGGTGACATCCTGACTGCCGCCCGGCGCGCGTTCGCTGCGAAGGGCTTCACCGGTGCATCCATTCGCAGTATCGCCTCTGACGCGGGTGTTGACGCGGCTCTGGTCCATCACTATTTCGATACCAAGGAGCAGTTGTTCCTCGCCACCGTCGACATTCCGATCGTGCTCACAGATCTGCTCGACCAGGTGACCGCTAGCGGCCTGGATAGCTTGGGCGACCGGCTGATCCGAACCATCCTCAGCGTCTGGGATTCCGACTTGCAGCCGTCCCTGGTCGCCACCGTTCGTACCGCCCTAACCGATCCTGTTCTGACTCGTTCGATCAGCGAGTTACTCACCCTCGAAGTGATCAGCAGGGTTTTGAAAGCGCTCGATTTGCCAGAGGAAGAGGCATCGCGACGTGCCGGCCTGGTGGCATCTCAGGTGCTCGGCGTGATCATGGGTCGTTACATTCTGAAGCTGCCGCCGCTGGTTGCTCAAAGCTCCGAGGAGGTAGTCAGAGCCATCGGGCCGACGCTGCAGCACTATCTCTCTGGCGATCTGTTGGCCTCAGTCCCCAATAGTCCGCAGCCCGGTGCTGCCGGCTGGGACTCGGAACGCACCCGTTGCTGGCTGTCGAACCTCGTGGAGAGCGAAACTCCATTGATGCCCGTCTCGGCGGCGATCTTCGACGCCGCCCACCTGGCCGCCGGTGAGTACGTACTCGATGTCGGTTGCGGGGCGGGCGCCACGACCGTCGAGGCGGCTCAGCTGGTCGGAGCCGGAGGTCGCGTCGTGGGACTCGACATTTCACCCGACATGATCAACGCCGCTCGACGTCGGTCGGACGCCCAAAACCTCGAGTGGCTCGTGGCTGACGCGGGTGAGGAGAATCTGCCGCCGGAAGGGTTCGATGTGATCATCTCCCGGTTCGGAATGATGTTCTTTCCTCATCCCGAAGCCGCGTTTCGCAACCTCCGTAGCGCTTGCCGGTCCGGCGGCAGACTGGTCACCGCCGTATGGGCATATCGTGACGAGGCGCCCTACTTCGCGGTGCCGTACGAGATCGTTACCACCGTTCTCGACAAGCGCAACGCCAGTTACACCCCCATATCAGGCGTCGAAGGGCCGTTCAGCCTAGGAGACAAGCAGCAGACGGTCGCTTTGCTGCAGACCGCGGGTTGGGTCGACGTTGACTGCCGGGTGCGCCGAGATCGTCTCTACGTGGGTGGTCCAGGCAGCGTTCAGCATGCCGTGCAGGCGCTGATCAAAGTCAGCTCGCTGCTCGTGGGACAGCCGGAGGAGATCGTCGCCGATGCCCGCGTTGCACTCACCGAAGGCTTGACGCCGTGGCACGACGGAACCGGTGTCGCTTTGGCCAGCGGCTTCCTATTGATCACGGCCATCCGCCGTTGAGGTCCGCGGAGACCATCCTGAGATGAGGATCATTGGGGTCGGCCAAGACGGCGGCATCAGGTTCGAGGATGTTCTTGATCATGGTATCGATCCTCAGGTGCTGGCTCATGATCATGGATTCTTCACGATCCGCCCGATCGATGTTGCGCGGGATGATCATGGTGAACTGGTGCTGCGATTGGAAGTTCGTCCGCTCACCGGTGAATTGAGGCCTGCCGTTCGACCACGCGGCCGTGACGCTGGGCTAGCGCTTACCGCCGGTAGTGCGCTGGTGGTTCGGCAGCGGGTTGCCGGCTATGCGGTCGTATTGTCAGCCCGCGGGTTGCTGGCCACCGAATTCTCCGATCGTACGGCGATCGCTGGCCGTTGGGGCATGCCGGGTGGGGGTCTGGATGATCATGAGCAGCCGGAGGCGGCCGTGTTGCGTGAGGTGATGGAGGAGACCTCCCAGATCGTGAGTCTTGGCGAGCTGATCAAGGTCCATACCTCGCGCTGGATCGGCCGGAATCCACATGGCAAGGTCGAGGATTTCCACGCCGTACGGCTCATCTACCGGGGGGATTGTGAGACTCCGACCGACCCCATCGTGCTCGATTCCGGCGGCACGACCCGCTCAGCGCGCTGGGTGCCAGTGGATGCGTGGGAGACCCTGCACTGGACGCAGAACTGGCACGAGGTTCTAGCTGAGCTGTTGTCGCCGAGCGCTTAGTGAATGTCGTTCAGCAAGTCCTGCCGCGTCAGCACCCCAACCGGCCGGCCGTCGTCGAGCACGAGTAGCGCGTCCTTATCGACGAGGACTTCAACGGCATCGGTGACGGGCTCGGTCGCACCGAGCATAGGCAGAGGTGGCTCCATCACCGACTCGACCGCGTCGGCCGGACGGGCATGCCGGCCGAACAGAACCCCCAGTAGCCCTCGCTCGCTGACAGAGCCCACGACTTCCGCGGCCATCACCGGCGGCTCAGCCCGAACGACAGGCATCTGGGACACTCCGTACTCGCGCAGGATCGACACCGCCTCCGCGATCGTCTCGTTGGGATGGGTGTGCACCAGCGATGGCAGCGTGCCCGCCTTCTCACGCAAGACGTCGCCGAGGACCCGGACATTTCGCGGTCGCGGAGCGAATCCGTACCTGGTCAGCCACTTGTCGTTGAAGATCTTGTTGAGATAGCCCCGGCCCGAGTCTGGTAACAGCACCACGATCACGGCTTCGGGATTTGCGACCTCCTGCGCCAACTGGACTGCGGCGACCGCCGCCATGCCACAAGACCCGCCAACCAGGAGTGCCTCTTCGCGAGCCAGCCGACGGGTCATTGCGAAGGAATCGGCATCGCCGACCTCGATCACCCGATCACAAACAGTTGGGTCATAGTTGGCGGGCCAGAAGTCCTCGCCGACGCCCTCCACGAGGTAGGGGCGCCCGGCACCACCCGAATAGACCGAGCCGCTGGGATCCGCGCCGACCACCTGTACGCGCCCGTCGGACACCTCTTTGAGGTAGCGTCCAGCGCCGCTGATCGTGCCGCCCGTGCCAATGCCGGCCACGAAGTGGGTGATCTTGCCTTCGGTCTGCTCCCAGATCTCCGGCCCGGTTGTCTCGTAGTGGCTGGCCGGATTATTGGGATTGCTGTACTGGTCCGGCTTGAATGCCCCCTCGATCTCTCGCACCAGACGGTCCGACGTCGAGTAGTAGGAGTCCGGATGTTCCGGCGCAACTGCGGTGGGACACACTACGACCCGAGCCCCGTACGCGGCAAGCACATTGCGCTTGTCCTCACTGACCTTGTCAGGGCACACGAACACGCAGTGGTAACCCTTCGCCTGAGCCACGATGGCCAGGCCGACACCGGTATTGCCGCTGGTGGGTTCGACGATCGTCCCACCCGGCTTGAGCCTGCCCTCTTGCTCGGCCGCCTCGATCATCTTGACCGCGATACGATCCTTCACCGACCCGCCCGGGTTGAGGTATTCGATCTTGGCCAGAACGAGCGGTTCGGCATCGCCGGTCACCCGCGAAAGCCTGACCAGCGGAGTGTTACCCACCAACTCGATCAACGAGTTCACGTACTGCACGCCAGTGACTCTAGCCGCGGTCCTTCACGTCAACGTGGTGCCGCCGTCCACGAGCGCTTGCCATCTTCCGCATCCGCCGGCTTCCGCTCCGCTACGCCAGGAGGATTGCGCGCCTTCGGGAATGACAAGGGCCGCGACCCTTTCGGGGCGCGGCCCTAGCTCTGCCTGATTCGGCACTACCTACGCAGGTAGGACAGCAGGCGCAGGATCTCGACATACAGCCAGACCATCGTCACGGTCAGGCCGAACGCGCCGCGCCAGGACTCACTCGCTGGCGCGCCCATCGCCACGCCCCGCTCGATGTAGTCGAAGTCCAGCACCAGGTTGAGCACCGCCAGCACCGCGCCGAGCAGCGACATACCGATGGCCAGCAGGCTCACCGGGCCGGTGATACCGCTGGTGAACGGCGTGCCCAGACCGAAGATCGCGAGCAGGAAGTTGATCAGCATTGCGACCGCGAAGGCGATAGTTGAAATCACCACGATCTTGGTGAACTTCGGCGTCACTCGGATGTTGAAAAACTTGTACGCCGCGAGGGTCACACCGGCTGCGGCAAACGTACCGATCACCGCTTGAGCGACGATGCCCTCATAGAAGTTCTCGAAGAACTTGCTGATCATGCCGATGAAGACGCCCTCGATGGCTGCGTACGCCAAAACCAGCCCTGGTGAGATCTTGCGCCGGACGGAGACGAAGAGAACTGCCACGAACCCAACCAGCCCGGAGAGAACTAGCGCCGGGAAGTACAGCGCCGGTGGCATGAACATCCACGAAAGCGCCGCAGCCGCGATGAGAATCGCCATCGTGATCGCGGTCTTGGTGACGACGTCGTCGAACGTCATCCGCTCTTCGGGAGCCTGTGGTGGCGCGTATGGCACGGGGCCGCCGGGATAACCCTGGTAACCCTGTTGACCGTACGGATCGGCGCTGTAGCCGGGGTAGCTATTGCCGTACTGCGGAGCTGCGGGTGTGAACGCGTCCTGCTTGGAGAGGATCGGGTTCGAACTGCGCAACATGTAACTGTTTCCTCCTAGTCGGCCCATCCCGTGTCGAGCCGGATTCCATAGTAGGTGAACGCTAGCGTTCGGCCCTTTCATCCCGCTGGGAAAGGGCTAAGAAGCACCTTCCTGCGCCGGAAACAAGTGAGTGCCCCCGATGGGATTCGAACCCATGCTGGAGCGGGTTTAAGCCGCCTGCCTCTGCCGTTTGGGCTACGGGGGCCTGGTCGAACCAGCCATCTGCCGCGATCCTAGCGCCGACAGGATGCTGCAAGCCGGTTACCTGGCGGGCGTTGCGGTTGGGTTGGGGCCTAGCGTGCCGCCGCCAAGTTTGATTCGAGTCTCGGCCGGGAGCCGCCCCGGATCTCCAGTGCTAATCCGTTTTCCAATAACGACTCTTGCTGTCGGAAGGAAGTGGACCGGTTGGACGCCGGTGATGAGTCCAGTGGCGTCGTCGCGAAAATAGAAGTAGACATCGGCGCTGATCAGCGGCGGCGAGAACGGCGTGCTGAATGACGTGAAAATGGGCTCACGAACCCCGCCCGCGGTGCCCTGTTGCATGCCAACCGTCCAGGAGCCGTCTTCATGCATGATTACCGTCGGACCACGCTCCGCATGCATATGGCCCCACAGCACTAACCTGGCTGGGGGATCAGGGGCACCCATAATGACCTGTGAGGCCGCAGGCTGGTGAACCATGATCACGTCGACTTGCCGGCCGCGTGCCGCATCTGTCAGCCGTTGGGCAAGTTGCTCCTCTGACTCCTGTCGTTCCGAAGTGCGTTCGACACTGAACGGAATCTGGTGCTCAGGGTCATCGTCACCCAGGACCTGCAGCGGTTCGGCTTCCACGATGGCGCCGTCCAGTACGGCAATCCCGTCCGATCTCATCTGAGCTTCGGTCACATCGGAGTCGTGATTGCCGGACGCTACTACGAACGGTACCCGCTCGGTGATCTTGGACTCCCGCCTGATGCAGCCACGCTCGACCGCTGCCCCGTTGACAGTGTCGTCTCCGGAACTAAGCACAACGGCAGGTGATGTGACGCGTTCCAGTCGTCTGATCAACTCCGTTGTCGCCCGGTTGCAGTGCAGATCGCTGAAGCCCAGGATCATGGTTTCGCCGGTCCGCGGCTGCGGCAACCTGTCCAACTGGCTGGCGAGGCTGGCACTCGTGTTGTTGATATAGCTCCGGAGGGCTTTCTGTTGCCGCTCCGTAAGCAGCCGGACCCCTTTGATACCGCGATCCAATAGATCGGCAAGCATCACGCTGTCGACGCTGAGTCCGGCAAACCGAGTCCGGTAGGCGATGGCGACGGGGATTCGAACGCCGTCACTGTCTCTTGGTACCACGATGGACCCGAGCACGAGCGCACTGACCGCGAGGTAAGCCGCAATGACCCGGCGTCCGGTCAGCTGCCGTGATAGCCGGGTCGACAAGATATGTCGGCGCATGGCCCATACGGCGAAGAGCGTCAAGAGCGCTCCCTCGGCCATGAGACCACCTATCAGGGCGTTGATTTGCAGCCGCTCCACGACCCCGGAGAAGACCTCGTCCGGCTCGGTGTAGAGGGTGGCGTACGTGGCCAGGGTCCGGTCCGAGAAGAGGCTGCTCAAGCTCTGCGCCCGTTGCCCACCTGGTCCGCCGACGGTGATGCTGAGCCCGATAGGTGCCGCCGGACTAGGCAGGTAGGCGTTGCCGATTGGACCGATGTCCAGCCGGATCTCACTGCTGTAGTTTGCGGCGAACGTTGCCTGATGAGGGCCAAGGTAATCGTCGACCCGGGCATGTCCGATCCCCCAGGCCGCCGCTAGAGGCAGCGCGAGGATCGCGGCGCACAGTGTCTTTACCAGTGCGACTGCGGCTCGCCGTACCCGGCTGCGACTTGGCCGCGCGCCCGCAAACCAGGCCGTGACCGGCGTGAGGAGTGAGCGACGTCGACCGCCATGTGCCAGCGGCAGCTGCTCTTCGGCGTTCAGCAGCAACCAACCGTTCGGCAGCAGACCGCTCCGTTCATGTGCTGACCTTACCTAGGCCGGTCTAAGCCAGACCTACGAAGCGGGTGAGGACTGATAGACCTTGCGGGCGTAAACGGCGTGCGCGCCCGCCACCCGATCGAGGAACAGCAGACCGGCGCAGTGGTCGATCTCATGTTGCAGGGCTCGCGCCTCGAAAGCGTCGGTGCTGATCTGGACGAGCGCGCCGGTCATCGGCAGCTGACCGGTGACTGTGATCTTGGTGGCGCGCTTGACGTCCCCGGTCAGATCTGGCACTGACATGCAACCTTCACGTGCCCTCTCGTTGCGGCTGGCATCCGTCATCTCCGCGTTCACCAGAACGATCAGCCCATGGGTTGTTCGAATTTTGGGGTGCTCAGATACGTCGACGCAAAACGCTTGGGCCGAAACTCCGACCTGTGGTGCGGCCAACCCAACGCAGCCTGGAGAGACGCGCATGGTGGCAACAAGGTCTGCGCACAGCTCGACCACCTCATGATCGGTCGGATCGACACGTTCGCCAGGGATCGACAGGATGCGGTTGGGGGCAGACACGACCCCCCGTACGCTCCCGACGGGCAACGCCGGCAACTCCCAGCTCACAGTTCGTCGCGTTCTACCGGGCGCAGCGTGGCGTCGACTCCCAGCTCACCTGCAACCCGAGTGATCTCGGCACGCAGTTCATCAACGTCGGCCGCAGCCGGAAGATCAACTTCGGCGACGAGCACGTACAGGTCGCCGCTCAGCCGAGTGGTGAGATCAGTGATATTGCCGTCGGCCGCAGCGATCACGCCGGCTAATCGCGCAACGATCCCCAGTCGATCGGCACCATGCACAGTCACCAGATATGGCTCGCCGAGCGCAGGCTGCTCCGCTTCCTCCGGCAGCTCCCGTACCGTCACCGCAAGCGAGTCGTCAACCAAGGGCAACAGGGCACTCTCAACCTCAGAAGCGGGCGTTTGACCTGCACAGATCAGCGTCATCGCGAAATGTCCGCGGAGCAGCGTCATCGACGAGTCCTCGAGGTTCATTCCGGCGTCCGCCAAGATCGCGGCTGCCGACGCGATGATCCCGGGACGGTCATGGCCGACAACGGTGACAGCGAGATAATTCACCTCGGCATTGTGCCAGTGGGTCGGCCATTACTTTTATGTCCGCTCGCGCGATCGCGCTTTCCAGCCGCTGTCTTCCTCACTCGCTCACCGACACAGTCGGCTCGACTCCCTCGTCCAGACACCGCCGCGCGATCCACAGACGCTCGCGGATCAGCCGTCAAGGAGCGCGAGGGCGATGCCGTCGAGGATGTCTGTTTCGCTGATGATCAGATCCGGTACGTGCAACCGCTCGGCGACGCGTGCGACGATCAAGGCGCCTCCGGTGATCACATCCGCGCGGCCAGGATGCATCGACGGCACCGCACGGATCTCCTCCACGGTGAGTGCTCTCAACCGCTGAAGCAAGGCGTCGACATCGTGGAGCGGGATGCTCGACCCATGCACCAGCGCGCGGTCGTACTCCTCCAACTCGAGGTAGACGCCGGCCAAGGTTGTCGCGGTACCGGCGACCCCGATCCAGGTTCCGATCGAATTGAACTCGACGCCCGATCGGTCGAGCATGCCGTCGATGTAATCCGCAGCTCTCCGAAGATCGTCATCAGCCGGAGGATTCTTCTTGAGGAAGCGCTCAGTGATGCGTACCGAGCCAATATCCAATGAGATCGCCGAGCGCATCTTGGCGTCGGACGATCCGACGATGAATTCGGTTGATCCACCGCCGATGTCCATCACCAGAACCGGATCTGCCTCAGGTTGCACACCGCTGAGCGCGCCGGTGAAGGAGAGCCGAGCCTCTGCATCGCCGCTGATGACATCGGGCAGCACGCCAAGTCTTTGCCGAATACCCTCAAAGAATGCGTCCCGGTTCCGGGCATCTCTGGACGCCGATGTCGCGACAAAGTGGACCTTCTCGGTCGGCACGCCGGCGTTCTTGATCAGTTTGGCGTAGTCCTCCGTGGCCCGGAAGGTCCGCTGTAGGGCGTCGGGATGGAATTCGCCGTTGGCATCTACGCCTTGACCAAGGCGGACGATCTCGGTCCGCCGATCGAGGTCGACCAGGCCGCCGCCTGGCTTGGAGTCAGCGATCAGCAAGCGGATGGAATTGGTGCCGCAGTCGATCGCGGCAACCTTTGTCATGGAGCCTCCTCCAGGCACGGCGATAACCAGAAATCCCCTATCGCGTCCAGGGCCTCATCGCCGAGTGGGTTGACGCCCGGTCCGACCGCGAGTGAGTGAGCGACGAGTGCATGCAGACATTTGACGCGATCCGGCATCCCACCGGCACTGAGGTTGGCGAGCTCTGGCACCTGCCCCAGCCGTTCGCGATCAGCTAGGTACGCGAAATGCGCACGGCGGTAAGCGGTCGCAAGCTCGGTATCGCGAAGGAGCCGCTCGGTCATCGCCGCCATCACTCCTCGGGACTCAAGCGTCGAGCAGGCTGCGACGGCGCGCGGGCAAGTCAGATAGTAGGTGGTCGGGAAGAGTGTGCCGTCCGCCAGGCGCGGCCGCGTCACGACCACGGCAGGCTTTCCGCACGGGCATCGGTATGCCAGTCCCGCGAGCCCGCGCGCCGGGCGCTGCAGCTGCGCCGTGACGACGCTCACTTCATCCGCGGTCATCGGCTCCGGCACCCGCCCATCTTCTCCGAACTGACTCGGCCTCGCGAAACTGGTCAGTGAAGGACATGGTTTCGACTGGGCCCGGGTCGTTATGACCGTCCTCCCGACACGGGCGACCAGTTAAGCTCCGGCCTATGGCTGGCCGGGCTGGGGTGGCCGTGGTGGGCAGCGTGAATGCTGATCTCACCGCGTACGGATCGCCCTTGCCACGACCGGGCGAGACCGTTGTCGCCGCGGACTTCGCCATAACGCTGGGCGGCAAGGGGGCCAACCAGGCGCTCGCGGCCGCCCGCGCCGGCGCCGATACCTATTTCGTCGGTGCGGTCGGCGACGACGTCTTTCGAGAGTTGACGCTGGGTGTGCTTACCACCGAAGGCGTCGACACGTCGGCCGTGCGAGTGTTGGATGGCCAGACCGGCATCGCTCATATCCGAGTCGATACGACAACCGGCCAAAATGACATCGCCTATATCCCAAACGCCAATCACCGGATCTCCGCTGCTGACGTCGAAGCGGCGCTACGTCGGCTCGCCAACCGGGTCACGGTTGTACTGGTTCAGCTCGAAGTCCCCATCGCAGTGATCCGCACCGTAGCGAGTGTCTGCGGCGAGCTCGATCGTCAATTGATCATCGATCCTGCACCTGCGCAGATACTCCCCGACGACATCTGGCCGGAAGTGTCAGTGGTGAAGCCGAATGAATTCGAGGCCGAAGTCCTGACCGGAACGGCGGTTACCGATCGGCAATCCGCGGTACGCGCCGGTCAGTGGTTTCTTGATCGTGGTGTGGCCACGGCTTTGATCACGTTGGGTGAGCGCGGCGTGCTTGTAGTCGGTGCCGATGGAGTCGAGGAGTTCCCAGCGTTCTCAGTGCAGCCGGTGGTGGACACCACAGCGGCCGGCGATGCCTTCGCCGGCGCCCTAGGCGCCGCACTCGCACAGCAACTTCTCTGGCCGATGGCACTCCGTCGTGCCCTGGCCGCCGGAGCGCTCGCGGTGACCGTGAAGGGCGCAAGTCCCAGTCTGCCTACGGCCGAAGAGATCGACGCATTTCTCGCCGCCCATTGAGGGGAGTCAGCGGGGGGCGGTGTTGACGGTGATCGGCGGCCTATTGGTGGGCTCCCTGCGTACCGGCGTTGGACGATCCGCAGCCTCCACCGAGCCCCAGAGGCGGGACCACCAAGCATCCTCGGCCTGAGCGCCTAGCTTCGTTCCCGTCCCGATCTCCGCTCCACCGCCAAGCGGCTTGCCGTCGGGCCCGATCACACGGAAACCAATCTCGCCCGGCACGACCCAACCAAGGCGATCCCTGGCCTGGGTCCGGACGTAGTTCACGTCATTCCACTGCGCGAGCTCACCATGCAGCTCGGCGATGCGCTGCTGCCGAGCCGTGATAGTGGCACGCGCCTCGGCAATGTCGCGTGACTGGGTGAAGTAAATTCGCAGGCTCGTCGCGTACGAGATCGTCAAAATCAAGAAGACCACCGCAAGCGCGATCGCCCGCGTAGTGATGCTGGAATCGGGTCGGCGAAAGCGTGACGCCTTCGCCGGAGGGGTGGCTTGTGCCGGGGGCGTCCTGAGCACTCGCGGCGACCTCTTGAGGCTCTTGCGAGCGCGCGGCCGGCCCGGACCTGCGCCCGGGCGGGCAGTCGAGCGTGGACCAGATGACACGAATCAGGCCTGCATGCCGGATCCGGCGAAGCGCGGAAACGCCGAGGCACCGGCATAGCGCGCGGCATCATCCAAATCCTCTTCGATCCGCAGCAGTTGGTTGTACTTGGCCACCCGATCCGTACGGGCGGGCGCGCCGGATTTGATCTGCCCACAGTTGGTCGCCACCGCCAGGTCGGCGATGGTGGTGTCCTCCGTCTCTCCGGATCGATGGCTCATCATGCAGCGGAATCCTGCGCGGTGGGCTAGGTCGACTGCATCCAAGGTTTCGGTGAGCGACCCGATCTGGTTGACCTTGACCAGCAGCGCGTTGGCCACCCTCTCGGCGATTCCGCGCTGCAACCGGCTGACATTGGTAACGAACAGGTCGTCCCCGACAAGTTGAACCCGATCACCGAGGCGAGTCGTCAGGACGCTCCAGCCGGCCCAGTCATCCTCGGCAAGGGGATCCTCGATGGAGACGATCGGGAAATCGTTTGCCCACTGCTCATAGATAGCGGTCATCTCGTCCGAGGAACTGGCGCCGCCTTCCCAGCGGTAGGTGCCGCCCTCAAAGAATTCCGTACTGGCAACATCCAGCGCCATGGCGATGTCGGTGCCCAGGGTCAGGCCAGCCGCATCCACCGCAGTTCCGATCAGCTCGAGCGCCGCAACGTTTGCCGGGAGATTGGGGGCAAAGCCACCCTCATCGCCTAGACCGGTCGAGAGGCCCTGTTTCTTGAGCACCGACTTCAGGGCGTGGTAGACACCTGCGCCCATTTCGAGCGCATCGCGAAACGTCGAAGCTCCGATCGGCGCGATCATGAACTCTTGGACGTCCACATCGGAATCGGCATGGGCGCCGCCGTTGACGATATTCATCATCGGCACCGGAAGCAGGTGCGCGTTCGGGCCTCCCACGTAGCGGTAGAGCGGCAGGTCGGCGGAATTGGCGGCGGCATGCGCGACCGCGAGCGAAACCCCGAGGATGGCATTGGCGCCAATCTTGCTTTTGTTGTCTGTGCCGTCCAGATCGAGCATCGCCTGGTCGACAAGACGCTGTTCGCTCGCCTCGAAGCCGACCAGTTCCGGGCCCAGCTGATCGATCACGCCGAGCACCGCCTTGCTGACCCCCTTGCCGCCGTAGCGTTCGTCGCCATCGCGCAGTTCGACGGCCTCAAAGGCACCTGTGGAAGCGCCCGAGGGCACCGCTGCGCGCCCTTCGGATCCGTCGTCAAGGATGACCTCGACTTCGACGGTCGGGTTGCCACGCGAGTCGAGAATCTCGCGCGCGCCGATGAACTCGATACTGGCCACGACTATCGCCTTTCCAGATGGAGCCCCGGCTAGACCATCGCCCGATCCAGGGCACAAAGATGTTGCGATCAGCCTATCGGCGGCTCGGCCCAGGCGTCGTGGAGCCAGCCGGTGCGTCCCCGGGTCAATGTGTTCTGTCCGGACACCTGTTCCTCAGCGTCGGTGGATCGCGCGAGCGAACACTACTTGCGCCGGTTCGACCAGGCGTTGACCGCGTTCACTCCGACGATGCCTGCCCAGGCGATCCCAACACCGAGCAGACTCGGGTCGGTGACATCGCCGGCAATCGCGGTGATCGGGACGCCCATCACAACGGAGACAATGCCGAGCACGAACTGACGGATGCGGTCACCCCGCTCCTCTTGGACGCTTGAGTTGGCCACCTCTGTCTGGTGCCGCAACTCGCCGGCCCTGATGGCGGCGAGTTGTTCCACCCGCTCCGCAAGACCCGCGGCGACATGCTCTGTGTAGTCCGGGCCGAGTTCCATCCGTGCGCCGAGGGCGGCTTCAGCGTCCCGAGTGGTCTCCTCGCTCGGTCGTCGTGCCTGGTACGGGCTGCGCGGAGCATAGTGCGGTTGCTGGCCATATCCCTGCTGAGGCAGACGCTGGTCGTCATATCCCTGCGGTAGCGGTGGCGAGTACCCGCCCTGCGGCTGCTGCGAATATCCCCCCTGCCGCGGTTGCGGATAGCCGCCTTGCTGTGGCTGCTGTGGCTGATATCCGCCAGGCGGTGGCACCGTCGGCTCCGACATAGATTCAGCCTAGCCCGCGGCTTGCTCGTTCCTGCCTGCTTCTGCGTCGCGCAGGGCGCTCTCCAGGTCTCGTACGGCCAGCCGAAGAGCCTGGTCGGGATCGATACCGTGTGCCTGCCCACGAGCGACCAGCGCCAGCATCGACATACCAAGATCACCCGATTCGATGCCATCGGCTGGCAAATCCACATCCATGTGACGTGAGCGCACCCGGCTAATGATTCTGTGAGCGCGAGCTAGGGCCGAGAGCTGGTCCGGAATGCCCTCCAGCACCGAAGTGCGGCCCTTCTCGGCCGCCTTGCGTTGCTCCCAGCTGAAGTGCAGGTCGGCCGGCGTCGCATCGGAGGCGAACACGTACGGATGCCGGGCGATCAACTTGTCCGCAATGCCGCCGGCGACGTCCTCGATCGTGAAGCCGTCGTCGCGCTCGCTGGCGATTTCAGCGTGGAAGATCACCTGAAGCAGCAGGTCCCCGAGCTCCTCGCGGAGATGATCAACATTGTCCGACTCGATTGCTTCGATCGTCTCGGCGGTCTCTTCGATCAAGTATTGGACCAGAGAGTGATGCGTCTGTTCGGCATCCCATGGACAGCGGCGCCGCAACGTGGCCATCACCTCGATCAGCCGGGCGAGCTGGGGATAAGTCATCGACTAGGGCGTTGGGGTGGCGGGAGCTGGTGAGGCTAGCGAGCTCGATTGATCGGCAATGATCGTCTTGTCGTTCGGGTTCAGTACGCCCAACCGAGGGTTGAGCGTGACATTTATCTTGCCAATCTCGGTGAGGTACTGCTGACCCAACTTCTGGACGACGATCTGCTGATCGGCAATATCGTCGAGCAGAGGGCGAGCCGCGGGTACCTCCAGCAGTGGCGCAAGGTTGCTGCCCTTGAGCACCCGATCACGATCGGTGTCGGTGAGCGCGATGCCCTGGCTGGCCGCAATCTGCTCCGCCAAGGCGCCGTGGATCATCACACTGACGACCGCCTGAGTAGACACTGTCTGGCCCTCCTGCAAGTTGGTCGAGACGGCCTTGACGGCGTCATCGACCTGGCGCTGGGTGATCTGTTCGTCGCCGACGTAGGCGGCCACTCCGGGCTCGGCATTGGCGCAACCGGTGGCACTGAGCACCAGCAGCGCGACGCCAGCGAGACCCGCCCGGCGCCCCGGTCGGGTGCGCAAAAACCGCATAGCCATCCGATCTCCTGAAAGTCCGCCAGCGATCCTATGACACTGTCCGGAGCCGATCCGCCGCTTCGGCGACCTCGAAGACCTCACTCACGACCTTCGTACACCAGGCGAGCAGCTCAGCATCCCGTAGCGGCTCGCCGCCGATCTGGGAGCTCATCGGGCGCGGCACCAGAACGATCTTGGCTGCGTCTTTGACGACGCTGCGCGGATAGAGCCGCTGCAGCCTCATTCGCCGCGACTCGGGCAGCTGCGAGGGGCCGAAGCGGATGAAGTTGCCCTGTGTAACGATCTCGGCCAGGCCCACCGAGCGAGCCAGCAAACGGAAACGTGCCACTGCCAGCAGGTTGTCAACTTCACGGGGCAACGGGCCGTAGCGATCTGCCAACTCGGCCTCAACACCCTTGACGTCAGCCTCGTTGTGTACCTCGGCAATCCGCTTGTACATTTCCAGCCGCAGCCGCTCCGACTCGACGTAGTTGGTGGGCAGGTGGGCTTCCACTGCCAGCTCGATTCTCATCTCGGGTTCCGGCTCCCTATCCTCCCCTCGGAACTCGGCGACCGCCTCCCCGACGAGCCGGATGTATAGGTCGAAACCGACATCCGCGATGTGGCCGGATTGCTCACCGCCCAGCAGGTTTCCGGCACCGCGGATCTCGAGATCCTTCATCGCGACAGCCATCCCGGCATTGAGGTCACTGTGGGCAGCGATGGTTGCCAGCCGATCGTGGGCGGCCTCAGTCAGCGGCTTCTCAGGGGGATATAGGAAGTAGGCGTAGGCGCGTTCGCGGCCCCGTCCGACGCGGCCGCGCAACTGATGCAGCTGCGCCAGCCCGAGGGCGTCGGCGCGTTCAACCAGCAACGTGTTCGCGGTCGAGATGTCGAGGCCGGCTTCGATGATCGTCGTGCAGACCAGGACATCGGCTCGGCGCTCCCAGAAATCGATCATGACCTGTTCCAGCCGCTGCTCGCTCATCTGGCCATGGGCTGTCACGACTCGTGCCTCCGGCACGAGTTCGGCGAGCCGCCGGGCGATCTTGTCGATGCTCTGAACCCGGTTGTGCACGTAGAAAACCTGGCCCTCACGGAGCAGTTCACGGCGCACGGCGGCGGTCAGCTGAGCCTCGTCGTACGGTCCCGCGAAAGTCAGCACCGGGTGGCGCTCCTCCGGCGGGGTCGCGATCGTACTCATCTCCCGAATTCCAGTGATCGCCATCTCCAGCGTGCGAGGGATCGGCGTCGCCGACATAGCCAGCACATCGACCGACGTACGCAACCGCTTCAGCTGTTCCTTGTGTTCGACACCGAAACGCTGCTCCTCGTCAATGACGACCAGGCCGAGATTCTTGAATGCCACGTCGCCGGAAAGCAGCCGGTGGGTGCCGATGACCACGTCGACACGGCCATCCCGAATGTCGTCGACGGTCTTCTTGACCTCCACGTCGGACTGGAAGCGGCTCAGCGCGGCCACGTTGATCGGGAACCCGGCATAGCGGTCCGCGAAAGTGGCTTGGTGCTGCTGCACCAGCAAGGTCGTGGGCACCAGGATCGCGACCTGCTTGCCGTCCTGCACGGCCTTGAACGCAGCCCGCACGGCGATCTCGGTCTTGCCGTAGCCGACATCTCCGCAGATCAGCCGATCCATCGGAACGACCTGTTCCATGTCGCGTTTGACCTCTTCGATGGCCGCAAGCTGGTCGGGGGTTTCCACGAAACTGAAGGCATCCTCGAGTTCCCGTTGCCAGGCGGTGTCCTGGGAGAAGGCGTGGCCGCGGGTCGCCTGCCGAGCGGCGTAGAGCTTGATCAACTCGGCGGCGATCTCTCGCACCGCCTTTCTGGCCCGTCCCTTGCGTTTGGCCCAGTCACCGCCGCCCATCTTGTCCAAGGCCGGATTCTCGCCGCCGACATAGCGGGTCACCTGATCGAGCCCATCCATTGGTACATAAAGCCGATCACCTGGCTGCCCCCGTTTGGATGGCGCGTACTCGATCACCAGATACTCCCGGACCGAGCCGGCGACGGCGCGCTGCACCATTTCGACATAACGTCCGACGCCGTGCTGGTTGTGCACCACCGGATCGCCCGAGACCAGCTCCAGCGGATTGATCTGATTCCTGCGGCGGGCCGGCATGCGACGGCTCGCCTTGTCGGTCGAGCGCTGCCCGGAAAGGTCGGCGGCAGTGAAGACCGCCAGCCGCACCGCATCCGCGGCAAACCCGTGGCTTAGCTCACCGGTCACCAAAGTGACAACGCCTGCCACGGGAGCGGCGTCCAACCTATCGACCAGTCGGACGGGCAACTCGTGCTCGGTAAGAACCTCGGCGAGCCGCTGGCTCGTGCCCTTGCCTTCTGCCACCACCACCACGCGCCAGCCGGATCGGATCCGCCCGCCGATATCGGCAATCGCGGCCTCAGTGTTCCCTCGATAGATCTCACCAACGCGACCAGCGACCGTACGAGATTCCACGCCTGCGGTGCTGACCTGATCCGAGAAGTCGACCAGTTCACCATCCTCGGTGCGGACCTCCCACTCGACGAGGCCGGAGCTTGTCCCCGCTGGTCCCGGGCCTGGCGCGGGACCAGTAGCAAACGGCGACAAAGTCCACCAGCGCAGCCCCCGGGCAAGCGCCACCTGGCGAACGTCAGCTAGCGGCCGGTAGGCGGAGGCACCAAGATCAATTGGAGCCTGCCCGCCTCCGGCGGCGGCTGCCCAGGACGCATGCAGGAACTCCTCGCTGGTCTTGACGAGCTCGAGGGCGCGGCCCCGAACGAGTTCGGGATCGCAGATGAGCACAACGCAGTCGCTCGGCAACAGCTCAACGAGAAGCTCCATTCCGTCAACCAAGGCGGGCGACAGTGCCTCCATACCGTCGACCGCATGGCCTTGGGCGATCTTTTCCAGCATTTCGATCAGCTCGGGATGGGAAACGGCGAGCGCCGTCGCTCGAGCCCGTACGCTCTCGGTGAGCAGCAGCTCCCGGCAGGGGGAGGCGGTGATCTCGGCTAGCGTCAGCTCACTGGATCGTTGGTCGGCGACTGAAAAGTAGCGGATCTCTTCGATCGTGTCGCCGAAAAAGTCGATTCGCACCGGGTGTTCCTCGGTCGGCGGAAAAATGTCGACAATCCCACCTCTAACGGCGAACTCGCCCCGCCGCTCGACCAGGTCGACCCGAACATATGCAGCGTCCACCAGCGCTTGGCTGAGGTCGCCCAAGTCGATATCTGACCCGACCGCGAGCCGCACCGGGCGAAGCTCCGCGAGCCCCTTGACCTGCGGCTGCAGGACGCTTCGGATCGGCGCGACGATGATCTTAGGTGCCGGCTCCGGTCCGTAGCCAGCCAGCCGACGCAACACCGCCAGCCGGCGACCCACCGTGTCAGAGCGAGGGCTCAGCCTTTCATGTGGGAGCGTCTCCCATGCCGGGTAGTAGGCGACCCGGTCGTCGCCGACCAGTGACGACACTGCCGCCGTAAGGTCCTCGGCTTCACGAAAGGTCGACGTGACCAGTAGAACGGGCTGATCGGCGCCTCCTTGATTCTCCGATGCGGCGAGTGCGGCCGCGAGCAACGGCCGCATCGGCGCGGGGCTGGTGATATCGAGGGCGTGAAGTTTGCGCAGCCGTGCATCGCCGATCGTCTCCGCGATTGTGGGATCTGAGATCAGCAGGTCGACGAGTCCCGCAAGGCTCACCGAGCCAACCTACCCACTGCCTCCGACGTCCATCGTCGACGTCCGTGCCCTAACGACTTTGACCCCCGTACGAACACCTTGACCCTGGTATATGGGGGTCGAAGTGTGCGTACGGGGGTCAAAGTCGGGATAGAGAGAGGGGACTTACAGCTAGTGATCACGAGTTGTAGGCGTTCTGCGTACGTTCCAGGCCGATCGAAAGCAGGGACTCGACGGCGTCGGCAGCACGGGCAACTTCTATCGCGACCCAATCCCGGTCGCTCGGGGAGAAGTTACTGAGCAGGAAGTCCGCGGGATCCTGGCGTCCCGGCGGCCGGCCAATGCCAAGCCGAACCCGAAAGAAATCGCCGGTGCCAAGGGACTTGCGGATGGATTTCAGGCCGTTGTGACCGTTGTCGCCGCCGCCGAACTTCGTCCGCAGTTGTCCGGGATCGATGTCGATTTCGTCATGGACGACAACCAACTCAGCCGGGACGACTTTGAGATAGCTGAGCAGCCCGGCCACCGCCCCGCCCGTCTCATTCATGAACGTTCGCGATTTGGCCAGGACAACGCGGACGGCATCGGGGCCAACCGGGCCGAGCCGTCCCTCGGCGATCTCGGCGCGGAGACCACGCGGGGCGTGAAATCGCGCGCCGATCCGACCCGCCAGCTCCTCGACGACGGCGTAACCGATGTTGTGCCGGTGCGCCGCGTAAGCAGGACCAGGGTTGCCGAGCCCCACCACCAGCCACGGCTCCATGATCGAATGAGTTACGCGCCCTCAGTCGCCGAGCCGGCCTCCGCACTCGAACCTATCTGGTCGCCAGCCTCCGGCTCCTCAGTGACCGTCGGCTCGATGCCGGCTTCAGCCTCGGCCTCGGCGAGCTCCGCGGCGGCAGCCTCGGCGGTCTGGGCAGCGGTGATGTTCACCACCAGAGTTTCACGGTCCATGGCAAGCGCGGATCCATCGGGAAGCGATAGGTCGCTGGCCAGGATTTGGGTACCGGCCTCCCGACCCTCGACGGAGATGACAATGGACTGCGGGATGTGCGTCGCCTCGGCTTCGATGGCAACCGCAGCATGCTCGACGACGACCAATGTCTCGGGAGCCGCTTCCCCTTCGACGTGTACTGGCACGTCCACCGTCACCTTCTCACCTCGGCGAACGATGACCAGATCGACGTGTTCGATCGTGTGCTTGATCGGGTCGCGCTGCACCTGCTTCGGCAACGCCAGCTGAGCCTTGCCGTCCACGTTGATCGACAGGAGCGCGTTTGCAGTGCGCAGTGCAAGCAGCGTTTCGTGACCTGGCAGCGTGATGTGAATCGGCGGGGTGCCGTGACCGTAGAGGACGGCGGGGATCTTGTCAGCGCGGCGGATCCGGCGGGCGGCGCCCTTGCCGAACTCGGTACGCGATTCGGCGATGAGTTTGACCTCGGGCACGAACGGACTCCTCGAACTTTCTTTCTGCGTTGTTTACTTCATGGCGCTCAGCGAGAAGTCGAGTGCTTCTTCGTCGATCACGGTCCTGCGACCCTCGCCGAGGCAACCGAACAACCCTAGCGGAAGCCGCACAAACCCGCCAACTCGAAATCTAGCTCTGGCCAGCGAACAGGCTGGTCACCGAGCCATCCTCGAAGACCTCGTGGATGGCCCTGGCGATCAACGGCGCGATGGACAGCACGGTGAGAGTCTCGAAGCGGCGCTCGGCTGGGATGGGCAACGTGTTCGTCACGATCACCTCTTCAAAGGCAGACGCCTGCAGCCGCTCGTACGCCGGACCCGAGAGGACCGGGTGGGTTGCCGCGGCGATCACCGACTTCGCGCCGCGGGCCTTCAACGCCTCAGCCGCCTGACAGATCGTGCCCGCCGTGTCGATCATGTCGTCGACCAGCAGGCAGACCTTGCCCGAGACGTCGCCGACCACTTCGTGTACAACGACGGTGTTGGCAAGGTTTGGATCCCGCCGCTTGTGGATGATCGCCAGCGCGCTGTTGAGCCGGTCGGTCCACATGTCGGCTAGTCGCACCCTGCCCGCATCGGGCGAGACAACCGTCATCGTCGACGTGTCGTACCTGGAGGCGATGTAGTCGGCGAGCACCGGCAGCGCCCAGAGGTGATCGACGGGCCCGTCGAAGAAGCCCTGGATTTGGGCCGCGTGCAGGTCCACCGACATCAGCCGGTTCGCACCGGCCGTACGGAAGAGGTCGGCGATCAGGCGGGCCGAGATCGGCTCTCTGCCGCGGTGCTTCTTGTCCTGCCGGGCGTACGGATAGAAGGGCGCCACGACGGTGATCCGCTTGGCCGACGCCCGCTTCAGCGCATCGACCATGATCAACTGTTCCATCAGCCACTCGTTGACCGGTGCGGCGTGGCTCTGGATGACGAAGGCGTCGGATCCCCGTACCGATTCCTCGAAGCGGACATAGATCTCCGAGTTTGCATAATTGAGCGCCCGAGTCGCGACGATCTCGACGCCCATCAGATTGGCGATCTCTTGGGCGAGCTCCGGATAGGCGCGGCCGGAGAACAGCATCAGCTGCTTGACGTTGGGCCGCTTGACCCCAGTCACTTGGCGTTCTGCCCCTCATCCGTGTTCAGCTGTGCTGCCTCGGCAGCGGCGGCGGTCTTGGTGCCGGGTCGCTTCCGCGCCACCCAACCTGGCACATTGCGCTGGTGACTGCGGCTCACCGCCAGCTCTCCGGGCGCTACATCGCCCGTGATCGTTGAACCGGCCGCCACATACGTGCCGTCGGCCACCTCCACCGGGGCGACCAGCACCGAGTCGCTCCCGATAAAGCTGTAGGCGCCAACCCGGGTCGTTGATTTTGTGACGCCGTCGTAGTTGGCAAAGATGACCCCCGCACCGATGTTGGTGCCGTCACCGATCTCGGCGTCGCCTAGATAAGCAAGGTGCGGGGCCTTGGCGCCTGCGCCGAGGTGGGCATTCTTTGCCTCGACGAACGTGCCGATCTTGCCGCGCGGGCCAACTGTCGTTCCGGGGCGCAGATAGGCGAAGGGCCCGACATTTGCATCGGCACCGATCACGCTCAGCGATCCCTGGGTCCGGGTCACGGTCGCGCGTTCACCAACCTCGACATCGATAAGTGTTGTCTCGGGACCGATAGTTGCGCCGGCGGCCACGGACGTTGCGCCCTCGAGTGAGGTGCCCGGCAACAGCGTCACGTCGACTGCCAGGTCCACTGAGGCGTGCACCCACGTGGTCGCCGGGTCGAGGATCGTTACGCCCGCTCGCATCCAGTCCAGCAAGATGCGGCGGTTCAGCTCCGCGTTGATTGCGGCGAGTTGCACCCGGTCGTTGACGCCTTCGGTCTGCCATAGATCCTCGATCAAATGAGCCCGCACCGCCTTGCCCGACCTCCGGGCCACCTCAACCACATCGGTCAGGTAAAGCTCTCCTTGGGCGTTGTCGGCGCTAATCTCGGCCAGTCCGCCGCGCAACGCATCTGCGTCGAACACATAAATACCGGAGTTGATTTCAGCGATCCCGAGTTCGTCCGGTCCAGCGTCTTTGTGCTCGACGATTCGACTCACCAGGTCGTCGGCGTCGCGTACGACCCGCCCGTATCCGCTGGGATCTGGTACTCGAGCAGTCAGGACCGTCACCGCCGAGCCGTTTTTCCGGTGCGAGGCTACGAGTTCGGTGAGCGTCTCGGCGGTCAACAGCGGAACATCGCCGTAGGTGACAACAATCTCGCCAGTCAAACCCGTCAACTTGGTCAGGGCGATCTGGACGGCATGGCCGGTTCCGAGTTGCTCGTCCTGCACCGCCGTGAGCACATGCGGAGCGATCTCGGCCAGATGCGCCTGGACCTGATCGCGCCGATGGCCGACGACCACGACGACCCGTTCGGGCTCAAGGCTCGTGGCCGCTCGAATGGAGTAGCTCACCAGCGAGTGACCGGCGATCTCGTGCAACAGCTTTGATCGTGAGGATTTCATCCGTTTGCCCTCGCCGGCGGCCAGGACCACGACCGCGGCGATGGGCGGAGACATGGCAGGACTGGCGACCTCGGGGCTGGACAACGGCGCGCTCCTTGCAAACTGATCCACGACCCGGACGTGGTCGCCGGGCCGGCTGGTCGGGCGCTCCCCGGGTAGGAGTCGAACCTACGTCGCTAATCCTGATTCAAAGTCAGGCGGGCCCTGCCGACAGACCAACCGGGGACCGTGCAATCCAACTCACTTTCGGGATGGCACCGTCAGCGGCCAGCTTGCGGCCGACCAGCACTAAGCGTACGCATGGCCGAGGTCCGGCGCGCACGGATCGCGCTGCATGGATTTGCGGCGTCCGAACGGCCATCCATATCCTGTTTGGAACGTTTCAGAAGCTGCTGAACTAGTAGGGATATGTCCGCCGCCGTCGTAGGTACTCCTCATCAGAGCGCGCTTGGCAGCCAGACCGCCAGACCAGCGACTCCTAGGATTCGGCTGTGGCGAGCTCGGGGGCTGAATCCGACGAGGTTGACGGCATTGTCGCGGCCTGGCGACGTGAGCGACCGGACTTGGATGTGACGCCCATGGAGGTCATGTCCCGACTGGCTCGAGTAGCCCGCCAGCTCGATCGGCAGCGTGCGGACGCATATGGTGCACACGAACTGGAGTCGTGGGAATTCGACGTTCTGGCGGCACTGCGCCGGTCGGGTGAGCCCTTCACTCTCTCCCCTGGCCAACTTGTCCGGGAAACCTTGGTTACCTCAGGCACCATGACCAACCGGGTGGACCGGCTAGCCGCGCGCGGGCTGGTCGAGCGCGAAGATCGTCCCGATGATCGGCGAGGGGTTTCGGTGCGGCTCACTGCGGCGGGCAGAGTCAAGGTGGATGCCGCGTTGGTCGATCTCCTGGCGTCCGAGCAGATCATGCTCCGTTCACTCAGCCGGTCCGACCAAGATCAACTAATCCGCATGCTTCGGCAGTTGCTCGCAACGCGCGACATTGTGGAGTCAGTTTCGAAGCAAACTAGGGTCAACCGATCACCCGAGCGCCGGTTACCGGACCGGTAGCGCGCCGTACGGCCCGGCAGAGGCCGTCCGCGCTGAGCGCCACGCTGAGATCGACCGCTGCCGCCTCGCTGGCGGCGAGGAAAGCGCAGGTTGGGCCCGATCCGGACACCAGCGCGCCCACCGCGCCATACTCCAGCCCAGCCTCGAGCAGCTGGCGTAGCCGCGGCTGAAGATCGAGGGCGGCTGGCTGCAAGTCGTTGACCAACGCGGCTCCGACGGCCGTCGGGTCTCCGCTGCGCAACGCATTCATCAGTGCCGCCGGCACCTCGGGCTTGCCGGCGGCGGGCCTCAACTCATCGTGGCGCCGGTAGACAGCGGGTGTGGACAGACCGTGGTGGCCAAAGGCCAGCACCCAGTGATAACCGCCACGGGCCAGCACGGGTACAACCTGCTCACCCCGTCCACTGCCGAGCGCTGTTCCGCCAAGCAGGGCAAAAGGCACATCACTGCCCAGCTGGGCGGCCAGGGCGATCAGACCGTCGAGCCCGATGTCTAAGTCCCACAAGACTGCGCACGCCAACAGCGCAGCAGCACCGTTGGCTGACCCTCCGGCCAAACCTCCGGCCACCGGTATCGATTTCTTGATCGAGAATGAGACACCCAACGAGTCGTGCGAAGCGGAGGTCCGCGCCAACAATTGCGCTGCCCGCAGGGCCAGGTTGCGCTCATCGGTCGGCACCAGATCGGCGCCTTCACCGGAGACGGTGACCGAGAATTCGTCCGGATCAGCCCACGCGGCGTGCAACTCGTCGTACAGAGATACCGCTTGGTACACAGTCGCCAGCGGGTGGAAGCCGTCGGTCCGCGGAGGCCCTACGCGCAATGCCAAGTTGATCTTGGCAGGGACCCGCACCCGCACGCCGACGGGGCTGGGAGGGAGGGCGGAAGCCACGCACTGAGGTTATCGGCGACGCTGGCCACGCTGGTTCGGAGGAGAAGTTGTGGAGTTCGGCTGCGGCTGGGTGAGGTGCTCGGCTATTCGAGCGAAGTCAGCGACATCGAGCATCTCTCCGCGCGCCTGCGGGTCCACACCAGCCGCCAGCAGACACTCGGTGGCGATCGAGGTCGACCCGACGAGCCCCGCGATGGCTGTTCGGAGCATCTTTCGCCGTTGCGCGAAGGCGGCATCGATGACGGCGAACACTTGCTCTCTGGTGGCCGTGGTCCTCGGCGGTTGACGTCTCGAAATGGCGACCAGTGCGGATTCCACATTGGGTACTGGCCAGAAGACCGTTGCCGGCACAGTGCCCACCTTGGTCGTCTCGGCGTACCAGGCAACCTTCACCGATGGCACGCCGTAGATCTTCGAGCCAGGTCGGGCGACTAACCGATCGGCCACTTCGGACTGGACCATCACCAGCGCGTTCGTCCAGCTGTCGAAGCTCGCCAGCAAGTGCAACAGCACCGGCACCGCCACGTTGTAGGGCAAGTTCGCTACGACGGCTGTCGGTGGCTCCGGCAGGTCAGTGATGGAGAGAGCATCCGCCATGATCACGATGAGTTGCCGGGATTGGTCAGGTGCACGCTCCGCAACGGTCTGGGGCAGGGCTTGTGCCAGCACCCGATCGATCTCAACAGCGATGACCCGAGCTCCAACCTCGAGCAGCCCGAGCGTGAGGGAGCCAAGTCCTGCACCGATCTCTAGTACGGTGTCCGCCGGACCAATGCCAGAGGCTGCAACGATCCGTCGCACCGTGTTCGCGTCGGTGACGAAGTTCTGCCCACGCTGCTTGGTGGGTCTCAGGCTCAGCTCGGCGATTCGACGCCGAACCGTTGTCCGGTCGAGGAGGCGAGGACGCTGGCCCGAGGTCAGCTGATGCCCAGTTTCGCGGTGCAGGCCGGCCACGCACCCCAGCCTTGATCGGCTTGAACCCGTTTGGCCACAGCGATCTGCTCTTCCCGAGTGGCCTCATGCGGCATCCCCGTACCGCCGTAAGCCTGCCAGGTGCTCAGACTGAATTGAAGGCCGCCGTAGAAACCGTTGCCGGTGTTAGTCGACCAGTTCCCGCCGGATTCGCACTCAGCGAGCCTGTCCCAGACGCTGTCGGACGGGGTGGTCGTGCTGCCGCCGCCGTTACTGCTGCTCTTACTGCTGGCTGAGGATTCTTTTGAGGTGCTGGTCGATGCAGGCTTCTTCGCCGGGACCTTCGTGCCGACCAGGATCACCTGGGTAGTCGGATCCGTGGTGATCTTGCTCGACAGCTTCTTGCGCGCGTCGACGTGGCCATTGTGCAAGGTCAATTGGATGACGATCGTTCGGACCCCGTTGCGGCCCTCCGTGTCGACCTTTGTTGTCCCCTTGGCGAGGCTCTCGGACTCCTTGCGGATAACCGAGTAGGGCACCTCCTTCTTCTTGGTGACCTTTCGGATTTCGACCTTGGTCCACGCGAAGGAGGCGCCGTCAACGAGTCGATCGGTCTTCGCGACGCTGAGCTTGTCGTTGGAGTCCACGATGATCTTCGCCGCGGCCAGCGCGTCGGCAACTGTCAATCCCGTCGTTTTGACCACGCGCTTGTTTCCTGCGGCGTCGATTGTGATCACTTTCAGCGTCGCGATGTCCAGGCTGAGGCCCTCCCGGCCGATATAGGTGCTCCGGCTGAGCGAAAGTTTCGCCCCATCCGTGTCCAAGCCCACTGCGGCGAGCGCGTCACCGACGCTGGTGGCGGTGGTCCAGAAGAACCGCTTCTGGCCGTCCACGTTTACCTTGAGTTCGCGGCCGAACTTCACAGCAACCACCGAATCGTCAGTCAGTTTCGTGTCCGCGCTGGGCGCGACGAGGTCATGATCGGCGACAGCGATGTTCTGATCTTTCAACAGCTCCCCGACTGTTCCCGCCATAGTGCGAACCTGGCGC
Source organism: Actinomycetota bacterium (assembly GCA_046732135.1). Lineage (GTDB taxonomy): Bacteria > Actinomycetota > Actinomycetes > Propionibacteriales > Propionibacteriaceae > Microlunatus. Next base: position 27,172 of record JBKPML010000139.1, read on the forward strand.
GGCGAGCCATCGACGGTCAGGGTCAGTTCCTTGTTGAGGCTGGCATAGGCAAATGAGCCACCACCGACGGCAAGTGCGGTGGCTCCAGCGATGACAGCAGGGATGATCTTGCGCAAAACTCCCCCAAGTCGGCCCGCTGTCTGTCAATGCGGGCCGTTCAGTTTCGGCGGCGCCATCCTCTTGGCACCCGTACGGTCACGAAATCATAACGGCGGTCGGCGGGGAGCCCAAATCACTGCCAGCGTCCATAACGGATCAGCTCCGAGTCGGGCCTGCGTGTGCGCCGGGTTGGTGAGCCGGTCGGACACTCGGCCGGATCTTTGTAACCGACGCTGATAACGCCCACGCTGAGCTGTTCCTCGGGCACGCCGAAAGCCGCGCGGACGGCAGCGATCCGATAGGCGGGAATCCCGAAGAATGCAGCGCTCAGCCCGGCGTCAACGGCCCCCAGCAAGGCCAGCATGCTGGCCATGCCCGCGTCGACCCACCAGTAAGGCGCGGACCATCGCGCGGGATCGCGATCGGTCCAGCCTTTGTCGGCTTCGGCGTAACGCTCTAGATAGTCGTGCTCACTGGTCCAGATCAGGAGGAGCGCCGGCGCCGTACGCATTCCCTCAAGCCAGTTGCCACCACCGTCCTGCCAGGCCGCGGCCCAGAAGGCTTGCCGATCCTCCTCCGACTGGCAGATCAGGACAGATACGGCTTGGGTGAAGCCGGCCGACGGTGCGTGCAGGACAACCTCGGCCAGCTCGTCAATCGCTCCCGCAGGCAATGCCCTGTCGGCGTAGCGGCGTACCATCCGGCGTCGGCGGACCGCGTCCTTGAACTCCATCGCTACCAGGGACCACCGAACGCAGCCTCAGCGTTGTCGTTGAGAGCCCGGCAGATGGCGGCCAAGTCGATGCCGAGCTCGACCGCCAGGAAACGGGCGGTGAGCGGGATGAGGTAGGAAGCGTTCGGCTTGCCACGGAAGGGCATCGGAGTCAGGTAGGGAGCGTCAGTCTCGATGAGCACACGATCGAGCGGTGTGGCCATCAGCGCGGCACGCAGCGACTCATTGTTCCGAAATGTGACAGTGCCGGCGAACGAGAGGTAGGCGCCCCGGTCGATGCATTCTTTGGCGAACTGGGCATCGCCGGAGAAACAATGCATCACGAAGCGATCTGGCACGCCCTCCTCCTCGAGCACGTCAAGGATGTCGGTATGCGCGTCGCGATCATGGATCACCAACGTCTTGTCGCGTTCCTTCGCGAGCCTGATGTGAGCTGCGAACGACTGCCGTTGGAGCGCGTGCCCGCTTGCATCACGAGTGCGGTAGAAGTCAAGGCCGGTCTCCCCTACAGCCCGGACTTGTGGATTCCTCGCTAGCTGCGCCACCTCGCTGAGCGCGCCGCGAAGCTGGGTGTCGCCAAGCCGCGCCGCGTCGTTGGGATGGATCGCCACGCCCGCAACCACGTTTGGCCAGCGCTCAGCCGCGGCAACCGCCCAACGCGAGCCTTCGACGTCACAACCGATCTGTACGATCCGCGTCACCCCGACGCTGGCGGCCCGATCGATCGCCTCATTTGCAGATAAGCCGGCGACGGCCTCGGTGGTGTCGAGGTGACAGTGCGAATCGACAACCGGTTCTGGCAGCGGCTCGGGCATCTCGGGCCAGGGCACCCGAGCCGCAGACCCGGGACCTACGGAGTTGTCTCCCACAGGCCCATCACGTTGCCTTCGGAATCCTTGAAATAGGCGTACGCTCCCATGTTCGGTATCGGAGTCCTCGGCGTGATCGTGGTGCCTCCAGCCGACTCGACCTGCTTCAGCACGTCGTCGATCCCATCGACGTCGATCGTGATCACCGGTCCGGGCGTGGTTTCGGTCCGCTGCATCATGCCGCCGTTGATGGCACCCGGTTCGGTGGGCTGACTTCGCTCGTTCACCGGCGTGGTCATGACTGATGTGTACTCGCCCTCGCCCATCTGCTGGGTCTGCAGGTCCCAACCGAAGATCGAGCCGTAGAAGTTCTTGGCTCGATCGACGTCATCGGCCGGGATCTCGAAGTGCACAACCTTGCGCATGCTGCTCCTCCTCGTCCTGAGACCCACCCCATTCCCGTAGAAAGCCATAGATATCGGCCATAAGGACGGATCGGGGCGGGCATTTCTCCCCAGAGAGCCACGAATGTGGTACGTCTTGCTGTCCAGCCTTACCACCGGGTCAGGTTCTGTCAATCACCTCCGAGTGAACGCTGATAGAGCAGGTTCTTCGGTACCCGCCGTTGTGAAGCGACCCGCGACACCGCCGGCTTGAGTTGCAGTCCGCCACTAACGAGGCTGTGCACCTCCGCGACGGCCGCATCCAGGTCGTGATCAGCATGGGCCGCGCCCGCCACGACGAGTGTGATCTCGCCGCGCATCTCCCCCGCCGCCGCCCATGTCGCAAGTTCCGCGAGCGTTCCTCTGCGAACCTCCTCGTACGTCTTGGTCAACTCTCGGCAAATCGCAGCGGGGCGATCCGCGCCGAAGCTTTCCGACATGGCCGCAGTCGTCGTTGCCGTGCGATGGGGCGCCTCAAAGAAAACCATCGTTCGTACCTCCGCTGCCAAGTCGGCCAGCCTGCGAGCACGCTCCCCGGCTTTGCGCGGCAGGAAGCCCTCGAAGCAGAACCGGTCCACTGGGAGCCCGGACACCGCGAGCGCAACCAGAACCGCTGAAGGGCCCGGCACCGCAGTCACTGGGAAGCCTTGCTCGATCGCCGCGGCTACGAGCCGGTAGCCCGGATCGGACACCGACGGCATGCCGGCATCGCTCACAACGGTGACCCGACGGCCGGCTGCCAGTTCGGCAATCAACGCTGGCGTCCGGCGGGCTTCATTCCCCCCGAAATACGACACAACCCTCGCGTTCGTCTGAATGCCGAGCCGATCGAGCAGTCGGACGAGGCGCCGAGTGTCCTCAGCCGCTATGACGTCAGCAGTGCGCAGTTCGGTCAACAGGCGAGGTGATGCGTCAGCGACATTTCCAATCGGAGTCGCAGCAAGGACGAGCATGCCGCCAGCCGCCTGCTCGGTCACGTCCTCAAGCCTGCCATCGCCACGCGGCAGGCCCGTCGAAACGCGCCTCGGCTAGGTTCCCGCGAACCTGTCAAAGGGCTCAAGGCGCATAGCGCGCCCGCCTACTATGTCCGCGTGACTCAGGTGCTCGAGGCTCGCGTGGCGCCTTCCGGGGCAGCCCAGCCGCCGTCGACACCTGAGCCGCCCGCGACGACGACGATCGAGCGGTTGCGACTGCGGATGCCCAACGATCGGATCGCGGGTTGGCTGGTCGCAGTCGTGATTACCGCAATCGCCTTCAGCTTGCGCCTGGTCAATCTCGGGTATCCGAACAAGCTGGTCTTCGACGAGACGTACTACGCCAAGGACGCCTACTCCCTGCTCAAGTTCGGCTACGAACGCAATTGGCCCGAGTCGGCGAATGCATCGATCACCTCGGGCAACGTCGATGTCATGCAGGACTCAGCCGCCTTCATCGTCCACCCGCAGTTCGGCAAGTGGCTGATCGCGATCGGTGAGCAGATCTTCGGCATGAACTCCTTCGGCTGGCGCTTCTCGTCGCTGGTCTTCGGTTCGTTGTTGATCTTGGTCACCATCCGGCTGGTCCGCCGGGTATCCCGCTCGACGTTGATCGGGGGACTGGCCGGGGTTCTGCTGACCTTCGATGGTCTGACCTTCGTGCTGGCTCGTACCGCTCTGCTTGACATCTTCATGGCGTTCTTCCTTGTTGCTGCTGTCGCTTGCCTGGCCGTGGATCGGGACTGGTTCCGTTTCCGGCTGGCTGACTACCTGGAGCGCAAGGGGTTGCCCGACCTCCGCGGCAGACTCGGGCCGGCGCTGTGGCTTCGGCCGTGGCGGATCGCTGCCGGGGTGTGCTTCGGGCTGGCACTTGGCTCAAAGTGGAATGCCTTGTACGGGCTCGCGGCTTTCGCCGTGCTGTCCCTCGCCTGGGATATCGGAGCGCGACGGCTGGCCGGCGCGGGCTGGAATACGAACCGAGCACTACTGCGCGACGGCATTCCGGCATTTTTCTCTCTTGTCGGTGTCAGCGCCCTCGTTTACCTCAGCACCTGGGGAGGCTGGCTGGCAACCAAGGGCGGCTACGACCGGGACTGGGGCCAGCTCCACCCGGAAGCAACGTCGACCAAACTGCTGGGCAACCCGCTCGCCTCACTGCTGCAGTACCACATCGACATTTGGAACTTCCACACTGGCGACTTCATCAACAACGCACAGCATGCCTATCGTGCGAATCCATCGGGCTGGCTGGTGATCGCCAAGCCCATCGGCATCGATGCTGTGAACGGAATCAAGCCGGGCACCGACGGTTGCCTCGGGCCTGATGACTGCCTGCGAGTTATCAGCGGCATCGGCACCCCGGCTTTGTGGTGGGCGGCGCTCTTTGCCCTAGTCGCAGCGGCGATCTTGTGGATCGGGGCGCGGGATTGGCGGTTTGGCATTCCGGTGGTTGGCGTGCTCTCAGGCTGGCTGCCATGGTTCGCCTACGATGCTCGACCCCTGTTCTTCTTCTATGCCATCGCCTTCCTGCCGTTCTCGGCGATGGCTCTCGCCCTCTGCCTCGGCCGAATCCTCGGCCCGTCGCGAACCGGCGACAGGCGAATGGTCGGCGGAATTCTCGTCGGCGCCTACGTCGCCCTCGTGGCGGCGAACTTCGCCTACCTCTATCCGATCTTGACCGACGGACTGCTGCCTTATCCCAAGTGGCTGTCCCGGATGTGGTTCAAGACCTGGATCTAGTCGACGCTAACGATTCGCTCATCCCCAGGCCCTGAACGCAGCGCTCCAGGCTAAAGTCCATGGCAGAGCCTCACTGCGGTGAGGAAGGAGGCGCCGGATGAGCAAGTACGTCGCCCGACGCCTGTTGAACTACGCAATCCTGCTGTTCATTGCCGTCTCGATGACGTATTTCCTGGCTGCCACTCAGCTCAATCCCCGCTCCCTGTACTTGATCGTCAACCCGCCGCTGGACCCCGTATCCATCGAGTTGAGCCTTCGCGCTCGCAATCTCAGCGACAACGTCCCGCTGCTGCAGCGCTACTGGACCTGGCTCACGGACATCATCCTGCATTGGGACTGGGGCGACTCGCCGAAGGGCGGTCCCGTCCAGGAGGAGATCGGCCGGCGGGTCTGGGTCAGCCTGCGGCTAATCACCGTCGGGTCGCTAGTTGGCACCATCGTTGGCATCGTGATAGGAGCCTGGACGGCGACAAGGCAGTACAAGTTCACCGACCGCACTGTCACCTTCGGCTCCTTGTTCATTTTGTCGGTGCCAGCGTTCGTCATCGCCAGCGTGCTGCAAGTGACCGCCACCAAGGCCAACAACGCCACCGGCCTGCGGCTCTTCGAATTCGTCGGTGAGACTGGCACCCAGGGTAATTACTTCGGCGCGGCACTGGCGGACCGTGCCCAACATCTAGTATTACCAACACTGGTTCTGATCTTGATCAACGCGGCGTTCTTCAGCAGGATCCAGCGGAACTTGATGCTCGACGCTCTTGGATCGGATTTCGTTAGGACAGCACGCGCGAAGGGTCTCAGACAATCCCGGGCAGTAATGAAACACGCGCTGCGGACTTCATTGATCCCGACCGGCACCTATTTCGCCTTCACCGTGGCCCTGCTGTTCACCGGGGCGACCTTCATGGAGATCATCTTCTCCTTTCACGGCATGGGCGAGTACGCCGTGACCACTATCACCGGACAGGACGTCAACGGTGCGGTCGCAGTTGCTGCCTTCGCCGGCGTCTGCGTGCTCGGCGGCGCCATCCTGGCCGACATCATGGTGGCGATCCTGGATCCCCGAGTTCGGCTGAGCTAGGGAGGCGAGATGACCGACAGCCTGCTGGAAACTTCCGATCAACCTCCGGTTGCCGAACCGACACCGATGGCGGGTGAGTCAAAGCGGCTGACTCGGCGCCAGCTGATTCTCCGGCGGTTCCTTCGCAACAAGACCGCAGTCGTCGGTCTGGCGATCATTGTCGGGCTCGTCATCATCGCGCTCATCGGCCCTTACCTTTACAACTGGACCTACGACTATGTTGACCGGCGGGCCTACCTCAAGCCCCCATCGGACCGGCACATTTGGGGCACGACCCAGGGCGGCCGCGACATGTTCGCACTCACCCTGCGGGGACTGCGGAAGTCGCTGTTGATCGGCTTGCTGGTCGCCGTCTTATCGACCGGTATCGCCGCGTTGGTCGGCTCTTTTGCGGCCTACTTCGGCGGCTGGTTCGAACGGGTTGCTCTGTGGGTGACCGACCTGCTATTGGTCATACCCGCCTTTCTGCTTATCGCCGTCATGACTGGCGGCGGATCAAAGGGCGCGAATGCCTGGATCTTGCTGGTTTTCCTGCTCGCCGCATTCGGTTGGATGCTTTCGGCCCGCGTGGTGCGCAGTCTGTGCCTCTCGGTCAAGGAACGCGACTACGTGCACGCTGCAAGATTCATGGGCCTGTCCTCGCCACGCACAATCACCCGCCACCTGCTGCCCAATATCTCCTCGCTGTTGATCATTGATGCGACGCTCAATGTCGGAGCTGCGATCCTGGCTGAAACCGGCCTGTCGTTCTTCGGTTTCGGGGTGCAAGCCCCAGACACCTCGTTGGGAACGCTGCTCGCCGATGGCGCCCGGCAGGTCAACAGCTTTCCCTGGCTCTTCACGGGTCCGGCGGTTACCGTGGTGCTCTTGGTGCTCTGCGTGAACGCGGTTGGCGACGGCTTGCGAGACGCACTCGATCCCAGCTCCGCATCCAGTGGTTCCGCGCGATGACTACGACGACACCGGTCCGCAAGCTTCGCCGTACGACGTCGGGGACGGTGCTCAGCGTACGAGACCTGCGCGTGACGTTCCCAAGCGAGGCCGGGCCAGTTCAGGCGGTACGGGGTCTGTCCTTCGATTTGGCCGCTGGAGAATCCATGGCCATCGTGGGCGAGTCGGGCTCGGGCAAGTCCGTCACCTCGCTGGCGATCATGGGACTTCACCCGGATACGGCGAAGATCACCGGCTCGGTTCGACTGCACGGTGACGAATTGCTCAGCCGCAACGACGACTCGATGTCGAAGCTCCGCGGGGAATCACTCTCGATGATCTTTCAGGATCCGCTCTCGGCACTGACGCCGGTCTACTCGGTCGGTGACCAGCTCGCCGAGGCGATCCAGGTTCATCGGGAGATCTCCAAGGACGCCGCGATGAGCCGAGCGGTCGAGCTGCTCGATCTGGTCGGCATCCCCAATCCGAAGGTGCGGGTGAAGTCCTTCCCGCACGAGTTCTCCGGTGGCATGCGGCAGCGCGTCATGATCGCGATGGCGATCGCCAACGATCCGGACGTGATCATCGCCGACGAGCCGACGACGGCGCTGGACGTCACCATCCAGGCCCAAGTGCTTGAGGTGCTCAAGACCGCACAGCGAGAAACTCACGCCGCCCTGATCATGATCACTCATGACCTCGGCGTGGTGGCGGGAATCGCTGACCGGATCACCGTGATGTACGCGGGCCGACCCATCGAGCAGGGCAGCTTAGACGACATCTTCTACCGGCCGCGGATGCCGTACACGATCGGCCTGCTTGGCGCGGTTCCCCGCCTGGACGCCACGGAGAAGAAGGCGCTAGCCAGCCTGGAGGGGAACCCACCATCGCTGGTGAACCTGCCGCCCGGGTGCCCATTCGTGCCTAGATGCCCCATGGCGACGCCGGCGTGCCTGCCGGAGGAGCCGCCGCTGGCGGCCACTGATCACCCGGATCACTACGCCGCCTGCATCTACTCGAGCAGGATCGCAGCCGAAGACCTCCGCTACGCCGATATCTTTCCTGCGCCAACGATCACGCCCTCGCCGCTGGAACGCCAGCCTCGGGAACGGCGGGCGATCGTGCTGCATCTGGAGGCCATGAAGCGGCACTATCCGCTAATGAAGGGGGCGATCTTCCGCCGCAGGGTCGGCACGGTTTATGCGGTCGACGGAATCGATCTGGAGATCAGGGAGGGCGAGACCCTGGGACTGGTTGGCGAGTCTGGCTGCGGCAAGACCTCAACGCTGCTCGAGATCCTCAATCTCAAGCCCCCGACCGACGGCCGTGTGGCCGTGCTCGGTAGGCCCGTGGACGAGATGAAGAGCGGCGCTCGAAAGCAGATGCGGCGGGATCTGCAGGTCGTCTTCCAAGACCCGATGGCCTCACTCGATCCCCGAATGCCGGTATTCGACCTGATCGCCGAGCCCATGGGGGTGTTCAAGTACTCCAAGAGCGACATCTCCAAGCGGGTAACCGAGTTGCTCGACCTCGTGGGCCTGGAACCAGGACATGCCAACCGCTATCCGCAGCAGTTCTCCGGTGGCCAACGGCAACGCATCGGTATCGCCCGCGCCCTGGCACTGGAACCGAAGCTGCTCGTGCTCGACGAGCCTGTGTCGGCACTTGACGTCTCCATCCAGGCCGGAGTGATCAACCTGCTTGACGAGTTGAAGGCCAGGCTGTCACTGTCCTACCTCATCGTCGCCCACGACCTCGCCGTGATTCGCCACATAGCCGATCGGGTCGCCGTGATGTATCTCGGCAAGATCGTAGAGATCGGCGGTGTAAATGAGGTCTACGAACACCCCACACACCCGTACACCCAGGCGCTGCTTTCGGCGATTCCGATCGCAGATCCGGAAAAGGAGCGCACTCGTAAGCGGATCATCCTGGCCGGCGACCTGCCAAGTCCGGCCGATCCCCCCTCCGGGTGCAGGTTCCGAACCCGCTGTCAGAAGTTCCCGACCCTGACGAAGGAGCAGCAGACGGCCTGCATCGACGTGGTCCCCGACCTCTTTAACGTGCGGGATAGTGCCGATCACAACTCCGCCTGCCACTACAACGACGAGGTCCAGGTCGTCTGACCACCTTCGCGTCTGAATATCGACTGAATGCGGTGTCGGGCATTGTTAAGAGGCTGTAATCCGACATCCAGTTTTGGGCCCCTTCCGAGCCGTAAAGTGTGGTGTTGGCTGGTCAAAGAGGTGGCCCGAGATCCTTAGTTGGAGGGAATGTGAGAGCACGCAAACTGCTTGCGGCACCAGTATTCGCGGGAGCACTTGTTCTGGCCGGCTGCGGCGGTGGCCAGAATCAGGAACCCGGCGCACAGTCTTCTCAGGAGCAGGCGAGTCTTGCGCCCGTCACGGCCCAAGACATCAACCCCAAGGATCGCGCTGATCTGGCGCAGGGCGGAACCGTTCGGATACCCGTCGCAGAGTTCTGCAGCGGCTGGAACGTCATTACGGTCGACTGCAACAACGACGACATGGCCCATGCCATGCAGCCGGTGTCGCCGCGCTGGTTCAGTATTGACGCCAAGGGCGCCATCACTCCGAACCCTGACTACGTCATTTCGGCGGAGGAGACGTCGAAGTCCCCAACCGCCGTCACTATCAAGCTCAACCCCAAGGCGGTTTGGGGAGACGGTTCCCCGATTGACGCGGACGACGCAATCGCGACATTGAAGGCATGCGACGGTACGAACAAAAAGTTCCGTTGCGTGACGACCCAGGGCTATGACGCGATCGAGAGCGTCAAGACCGGCGCGGACAAGTTCGAGTTCACCGTAACCTTCAAGGCGGCCTACCCCGACTGGTCCTCGCTCTTCTCCGGCGTGCCGAGTGTCGACAAGGCCGAAAGCGTAAAGGACCCCGAGACTTTCAACGACGGATGGTCGGAGCTGAAGAACGAGTGGCTCTCCGGCCCGTACAAAGTCGACAACTTCAACAAGTCCCAGAAGGTGCTCACGCTGGTCCCGAACGAAAAGTGGTGGGGCGCTAAGCCACTGCTGGACAAGATCGAGTGGCGAGCGATCTCCGATGACGCTCAGAGCGCTGCTTTCGTGAACGGAGAGATCGACGCCTACGACATCGGAATTGACCCGGATGGGTACAAGCGGGCTTCCGAAGTACAGGACGGCACGATTCGCAAGTCGGCAGGACCGAACTTCCGACACATCACCTTCAACACCAAGGCACCCATTCTGACCGACTTGGCGGTGCGCAAGGCGATAGTCGAGGGTCTGGACCGCGAGGCCATTGGGCAATCCGACCTCGCTGGTATCGACTGGCCAGTTCGGCCGCTCAACAACCACATCCTGCTCGAAACCCAAGAGGGTTATAGCGACTCGGCCAAGGCGACCGGGATTGACTACAACCCCGACAAGGCCAAGTCGGAGCTCGACGCGGCCGGTTGGAAGGCCGGTGCCGACGGCATCCGGGAGAAGGATGGCAAGAAGCTCGAGGTCAAGTTCATGCAACTGGCGGGCGTCCCCGTTTCAGAGAACGAGGCACTGCAGGTGCAGAACCAGCTGAAGGACATCGGCATCAAGATCAATATCGTCAACGTTCCGATCGCTAAGTTCCAGGATGGCAGCGTTCTCACAAAGCACGAGTTCGACCTGATTGCTTTCAGCTGGATCGGCACGCCATACCCGTTTACCAGCATCAAGCAGATCTACGGCACCGGGCAAGAGAGCAACTTCGCTCAGCTGTCGATGCCCGAGGTGGACCAGCTGATCAAGCAGATCGATGTGGAGACCGACCCGGCCAAGCGCATCGAACTAGCCGCCCAGGCGGACAAGATCATCTGGGAGAACGTGCACACGTTGCCGCTCTACCAGCGACCGTCTTTGATCGGTGCCAAGACCAAGCTCGCAAACTATGGCGCCTTCGGGCTTTCTGACAAGACGTTTGCGTGGGAGAACGTCGGCTACGAGAAGTAGTCAACATACAGCGCGGAGAGGGCCGGTGGAATCCACCGGCCCTCTCTGTTTGTTCGGCGGCACCGTCAGCAAAGCTTTTAATGCGATGGCATTCTTCAACTGCTGCCGCCAAGCTTTCGTTCATGAAGACAATGGCCGAGATCTGGCCGCCGTACCGCCTCACCCTGATCGAAAACGACTTGACGATGAGCGTGATCACCGATGACGACATTCCTGGTCTGGTGGACTTGGCGCTGCGCGGCATCCACGAGCCGGAGCAGATGCCCTTCTCGATGCCATGGACAACGGCCGAGCCGGATCAACTGCCGGCCAATATGATCCGGTTCTACTCGAGTGTCCGGGCCGGCTTCACTCCGGAAAACTTCCACCTGCTGTTTGCTGTTCGCGTTGGCGGAGAGCTGGCGGGGACCCAGGAGATGCACAGCAAGAACTTCACCGTCACCAAGACCGGAGAAACCGGGTCGTGGCTCGGAAAGGAGTTTCAAGGCCGGGGAGTCGGCACCCGCATGCGGCGGGCTATCTGTGCCTTCGCCTTTGATCATCTCGGCGCAGAAGAGATGACGTCTGGTGCTTTTCTCGACAACCCCGCATCACTTGCCGTCAGCGCGAAGGTGGGATATCGACCTAACGGTCGGTTCCGGATGACTCGTCGAGAAGGCGAGATGGCGGTCAATCAACGGCTCGTGTTGACGCCAGAAAGCTTTGTCCGGGGTGAGCCGATCGAGGTGACCGGCGCGGATGGGCTCCGAGCGTTTCTGAAGCTAGGCTGACGTGCCGTGGGCCACCTTGCCGATCCGCGGGTTGACGCCTACATCGATGCGCTCCCGGACTGGCAGCAAGCCATCTGCCGCGAAGTCCGAAAGCTGGTCCATGCGGCCGACCCGGATGTCGTGGAAACGATCAAGCGCACAGTTCAGCCATATTTCACCCTCGAGGGCAATATCTGCGCTCTGCTCGCCACGAGGGACCACGTCAATGTGTTCCTCTACGACGGCGGCATCGTGCCCGATCCGGAAGGCATCATCACCGGCGGCCAGAACAACAAGACCGGCCGGATGATCTCCATTTATCGGGACGACAAGATCAACTCCCGCGCCCTGACCGAGATGTTCGAACAGATCATCGCCAACAACCGTGCCGGTGGCTGGCGAAAGCTCAAGGCATCGAAGTAACGCAGACGACGCCGGCTCGGGGGCCGGCTGAGCCGTCCTTGCTTTGAGGTGTATGTCTGTTGTTAGGACCAGAAGTCGGCCCAAGGTCGCCGGTCACCACCCCAGGCCGACGGCTACCAGAATTGACGGCGCTGTGCGACGTCCGGACACCCCGGGAGGCAGCGATGTTTGAGGAAGCCCAGTTGTTTGCTCCGGTGACCCGCTCTGGGGAGGGCGATGTCACCGTTCACCTGAGTGAGGACCACCCAGGCGCGGTGGATCCCGAGTACCGAGCCCGACGCAACGCCTTAGCCTCGCTCGCCATGGAGTGGCAGCCGGGCAGTCCGCCGCCGATTGCGCCCTACACCGACGCCGAGCACGAGGTATGGCGGATCGTCTGCGGCGAGCTGCACGAGCTGCACAAGCGTTTTGCCTGTGCCACCTACCTCGAGGGCAAGCAGCGGCTACGTCTGCCGGAGGCAAGGATCCCGCAGCTGGTCGAGGTGAACCAGTTGCTCGGCCCGCTGACCGGCTTCCAGTACGTGCCCGCCGCGGGGTTGGTGCCGCTGCTGGACTTCTACGGCTCCCTGGCCGACGGAATCTTCCACTCCACGCAGTACGTCCGGCATCACTCAGTACCGCTCTACACACCGGAGCCCGATGTCCTGCACGAGGTCGTCGGACACGGCAACTGCCTTGCCCATGACCGCTTCGCCGCGCTCTACCGTCTGGCCGGAGACGCCGCTCGCCGCGTGCAAACAACCGAAGCGCTGGAGTTCATCTCGAAGGTGTTCTGGTTCTCCCTTGAGTTCGGCGTATTGCGCGAGGACGGCGAGGTGCGCTGCTATGGCGCTGGCCTGTTGTCCTCATATGGGGAGATCCAGCAGGTGGAGCAGGCAGACCTGCGGCCGCTGGAAGTCGCGCGGATGGGTGTGCAGACCTACGACATCACCCATTACCAGCCGATATTGTTCTGCGCCGACGGCTTCAGCGAGGTCGAGGATGTCGTGGGCACGTTTTTCGCCGAGGTCGATGACGATGCGGTGCAGCGGCTGATGCACGAGGCGGCCGCCCCGGCCTGACACCCCACGGTCGGGAAATCAGGCGGACGGGCTAGGGCAGATGGTGCCGCGCACCTCGCCTAGCCGAACTCCAGCCTGCCCCCCGCTGAGCCCGCGCAGCACGACCTCGTCGCCGTCCTCCAGGAACGTCCTCATGCTGCCGTCTCTCAGCTGGAGCGGCTGGGAACCGTTCCAGGTAAGTTCCATCAAGCTGCCACGCCCCTCGACGGCCGGACCGGAGATGGCCCCGGAGCCGTAAAGATCACCGGTGCGCAAATGCGCTCCATTGCTCGTCAAATGCGTCATCATCTGCGCCGGCGAGTAGTACATCGTCGCGTACGGACAACTGCTGACCAGCTCCCCGTTGATGATCACCTCGACATTGATGTCGTAACCCGTGCCACGGCCGCGAAGATACGGCAGCAGTTCGGGCTGCTGGTCTGGCGGGTCGACTTGGGCTGCGTCCAAAGCGTCGAGCGGCAGGACCCAGGCAGAGATCGATGTGGCAAAACTCTTGCCCAGGAACGGGCCGAGCGGTACGTACTCCCAGGCTTGAAGATCACGGGCCGACCAGTCGTTCAGCAGGACCACTCCGAAGATATGCTCCCGAAATTCGTCAAGCGGCACGGGGACTCCCTCGGCGGAGCCAACGCCAACCACCCAGCCCAGCTCTGCTTCCAAATCGAGCTGCCGGCTCGGACCGAAGGTCGGCGTCGAATCACCGGCCGATTTGATCTGCCCGAGCGGCCGGATGATCCCCGTACCGGACACCACGACGGTGCCAGCCCGGCCGTGGTAGCCGATTGGCATGTGCTTCCAATTGGGTAGCAGCGGCTCGGAATCGGGTCGGAAGATCCTGCCCATGTTGCTGGCGTGGTGCTCGGAGGCATAGAAATCGACGTAGTCGGCGACCTCGATCGGTAGGTGCAGCCGCACCTCACTCATCGGCCTCACAAGGCTCTGGAGCAGTGCCCGCCCGGACGAGTCTGCAAGGGTGGACTGCAGCTGTGCCCGGGTTTCAGCCCACACGCTCCTCCCCTGCTTGAGGAATCCGTTCAAGCTCTTCTCTTCGAAGATTGCCGGGTCTCGTCCGAACGCGCGCCAGAGGTCGGGCATGTCGATCACCTGATCTCCCACAGCTACGCCGACCCGCGGCGATTGACCTGCGAGCGAATAGATGCCGTACGGCAGTTCTGAAGTGCCGAAGGGGGCCGAGACCGCAGGGTCCAACCAGCTCACCGTGGCTCCGATACCAACTGGAGCGAAACGAGGTCAGTGACTGGATCCAGCACACCGCAACAGCCGAAGCTGCGGAACCTTCTGCGGACTCGCGAGGCCTGAGCGTCTGTCCAGCCGCTGATCTTGTCGGCCACCGCTCGGGCATCACTCTGCTCCAGCTGTGTGGCAGCGTCGGGTTCCGACGCCCCATCGATCAAGGCATCGATCGCGAGCAGGAGATTGAGAAAGCCGTGCTGTCGCGGACGGCCTTGGTCGTGCCCGGCGGAAACGACTGCACGGTGCAAGCCCGCGGTGGTTTTGAAGGGAAGATCAGCTTCGATCAGTACGCTGAGCTGCCGCGCCAGTTGATCGGCCGAAGGGACGTCGACCGGATCCGGACCTCCGGTTCTGATCTTGCCGCAGAGGCCGGCCGCCTCAAGCTCTGCGACGGCTTTCTCCCAGCCCGGCGCGTACGGGATCTCAACGAAAGCCCGCACTTCCTCGTCTAGCTCCACCGCCGCAGAGACGACGCGAGCCGCGTTTCCCTGAAGGTCATCAAGATCACGCAGGGCGGACTCGACGGCGACGACCTGAACACCTGGAACGTCTCGGCCTGCCAGGCTCAGTAGCCCGCCGGCCCCGCTGGTGTTGATCACGCTGACGGCAATCGGAATGGGCGCAGCAGTCGCAGATTCGCGTGTCTGTGCAGCAGCTCGCCCGAGCTCAGCAAGCTTCTGGTCACGCACGACCAAGGGCCCGATCAGCCAGGAAAACCAGGCGCGTCGATAACGATGGTGTTCTGCCAATGCATCCCTGACATCAGCATTGCCAGGGGGGAACATGGCTGCATCGTCGATCAATTGGTCGAACAATGCTGCAGGCGCCCCCATCACTGCAGGCTAGCGCCTCCATGGTTGGTCGAGGGCGAGGACAGCCGCCGTCAATTTTGCGGCGTTACGCTGCAAACATGGCCTTCTATCGTTGCGTTGGAGAAGTACCGCCCAAGCGCCACACCCAGTTTCGACAGCCCGATGGGACGCTCTATGCCGAGGAATTGATGGGCGAGGAAGGCTTCAGCTCGGATTCCTCGCTGCTGTACCACAGCGGCATCCCGTCCGCAGCGAGCGATGCTCGGGTGTGGGAGCTGCCCGATCGGTCCACCACTCCCAACCAACCGCTGCGTCCCATGCACCTCAGGTTGCCAGAGCTCTTCGCCGACAGTGACCCGACGCAAATCGATCACGTCACGGGCCGGCGGTTGGTCCTGGGCAATGGCGATGTGCGGATCTGCTACGTCGTCGGCGCTAAAGCCTCACCTCTGTACCGCAATGCGGTCGGTGATGAGTGCGTCTACATCGAGTCCGGCCGCGGCACCGTCGAAACGATCTTCGGTGCACTCTCCTTCACAGATCGCGACTACGTCATGATCCCTCGCGCCACCGTCCACCGCTGGCTGCCCGAGGGCACGGTCAAGGCCTATGTGATCGAGGCCAACTCCCACATCACGCCCCCAAAGCGCTATCTGTCGAAGTTCGGCCAGCTGCTGGAACACAGTCCCTACTGCGAACGAGACCTGCATGGACCGTCCGCACCGCTGCTCGCCGAAGGCTCCGACGTCGAGGTCTACACCCTGCATCGTGGCAACGGCCCCAACGGCCTCACCGGCTCGATCGTGGTCGCCACAACCCATCCCTTTGATGTGGTCGGCTGGGACGGTTGCCTGTATCCCTACACCTTCAATGTGGACGATTTCGAGCCCATTACCGGTCGCGTCCACCAACCGCCGCCCGTGCATCAGGTGTTCGAGGGCACGAACTTCGTAATCTGCAACTTTGTGCCGCGCAAGGTCGACTATCACCCACTGTCGATCCCGGTGCCCTATTACCACTCCAATGTCGACTCCGACGAAGTGATGTTCTACTGCGGCGGCGACTACGAAGCTCGCAAGGGTTCCGGGATCGGTATCGGCTCGATCTCTCTGCACCCGGGTGGTCATTCACATGGCCCGCAACCGGGTGCCGCGGAGGCCTCCATCGGCAAGCACTACTTCGACGAGCTCGCCGTGATGATCGACACGTTCCGGCCACTCGAACTGGGCGAGGGCGGCAGCGCTTGCGACGACGGTGTGTACGCCCTGAGCTGGAACCGGGTATTGCGCGAGCAAGTTACCTGAGGCCTGCGCTTTGCCGGACCAGGGGCTCCGTGCGGTAGGGAATCGGCTCGGCCAGACCGACCAGCGACACGGACCGTACGACCCCGGGGTCAGTGACCAGTGCATCGATGACGCGTTGCAGATCGGCGTTGGAACGGGCGACAATGCGGCACCATAGGTCACCCGGCCCGGTCACCGTCCAACACTCCAAGACCTCCGGGATCCGAGATAGCCGAAAAGTGATCTCATCCCGGCCCTCGTGCTGGACGATCTCCAACGTAACGAAGGCGGTGACGCCATAGCCAAGGGCGGTCGGCGAGATCCGCGGAGCCCAGCTCGTCACGATGCCGAGGTGTGCCAGCCGGTCCAGGCGTGCCTGCACGGTGCCGCGAGCGACTCGTAGACGCCGGCTTGCCTCCAGGACACCGATCCGCGGCTGGGTGCTGAACAGGTGCAGGATGCGCCCGTCGAGTTCGTCGATGTGGGCAGTTGAATTGATCAATCTGGTTTCCGTTCGGGGGCAAAATTCGATGTGAACTGCGCAAAGTGTATAGCTCACAGTCTTCCTATGGCGCAAGTTGCAGAATCGAGCACCATGAAGGGTATGACCGATGTCTTGACCTCGACTGTGCTGACACACGACGAGTTTCTGGCCGGGCTCGATCCCGAGCAACTGCATCAGCTGGTTGGCCTTGTCGAATACGACCCGAGCAACGACCCGTTCCCGGTGACGGGCTGGGACGCAATCGTCTGGGTCGTCGGCAATGCCACTCAGGTTGCCCAGTTCTACCAGGCGGTCTTGGGGATGGAGCTCGTCGGGTATTCGGGCCCGGAAACGGGGATCAAAGACCACAAGGCCTACGTGCTGACCAGCGGCGCCTGCCGTTTTGTGATCAAGGGCGGGGTCAGTCCGGATAGTCCGCTTCTCGACCATCACCGCAGCCACGGCGACGGAGTGATCGACATCAGCCTTGAGGTACCCGATGTGGACAAATGCCTTCGGCATGCTCGTTCCCAAGGAGCGCGCGTCCTGGCCGAGCCGAATGAGGTCTCCGACGAATACGGGACCGTCCGCCTGGCCACCATCGCCACCTACGGCGACACGATGCACACCCTCGTTGATCGGTCCCAATATGGCGGCGTCTACCTCCCTGGCTACGTCGCTCGCACCTCGACCTACATCCGGCGCCCAGACGCGCGGCGACGGATCTTTTCGGCCCTTGATCATGTGGTAGGTAATGTGCGTCTCGGCGAGATGAACGCCTGGGTTGACTTTTACAACCGGGTGATGGGCTTTACGAATATGGCAGAGTTCATCGGCGACGACATCGCCACCGACTATTCGGCCTTGATGAGCAAGGTTGTGGCCAACGGCAACCACCGAGTCAAGTTCCCGCTGAATGAGCCGGCCATCGGCAAGAGAAAAAGCCAGATCGATGAGTATCTGGAGTTCTACACCGGGCCGGGCGTGCAGCACCTCGCCCTCGCGACCGACGACATCCTCGCCGCCGTGGACGCGGTTCGCGCGGAAGGAATGGAGTTCCTCAACACGCCAGACTCCTACTACTCCGATCCCCAGCTGCGGGCACGGATCGGCCACGTCCGCGTGCCGATCGAAGAGCTGCAGCGGCGAGGCATTCTGGTCGATCGAGATGAGGACGGTTACCTGCTGCAAATCTTCACCAAGCCAATCGGTGACCGGCCCACCGTATTCTTCGAGCTCATCGAACGGCATGGCTCGCTTGGCTTCGGAAAAGGCAACTTCAAGGCCCTGTTCGAAGCGATCGAGCGGGAACAGGAACGTCGCGGCAACCTCTGAGGAATATCGCCGCTGGTCGAGACGTGTTCTCGGCCGCAAGCCCTTCAGATCCAGGGCTGGAACGACCGCCTGGCCTTTCGGTCTCGGTTCCGATGGAGAATGACCTCATGGCCGAACAATCTCCATCTGCCATCGGCCCGGAGTCAGGCACGCCGGCCGAGCCGCCTGAGCAAGGCAGCGCGCCAGAGGGCGTGGACACCGATACCGACACTACGGCCGACAGTCTCGAACCAAAGACTCCTGGAGAAGACACCGACACCGACACCTTGGCCGATGGCCTCGAATCCACCCTCGGAGGCTCCACTTCGGAGCCGCCCGACTAGGGCACACGACTGAGCCGCCGGCAATCTTCGGAAGGGCGGCCGACGTGACGCCTGGCATCTGACCGAGCACAAAATCGACCCTGCCGAATTCGACCGCCTAATAGTCAAAGGAGCAACCTGATCAGTTGGGTCGCTGGCTGATTGCTCGCTGCCGTTTCCGGCAGGTGGACTCCGACGCAACTACGTACAGGCATTTTGGGGGACAGGAGTCGACTGCACTCCCGAGCGGAACGCAACGAGCGGCTGCGATGTTCTAACTACGTGCGGCGTCTTGAATCTGGACTGCTCGCAGCAGTGATCTCGGCTGCAACCTTCACTGCGTGTAGCTTCGGCGCCGGTAATCGCGAAGAAGGACCGCCTCAACCCAGCGTGGCTGCGACCGCCGATCGGCCGACGGGCGGTCAGGTGGTGCGAGCGTGCGGCAGCCACTACGCCACCGACTTCGATCGGGGCGTCGAGTCGCGGATCGTCATGGCCGGGCCGGTGTCACTAGTCGGATTCCGGGTATCACCTGTGCCTGCCGGAGATGCTCCGGTCAAGACCTTCAAGATGATGGTTCGGCTGTCCGCCGGCACCGACGCCATGATCGAGACCATGACCGAAGGTACCTCGTTGCTTTATGACCGTTCCCGCTTCACAACCGGGAACGTCTACCAGCTAGCCGACGGAGACCACAGTGTGCGGTTCTTTGGCTGCCCCGATCAAGCGGCGGTTTTCAACGGCGCCGTCCTGACCACCGGGCCGCGGACCGTTGCCTTGAAGATAACCGTTGATGGCCAGACGACTCCCGTCCAGGTAAGCGCCTTCGACGGCTGAGCGAATGCGTCAGTCGTACCGGCCATGGACGGCGCGCCATCTTCTCGTCGCCTGATCAAGCGCGTCTAGCTCCGCCGGGGTCAGCGTGAACGACAGTGCTCCAACATTATGTTTGGCCTGCTTGGCGTCCCTTGCCCCAGGAATGGGAACCACGCCCTCCTGTTGCATAAGCCACCGCAGTGCAACCTGTCCCGGCGTTTTTCCATACGGCTCAGCGATTTCTCCTAGCAGCGCAACGACTGGACGAACGGCGTCCAGGTCAGCTTTGCGAAAAGGCGCCCGGAATCGGCGGATTCCCTTCGGCCGCGTGCCATCCAGGTATTTTCCAGTCAGTGCGCCGCTCGCAAGTGGCTGGTAGGCAATGAGCGTGATGCCAAGCTCGCGGCAGGCATCCAGCACGCCGTTGATCTCCGGCCGGCGGTACAGCAGCGAGTACTGCACCTGATTCGAGGCGAGTGGAATGCCACGTCTGGCCAGCACCTCCTGCGCGCTACGCATTTGTGTGGCGTTGTAGTTGCTGACACCGACCGCACGAATCTTTCCCGCATCCACAGCATCGGCCAGCAGCCACATGAGCGTCGGAATGTCGACCCGGCCAGATGGGAAGTGATGCTGATAGAGATCCACAGAGGTTCGGCGCAGGCGAGCCCGGCTGGCATCGAGCGCTGCCGGCAGGTCCTCGGCCCGCGACAGCGGGCTAGGCGGAAACTTTGTCGCGATAACGACATCCTTTGAATCCGCAAGGTCGCCTAGGCGACGCTCGGAGCCTCCGCCGCTGTACATGGCCGCCGTGTCGAAGAAATTCACACCGGCCTCGAGGCTGGCATCGAACGCGGCTTGCTCGTCATCGACGTTGGCTCCGCCGTACGCGGTCTTCGCCGGCATGAGCCGGTGAATACCAGTGGCCTGGCCCCATATCATTACGCCCATGCCAAGCGGAGGGACCAGGACGTCGCTGCTACCCAACCGAGTTGTTTCTGTCACAGAGCCAGCGTGTCACGCTTTGGCTCCGCAATTTCCGATGCCTGAGAAGATCGAACACTGGCCGGCCGGACGATAAGGAAATCCCTTCAGATTGGTTCGTCGTGACAGCATTCCTGCTCAGTCTCATTTTGTTCATTGGCCTTTGTGGTTTCCTGGACAGCCGCGTGCAGTGGCCTGCCCGGCCCAATCGGCGCGGAACATGATCACCGGCCACTTCGGTCTTGCGGCGGGTGCGAAGTCAGCTGACCGACGCGCGCCCCTTTGGTCTTTGATGGTGGCCACCGCATGGTTGGACCTGCTCTTCGCACCGTTGTTTCTGTTGAACATCGAAACGATTGAGACGCTGCCGCCCGGCGGCTACGGCCGGGCAGTGATTCATGCTGACTACACCCATTCGCTGCTGGGTGCCCTCGTATTGTCAGCCGCCTTTGGCGCGGTGTTTTGGTGGCGATGGGATCGTCGGCTGGGTCTGCTGCTAGGCGCAGTTGCCTTTTCGCATTGGATACTCGATCTGATTTCGCACCGCGCCGACATGCCGATCTTGCCAGGCAATGCTGGCGACCTCCCGCTGCTGGGGTTCGGACTATGGCGGGTGCCCCTCGCTTCCATCCTGGTGGAAGCGGCGTTGTTATTGATCGGCGTCTTTCTCTATTGGCGGGCAGCACGTTCGACTGAATCGCGGGGCCGGGTTTCCCCGTCGCTGGTTGCTGCGGTTCTGCTGACGTCGGGCGTCATCGTGCTCGTGCTTGACGCGTTAAGCATTTGAACTAAGTCCAGATCGGGATGTCGGATCGGTACGGTGCAAACGCGTCAGGCCGCGGCGAGCTGGTCTAGTTGGCGTTGGAGTTCTGCGGCGATGTCATCCAGATCCGGGCAGCGCTCCGGATCACCGATAACGGTGATCGTCAGAGTGCCGGCGTACGACAGGGCTGCGAACGCGACGGTGACATTGCCGGCGATCGGACTGATC
Organism: Actinomycetota bacterium; assembly: GCA_046732135.1. Classification (GTDB taxonomy): domain Bacteria; phylum Actinomycetota; class Actinomycetes; order Propionibacteriales; family Propionibacteriaceae; genus Microlunatus. The sequence continues at coordinate 48,460 of JBKPML010000139.1, forward strand.
GCGACGATCTCCGTGATCTTGGCGCCAAGGAGCGAGAGTGGCGTCTTGGGTCCGCGAACGTTGGTTACGAAGGTGTTGACGAGACGCTGGTTGTTGATGAACCACTGGAAGATGCCGATCCGAGCAAGGAGGCGAAACGCGGGCTCATAGAGGGCAGCGGATCTACCGCGGCCACGAGCGTGATGATCGGCACGCGTGATGCCCGCGATGGCCGCTAACCGCTCCAACGGTGTTCCCGAAGTCGGCACAGTCACCGGAATGACCCCAACTTGGTTGCCGAGCCGCCCAGCCGTCGCCTGTTTGCGTGCGGACACGGGCACAGAGATGACAAGAGTGCTAACCGATTCCGCACGGGTCTGGAGTACGAATTGAACCGCTCCCCCGACCGCGGTCAACAAGATGTCGTTGATGGTGGCGCCATGGCGGTGCGCCGCGTCAGCGAGGGACTCAAGGTCGCTGCGGGCGACCGCCAAGCGGCGCAGGGGCCCGATCGGCCGGTTGAGTGAGCACCGAGCGGGTCCCCCGTTGCTTTTTTGCCGACGACTTCGGCCCCGTCGCAACTCGGTGGCAGCGTCCCGCAAAGTAAGGACAGCGGCTGGCAGCGAAGCGACGAGCCGAAGTCGAGACAGTACGGCGTCCCGGAACAACTCTGTGCGCGATGGCGGGGCTGCGGGAAACGGTGCAATGGGCGCCCGAGGAGCGCCGTCGACGAGTTGAGCCAGTGCCGCCAAACCACCGATGCCATCGGCGAGCGCGTGATGCATGACGAGTACTAGAGCGGAGCACGCGCCGACCTGATCGGTCACCAGGGTGAGAGACCACAGAGGGTGATCACGCGGAAGCCGGTCGACGGCCGCCGCTGCGGCGATCTCGAGCAGTGTGGTCTCGTCGGCAGGACTCCTGACCTGCTGGTGACGCAGCTGGCGGTCGATATTGAAATGGGCGTCATCGACCCAGACGGGCCGTCCCAACCCCAGAGGAGTCGGTTGCAAGCACTGTCGCAGCCGAGGCACCCCGGCAATCCGCATCGCCAGTTCAGCTCGGAGTGCCTGGGATCTCACCGGTTCCTCCAAGCGGAGGACCGCTGCCATCTGCATAGGGGCAGTAGGAGTCTCGGTTACCAGCTCGGTCAGGTCGCTGGGACTTGCGCGATCGATCCGAGCCGCATCATCTCTTCGCAGGAGGCCACGGATCTTGCTTTCGCCTCGCAATTCGGTATCCATCTCTTACAACGCCGTAGATATTGGCCCGACGTCGGACCTTTCTCTATAGCGTTGCCTCGAACGGATCGAACGACTCGGGCAGCTCTGGAACCGGATCGACCGTGCTCTGTACAGCAAGGAAGTCGCCCCGGGTTGCCGCTTCTTCGATCGAGATGAGGGTGTCCAAGACGTGCAGACCGAGGTCGCCGGTGGCAACATGCGATCCACCGCCGCGAATGTGGCGCGCCATGTCGAGAGCGCCCAAACCACGGCCGGCGTCGGCACCGACAGATTCGATGGTCTCCCATTCCTGCACTGGCGGGCGTTCAAACTTCTCCAACGGCCGAGCGATGCGGATCTCGCCGTCGAAGCGATTGGGGTCGGGTAGGAAGATCGTCCCTTCGGTGCCGTTGATTTCGAACACGCCGTGGCGGAGCAACGCCGTCTCAAAGCTGAGCAGGCTCTGCGCCGCTCCTCCCTGCTCGAACTCGGTGAGGACCGAAACATGAGTGAACACATCCACGGGGAATTCGGTGCCCGCACGATCTCCCACTCGGATCTGACGTTTGGGCAGTCCAGTTCGCCCGGTCGCGGCGACTTTGGCGATCGGGCCCAGCAGGTGAACGAGCGCGGAGAAGTAGTACGGGCCCATGTCGAAGATTGGGCCGCCCCCGCGGGCGAACAAGAACTCGGGATTGGCATGAAACCAGTCCGGTCCCTGCCATTGGAAACTGGTCACGGCGGTTTGCGGCGTGCCGATCGCGCCCGAACGGATCGCTCGCATGGCGGTCTGCCATCCCCTACCCAGCAAGGTGTCTGGAGCGACGCCGAGCAACAGGCCGCGCTCCCGAGCAAGATCAACCAGTTCACGTGCGGATTTCCGATCAACCGTGATGGGCTTTTCGCTCCAGACGTGCTTGCCGGCCTCCAAGGCAGCGGTCGAAACGGAGGCGTGTGCGGCGGGAATCGTCAGGTTCAGCACAATCTCGACGTCCGCGTCGGCGAGCAGCTCCTCCGTTGTTCCCGCGGCCGGTACACCCCACCGCTCAGCGGATTCCTGAGCGCGTGAGACGTCAATGTCTGCCATCCGAAGCACGCTGGTGTCGGGGAACCGGGTGAGATTCTCCAGGTAGAAATCGCTGATCATTCCGGCCCCGATGACACCAACTCCCACTGGCCCTGTTCTTGTCACGCCATGCCCCTCTGCTTGAGGTAGCCGTAGCTTCTTGCAATGGCGTCGAATACATCGCCGTCGTATGCGTCGAACTCGATTACCGCGTAACGAACCGAGCCACCGGCGGCCGCCAATGCTGAATCCAGCGGCACTTCACCTTCTCCAGCCGCAACCTGACCAGTCGGCATCTTGCCCCAGCCGATGTGATCGCCCAGCGTTCCGTCTTTGACATGCAGCGCGATCACACGATCGCCAAACCGGTCGAGAAGCTCGACCAGGTCCATCCCGGCTGCGGCCGCCCAATACAGGTCCACCTCAAGGCGGACCTCGGGAGCAAGGTAATCGGTGAGAACTTCGAGCGATGGTCGGCCATCGATTTGCGGTCGCAGCTCGTGGTCATGATTGTGGTAGCCCACCGTGAGCCCTTGGCCGGCAGCTGCGGCTGCGGCTGAATTCAGCTTTTCCGCCGTTTCCTTGACATCGTCGACCGACTTCCACTTCTCGGGAGCGACGAAGGGGTCGATGACCGTCTCGACGCCTACCTGCTTGGCTGCCGCGAACGTCTCTTCGTGGGAAGGGACTTGCGTGACAGTTCCATCTGCCCGGCGAATCTGGTCAGAGACAAGGTAAGCGTGGCCGGTGGGCGCGGCGATTCCATAGCGGTCTAGTGCGGCTCGAATTTCGGTCGGGCGGCGCACGAAGTCGAAGGCCTCGACGTAACGCAGCCCGATCCTCGCCAGTTTCGATATCGCGCCATCCAGGTCGGCGTTCAAGGCGTCCTTGACCGAGTAGAGCTGGACAGAAATTGATGGGTTCGCCATTTTGCTTCCTTCCGAACTGGGGCTTGGGTCTTGGATGGTCATTCCCAGGTGGCCCGGTGACAGATCAGCTGCGCCCGGGTGTCGAGTCGAAAGCGAGCACTCAGCAGCTCGCCGGCCCTGTCGATGCCCAGCGCAACGCTGTGTTGCTCGCTCATCAATCCTCCATGCGTGCCGCTGCTAGAGATATAACCCGGCCGGCAGCTTTGCAATCGATCGGCTTGTCGACAAGCTGAGAGTGACCGCCGGTCGCGGTGAATTCTTCTGGAGGGGGAAGTGATGGCCATAACTGAGTCGACGCCGCAGGACGGCTCGTCATGGGCAGTGAACTACGAGGAATTGATCACCTCGCTTGACATGCCGACGAAGGTCAAGCTGCTGACCGGTGCGACGGCTTTCACCCTCTGGCCGGAGGAGTCGATCGGGCTCGGTGAGCTGCGATTGTCCGACGGGCCAACCGGCGTACGAGGCCTGAAGTTCACAGGCGGGCGGAAGGTTGCGCTACTGCCCAACGCGACGTTGCTGGCCTCGGCTTGGAGCGAGGACATCGCGTACGAGGTAGGGCAGTTGCTCGCCGATGAGGCGCTCGCCCAGCAGATCCATGTCGTCTTGGGGCCGACCATCAATCTGCACCGTTCACTGCTCGGCGGACGGGTCTTCGAGGCCTATTCGGAGGACCCCCTGCTGACCGGCAGACTGGCCGCTGCTTATGTTCGGGGCCTACAGGACAAGGGCGTCGGGGCGTGTCTCAAGCACCTGATCGCGAACGAATCCGAAACGCAGCGCAACACCATGAACAGCATCGTCGACGAGGCCGTCCTCCGAGAGCTATACCTCCTGCCGTTCGAGATAGCCATCGCCGATGCGCAGCCTTGGTCCCTTATGGCCGCATACAACGACATCAACGGCGTGGCCGCGACCGAGCAGAACCACGTCATCAATGAGATCGTCAAGGGTGAATGGGGCTACGAGGGCCTGGTCATGTCGGACTGGTTCGCCACCAAGACGTGCGCACCGGCGGCGAACGGCGGCCTCGACCTAGTCATGCCGGGGCCGGACGGCCCATGGGGTGAGGCGCTGGTATCGGCAGTCGACGCCGGCGAGGTCGACCGCGCGGTGATCGATGACCACATGCGCCGATTGCTGCGGCTCGCCAAACGGGTGCGTGCGTTGGGCAAGCTGCGGGACTACCCCACTGATCTGCCGGCGCCGGACAGCGCAATGCGCCGAGAGCAGCTCACCCGGCTCGCCGCTCATGGGATGACGGTGCTGACCAATAATCGCGACGTCCTGCCCTTGGCCGCGGACCAGCGGATTGCCCTGATCGGACGGCATGCCATCGAGACCGTCGACATGGGCGGGGGCTCGGCACAAGTCAACCCGCCGTATCAGGCCAGCGTCGCCGAAGGCCTGACCAGACTGTTCGGCGATCGCGTCTCCGTGATCGATGGCGTGGAGGTCCGGACTCGCCCAGTTCCGGCAAGACCCGGCTTCATCCTTGATCCGGAAACAGGCGACCCGGGGGCACATGTCGCATTGCTGGCCGAGGATGGATCGGTGCTCAGCGAACATCATGGCGGGGCACCCATGGCTGCGGTTGGATTCGACGACGACTTCGACGAGCCCCTCTCCACGATTCGATTCCGGGCCCGCATCAGTCATTCGGGACTTCTGGAGATCGGCGGCCTTGGGGCCGGCGAATGGACTCTGCAGGCGGGTGAAGACGTGTTCCGGTTCAGCACGGCGGCTAACGGCGAATCGGACATCGTGGAGGGAGGGGTCATCCTGAGGCCGCCGTTCCACACGGTTGCGGTCAACCTCAGGGGCGGCACGGAGGTGGAGCTCGATGTGACCCCAACCGCCGCGATTGGGCTCTTCGGACTCATTGCACGGGAGGCGGCCAACGATCAGGACCGGGCCATTGCCGATGCCGTACGGGCAGCGCAGGCAGCAGACGTTGCCGTCGTCGTGGTCGGACTCACCGAAGAGCAAGAAACCGAGTCGATTGACAAGACGACCCTTCACCTGCCCGGTCGCCAGGACGAGCTGATCGCCGCGGTCGCCGGCGTGGCCGCAAAGACTGTCGTGGTGGTGAACGCCGCAACACCGGTCATCATGCCCTGGCTCGGTGAGGTGGATGCCGTGTTATGGGCCGGTCTGCCGGGTCAGGAAGGAGGCCATGCAGTCGCCGCAGCCTTGGTCGGTGATATCGAGCCGGCTGGGCGACTGGTCACTACTTTTCCGGTTGAGGACGCCGCCACCCCCGCCTGGTCGGTTACGCCCGCCGATCGGAACCTCGCATACGAGGAAGGCAGCTTCATCGGCTACCGAGGTCATCACGCCAATCGAGCACCGGCTCCTGCCTTCTGGCTCGGTCATGGCCTGGGTTACAGCACGTGGCAGTACTCGGCGCCCGAACTCCTAGCCGAGCGTGATCAGATCAGTGTTGGGGTCTCCGTCACGAACACCGGGTCACGACGCAGCCGAGAAGTCGTTCAGCTCTACTTCCAGCCGGAAGAGGCTGACGAACCCATCCGACTGGTTGGCTGGAGTTCGGTTACTGCAGACCCAGGGGAGACAGTGCCAACGACCGTCACTGCGGATCTGCGGTTATGGCGGCGGTGGAACACTCAGGCCGACAGCTGGCAGCAGCTCACGGGTGCGGGCGAGCTTCTCCTCGCCCGCGGCTTAGGCGACATCCGAGGAAGGGTCGACCTTAGCCCGGTTGCCATCATGTTGACGTGACGACGTCTCCGGCCCGCACTTCAGCACAGCTCCGCCGTTGGCGGCAATATCTCGCCGACGAACGCTCTGAGGCCGCAGGCTACCGCAAGCTAGCGGATCGCCGGACAGGCGAGGAACGAGAGATCCTCCTGGCGCTCGCCGATGCAGAGAAGCGGCATGAGTCGCATTGGTTGGATCTGCTTGGCGACGATGTGGGGCAGCCGCGCCGCAGCAGCCTGCGCACTCGACTCCTCGTCTTCCTGGCCGCACACTTCGGCACCGTCTTCGTGCTCGCCCTGATGCAGCGCGCCGAGGGCCGCTCGCCGTACGAGACCGAGGTGGATGCCACCGACAGGATGGCAGCCGACGAGCGAATTCACGGCGAGGTGCTGCGCGGTCTCGCCGCGCGCAGCCGGGAACGGATGTCCGGGACCTTGCGTGCCGCGGTGTTCGGCGCGAATGACGGCCTGGTCAGCAATCTCGCGCTGGTGCTCGGGATCGGGGCCACGGGTGTCGGCCTCCAAACGATTTTGTTCACGGGCCTGGCGGGCTTGCTGGCCGGAGCACTGTCGATGGGTGCTGGGGAGTATGTGTCCGTACGCTCGCAGCGCGAACTGCTCCAATCCACCCAACCGGACCCGGAGTCGCAAACGGCATTGCCCCATTTGGATGTGGATGCCAACGAACTAGCACTGGTCTACCGGGCTCGTGGAATGCGGCCGCCGGAGGCAGAAGAGCATGCGCGCGACGTATTGGCCACACTGCATCTGGATCCCGACGCACCGGAGGCGACCGGAGTTGACCCCCACCAGGCGGTCGGCTCCGCCTGGGCTGCGGCACTCTCCAGCCTCTGCTTCTTCGCCTCGGGGGCCTTAGTGCCGGTACTGCCGTACCTCTTCGGAGCCTCGGGGTTGACTGCAGTGATCGTCGCTGCCGCGTTGGTCGGCATCGCGCTAACCGCCACCGGCGCAGTGGTCGGCCTATTGTCCGGAGCGTCCCCGTTGAGGCGGGCGCTGCGTCAGCTGGCCATTGGTTATGGCGCCGCGGCAGTGACGTACCTGCTCGGCCGCGTGTTGGGCGCTGCCACCGCCAACTGAGGAAGCGTCAACCCACTCTTATGGCGGCAGCAGGTGCTCGGCTCGGGGCGGCGGATCTGAAAATGCGAGTGCGGCCTCTTCGATGTCTTGATCCGTCGCGGTCAGCCGGCCCTCGTGCTGACGTAGGTGCTCCTCCCAGGACGGAACGCTGAAGACCTCGAGAAAACGGTCGGGTCGATCGGCGTCCCGGTAGAGCCCCCAGCGACTAGCCCCGGTGCGGCGTCGAGATTGACGAAGAAGGTCCATCGCCTCAAGGAAGGCCGGCTCTCGATCCCGCGCGACGGTGTACTCGACCGTCACTAAGACGGGTCCGCTGTCAGGCTCAGGGTCAAAGGCAAGTCGAGCCTCAGGCCAGTAAATGGCAGGCTCGCGGTCCAGGTGACCAGTCTCCGGCAGCCGCCAGATGACTCCAGCGACAACGCCGACCACCATCAGGCAGGCAGCGACGACGAAGGTCACCACCAGGCCGAGGCTCTGCGCAACCAGACCCCAGACCAGTGCGCCAATCGTCATCGAACCAGTGAAGTTCACCATGTAGATGGCGAGGCCACGCGCGCGTACCCAGACCGGCAAAAACAGCTGCAATTCCGCATTCAATGTCGAGATGATCGCCGTCCAGGCCAATCCGGCGAATACCAAGGTCGCCAAAGCAGCGGGAAAGCTGGGAATGAGAACGAGCGCGGCGAGGGCTGCCGCGTACAAGATGCCGGCCGCAGCAAGCATTCCGTTGGTGGATAGGCGATCCCGAACTCGGCCGAGCACCAGGGCGGCGACAATAGCGCCCGCGCCTAGTGCACCGAACAAAGCGCCGTAGCCATCGGCACCCAGCCCGAGGCGCTGACTGGCGATCAGCGGCAGCAAAGCCCACAGCGCCACCCCGGGCGTGATGAACAGCATCGCCCTGAGCAGGATGCGTCGTACGACGGGCTCGTGCCACACGTAGCGGCCACCGGCACGCAGTGCTGGTACGAATCGCTCCCGACTGCCTTGTGACTCGGATGGTCGCCGGCGCCAGAAGAGAAGAGCCACCGCCAGGAAGATCACGGATAGCGCGTTGAGCGCGAACACATACGGGACACCGGAGCGGGCGATGACCACACCGGCGAGCGCCGGCCCGAGAGCACGGGCTACGTTGACGCCGACCATCTCAAGTCTGGTCGCCGCCCGCAGCTGGCTTCTCGGCACGAGTTCGGGAATCGTGGCTTGCCAGCTCGGCAGCTGCACCGCCGCTCCCACGGCGAAGGCGAAAGTGAGAGCCAGGAGAAGGGCCGGCGGCATCTGCCCCGCGAAGGTCAGGGTGGTGAGCAGGATGCCGACGACGAAGAAATAGACCTGAACCGTGAACAACAGCCAGCGCCGATCAAAGGAGTCGGCCAATACGCCCCCGGGCAGGGCTAACAACATGACCGGCAGGGTGTTCGCCGCTTGGACCAGTGCGACCAGCGTCGCCGCGTTCGGTGCATCGACGAGCAGCCACTGGGCGCCAACCATCTGCATCCAGGTCCCGATGTAGCTCAGGAATACGCCAAGCCAGAGCCAGCGGAAGGCACGTTGCCTGAGCGGCGCCCAGGGGGAGGACTCAGCATCGACGACGACCGAGGCGACCGTACCCGAGGCGGCCGGTTCTCGCGAGGCACCTTCCTCGTGCTGCGTCATGTCAACTCCCTACCGCACTGACCACACGGCTCTACTGTTGCCCCAAATGCGCCACTCCGGTGTCAGTGTCCGCCACAACAGGCAACTCGACCGCAGCGCCTCGTTCGTCTGGACAAAACCCATCCTTCTCGGTTCGATACGGTGCAGGATGTGACAAAGTGAGGTTTACGGGGTAAACCTCAGTTAGGGACCGGGCCCAGCTGAACAAATCCATGCGAGGCGCGGTCACGGCACCAGGAGTTATCGATGCGAATTGGGCTCATTGCTCCCCCGTGGGTGCCTGTCCCGCCAACGGCGTACGGGGGAATCGAGGCGGTCATCGACCGCCTGGCGCGCGGCCTGCTCGATGCAGGTCATGAAGTGCTGCTAGCCGCCGCCGGCAACAGCACCTCCCCGGTACCTCGGGTACCGGGGACCGAGGACGCAATTGAGGGTGCGCCTGTCATCTCGGAGACGAACACCGAGCTTCGTCACCTGCTTTTGAGCTACGCTGCCATGAAGGACATGGATTTGATCCATGATCACACCGTGGCCGGTCCGCTGTTGCGACGGTGGACCCTGCCAACGCAGGCTGTGACTACTCTCCACGGACCGTTTGACCCGACGCTTGCCCCGCTCTACCGGGCGCTACGCGACGTCTCGGTGATCGCCATCTCGCATCATCAAGCATCCACGGCGGGGCGCCTGCCCGTGACTCGAGTTATTCATCACGGCATCGACGTTGACGCTGTGCCGGTAGGAACTGGTCAAGGCGGATATGCGAGCTTCCTGGGCAGAATCTCACCGGAGAAGGGTCCCGCCGAAGCGATCCTCATCGCGCGCGCCGCCGGAGTGCCCCTGAAAATTGCCGCCAAGATTCGTGAGCCAGCGGAACACGACTATTTCGATTCGAAGGTCAAGCCGCTGTTGTCATCGGACGTGGAGTACCTGGGCGAGCTCGGCGTCGATGAGAAACTCGCTCTGGTCGGTGAGTCATTGGCGCTGCTCAACCCAATACAGTGGGCAGAGCCGTTCGGCCTGGTGATGATCGAGGCCTTGGCCACTGGTACTCCTGTCGTCGCAACCCCAATGGGATCTGCGCCTGAACTCATCGATGACGGGGTGACAGGCTATCTGCGCACTGGCCTGCAAGCCCTCGCATCAGCGCTAACCCAAGCCGCGGAGCTCGACCGAAATGCGTGTCGGGCCGCCGCCCGCAGCCGCTTCGACAGTGAAGTTATGGTTCGCAACCACCTTGAGCTTTATACCGACTTGATCAACAACACTTCGGCGCCTTCTGCCCGCAGTGCCAAGCAGGCCGCGGCTCCTTGGAAGCTCACCATCAGCCGTCCAAGGTTCGGCATGCAAAAGCCCCCCAGCAACCCGAGCCCTACGCCCACGTGACGTCTTCGCTCCCGCTGTTGACCCGCGGCTGCTTGCGTACCCGCATGCGATTTTGGACGACGTTCGCGGTGTGAAGGGGGCATCTGCGGCCGACGCGGCGCTGGATGTGGCAGCGTGAAGGTGTGCACGATCGGCAGGTGAACTGTCTGGAAGGCAACACCTTCCTGGTTAGTGACGCACGCGGTGATGTCGAACCCACGCCGGACCAGATTTTGGGGTTGTTCTATCGAGATGTGCGTCACCTTTCACGCTGGCAGCTGACGATAGACGGCGTCAGGTTGGATAGCCTCTCGACCGGCGCCTCAGGTTTCCCGACCGCCACCTTCTTCCTCGCCGCATCTGGCAGCAACGTCTACGAGAACCCGACCGTCTCGGTGATCCGCACACGAACCTTGGGGGAGGGCACCGGAGAGGACCTCCACGAAGACCTTACAGTGATCAACTCCGATCGCGAGGAGGTGGTGTTGGAGCTGCTCTTGATCTTCGAGGCTGACTTCGCCGACCTCTTCCAAGTCAAGGATCGGCAGCTGAGGAAGAAGGGCAACATCTCGCGCCGCCTTCGAGGCGAGGAAGTGGAGCTGGTCTACCGGCGGGAAGACTTCATCCGGCGCACCGTTGTCCACGCGCAGGGCGCCACACTCAGCCATGGGTCGGCGGCGTATGTACTGAGACTCGCGCCCGGGGAGTCCTGGTCCACCACCCTTCGGGTCCAGTTCTTTTCGTCGGCGCCAGGGCAGGAAGGACCCGGGCCGGCCGCCCGCACGGCGTCGCAGGCACGCGGCCAACGAGCGACCGAGCACGCACAAGAGATGCGGGAGTGGCTGGAGGCGGCACCCACTCTGCACACCAGCCGTGACGGCCTTCGGCATACCTACACCCAAAGTCTCTGCGACCTTGCCGCCCTGCGACTGCATTCCCAGGCCTTGCCGGAAGGGGCCGCCATACCCTCGGCCGGACTGCCTTGGTTCATGGCCCTGTTCGGCCGGGACAGCCTCATCACCAGCTACCAGGCATTGCCGTTCGCTCCAGGTCTCGCTTCGGCCACTTTGGAAGCTCTGGCCCGCCGGCAAGCCACGACGATGGACGATTTCCGCGACGCCGAGCCTGGCAAGATTTTGCACGAGTTGAGGTTCGGGGAGTCGGCATACTTCATGGAACGGCCGGAGTCCCCATACTACGGTTCGGCGGACTCGACTCCGCTGTTCTTGATCTTGCTCGATGAATACGAGCGCTGGTCTGGCGACGCTGACCTAGTGCGAAGGCTGGAGCCGCACGCGCGGGCGGCGCTGAGGTGGCTCGAGCGCTACGGGGATTTCGACAACGACGGGTACATCGAGTACTGGACGCGCAATGACATCAATGGGCTGGACAACCAGTGCTGGAAAGATTCCTGGGACTCTATCGTTTATCCAGACGGACAGCTAGCCGCGACACCGCGGGGAACCTGCGAGCTGCAAGGCTATGCGTACGACGCTCGCCTGCGCAGCGCTCGACTGGCCAGAGAGATCTGGGGCGACCCCGGCCTGGCCGACCGGTTAGAGCACGACGCCGCCGACCTGAAGAACCGGTTCAATACCGACTTCTGGATCGAGGAGCGAGGTTTTTTTGCTCTCGCGCTGGACGGAGCAAAGAAACAGGTCCCGACGCTGACGTCCAATATTGGCCATTTGTTATGGAGCGGCATCGTCGAGGAGACCAAGGCGGACGCCCTCGCCTCGCATCTAATGGACGAGCCGCTATTCAGCGGCTGGGGAGTTCGAACGCTAGCGTCCGGCCAGCTGGCCTACAACCCGCTCAGCTATCACGATGGCACCGTTTGGCCCCACGACAACAGCCTCATCGCCGCCGGGCTGGCCCGATACGGTCGGCATGAAGAGGCTGGCCGGATCGCACAGGCGATCTTGGACGCTGCCGCCTATTTCAACCACCGCCTGCCGGAGGTATTCGCTGGCTATCCGCGATCGCTGACCGAGTTTCCGGTGGAGTATCCAACCGCCTGCTCGCCCCAAGCCTGGGCGGCCGGCACTCCGCTGCTGCTGATCCGGGTCCTGCTCGGCTTGGAGCCCAACGAGACGGAGCTCTTGAGCAAGCCGCACCTTCCCGAGGGAATTGGAAGCCTCGGGTTGGACGGAGTGCCGGGGCGCTGGGGGCGGACAGATATCGCGACGGCCACTCCTTGACTCAGGCCGCCTCGCCGGCCCGCCCGGTGGCGACCCGCCCACGTCCGAAGGCGTCAACGCGTCCCCACCTGCCGGGTATGTCAAGCAGTTCCAGGCGGCCGATGCTCTCGGGGAGCGCGGCGTCCACAATCAAATGGTCGCCGACTGGTTCAAGACCGAGCATCGTTCGGAGCAAGAGCAATGGTGTTCCGGTTGACCAGGCCTGTGGACTACAGGCAGTGGGATATTGCACCGGATACTTGGTCATTCCTCGTGGATAACCACCGAACGCTTCCGGCAGCCGGCCGTCGAAGAACTGCGCAGCCTCCAGGATGCCCGCAGCGACCACCGCGGCCTCATCTTTGAACCCGTAGCGGCGAAGACCCCAGGCTATGAAGGAGTTGTCGAAGGGCCAGACCGTGCCGACGTGGTAGCCGATCGGGTTGTAGCGGCCCTCACCTTCCGCCATCGTCCGGACGCCCCAACCCGAGTACAGGCGTTCGCCCAGCAAGTGACGTACGACGGTAGGAGCCTTCGAGTCATCGACAATGCCGCTCCACAACAGATGTCCGTTGTTCGAGGTCAGCGAGTCGACCTGGCTGCCGTCCGCATCGAGTGCCAGCGCGAAGAACTCGCCGTCCTCCACCCAAAAGTCGGTATTGAAGCGACGCTTCAGCTCTGCTGCCTCTCCCTCCAGCCGGTCGGCAAAGGAGAAATCACCCCAGACCTGACGCGCCAAGCGTGCAGCGCGCACCTTTGCGTCGTAGACGTAGCCCTGTAGCTCGCAGGTCGCGCGAGGGAAACCTGGAAGCTTGCCGTCCCGGTACGCGATCGAGTCCCAGGAGTCCTTCCAGCACTGGTTCTCCAGACCGGTGTCCTCATTCCGCCGCTGGTAGGAAAGGTAGCCGTTGCCCTGCAAATCGGCGTACTCATCGATCCAGTTCAGCGCCGCTCGGGCCTCGTATTCCAGCTCGCGCACCAGCTTTGTGTCCCCCGTCCAGCGTTCGTACTCGTCAAGGAGGACGACGTAGAGCGGGGTCGCATCGGCCGAGCCGAAGTACGGCGAGTGTGGCCGCTCCTCGAAGGCCGTCATCTCGCCATAGCGCATCTCATGGAGGATCCGCCCTGGGTCCTCGTCGCGGAAGTCGTCGATCCGAGCGCCCTGACGGAGTCCGAGTTCTCGCAGTGTCGTTGCCGCCAGCTCCTGGGTGAAAGGCAGTACCTGGAGGCTGGTGAAAATGCTGTCCCGACCGAACATCGTCATGAACCATGGAAGGCCCGCGGCGGGCAGGCTGTGGCCCCCCGCCGAAATCGGTGAGAAGCGCAGAGCGGCGAGGTCGACAAGGCTGCGTCGATAGCTCACACGTAGCGGCTCCCATTCGCATTCCAGCCGGGGTGCCTCCCCGAGCCAGCGCTGAAGGTCCTGTGCCATGTCGGTAACTGGGCGTTGCACGCGCCAGGCAAGCATTGTGCGGTCTTGCTCTTGCCTGGCGCCAGCGAATGACATGGCGACGTCAAGGTCGGTCCTCCAGCTGTCGTGAGGTTCAACCCGGACCCGGAATGTGAGCCCATCGGTATCTATCTGGCAGGGTTCGGAAGAAGAAATGATCGTCGCTCGGGCGAAGGTCTCACGCTGATACACCAGGACAAGCCGACCATTCTCGATTTCTGTGGAGTACTCCCCCTTCTTCTCGAGCGCGTCCTTCACTTCAAAGAGGTCGGCGAAGTCACAGCCCGCCTCCATCCGGACCGTAAGGTCGATTGGCTCATCGGCGTGATTGAGCACAGTCAGCTCTTCGGTGAACCCGTTGCCGACGGTCCTTTGTCGAATGACAGATTGCTTGGAGTCGATGTACACGGTTCCGGTGCCAGGAACCAGGAAGAAGCGGGCTTCGAAGTACTGGAGATCGTCGGTGGACAACGCCGTCAAGGGTTGGCCGTTTACGGTCAGAACCCACCGCGACAAGAAACGGGTGTCGAATGAGAACAGGCCAGTCGGATCCGTAGCCGAGGCCTCGATGTCGCCCCGCTCGTCGGATACGACGAACGTGTTCCCGTTGAGGATTCGGACTTGGTCGGTCATCGCGAATCACTTCCCTGCCCGACCGTTCGCCGTTGATTCGGTGGTCCCGGGAAGATCCGCAGTATCGCAAGAAGCAAATCAACGTCGCCCGAGCAGACCATCGCGCCGCGCAGCATGGCCGCCATCGCGTTCTTCTCGCCGCGGATCACGCGCTCGAACAGTGCCTTGTCAGCCTGAATCGTGCAGTCCCCACTGCCCTCTGCGTCGGAAACGGAGATATCGCCATGATCGATGCTCACCAGCCAGTGATCGGCTCCTTCGGGACTGTTGAGGAGATCGAAGCGGACCGTGCCTTGCACCTTGCCCAGTCGCGGCTGGTGCCCTCGATCCGCTAGCTCCTGGAAGAACTCTTTCGCGGTATCCGCCATGATCACTCCCCAATCAGGAAGCCGTAGCTGTTGCCGGTGTCTCGGCGAGTACACCGCGCTACGCGGAGCCTGACATCACCCCTCGAGGGTGATACCTCGGTCTGCTGCGGCTGTCCCGGACGGAGCTGGCGTGACGGCTGGCTTGCGCTCGACCGTACGCGGCGGCTCGGCGCTTACAACGAGAACTACGCCCAAGATCGCCAATCCGCCCCCGATGACGACGACACCGGTCACGGGCTCGGACAGGATTACCGCCCCGAGGAACACCGCTACCGCCGGGTTGACGTAGGCATACGTGGACGTGAGCGAGATGGGCGCGTTCTGCAGCAGCCAGGCGTAGGCCGTATAGGCGATCATCGACCCAACGACGACGAGGTAGCCGAACGCGATCCA
Source organism: Actinomycetota bacterium (assembly GCA_046732135.1). GTDB lineage: Bacteria > Actinomycetota > Actinomycetes > Propionibacteriales > Propionibacteriaceae > Microlunatus. Next base: position 63,517 of record JBKPML010000139.1, read on the forward strand.
GGCCGATGTCGACAACGCCCCCAGATCGAAGCGCGCACCTTCGCCCCGAGCCAGCCCGATCAGAACAGCGACGATTCCGCCCAGCGCCATCTCGTATGACGTTGCCACCAGCGAATCGGTCGGGACTCCCCATGAGCGCGAGTAGAACGAGCCAATTCCCCAGGAGGTGGCGGCGAGAAGCGTCAGCAGGACGCCCCAGCGTTCGACGTTGGCCATGCCGCCCACTTGCAGGCTCAGAAACGCCACACCAACAAAGCCGATCACCACTCCGAGCCACACCAGCGGCCGCGGCACATCGCGCCGGGTCAACCGCAGCACGACCATCAGCAGGGGCACCGATGCGATGAGCAGCGCTGCGAGCCCGCTTGGCACTGTCTGTTCGGCGACGGCGACCATGCCATTGCCCAGGGCAACTAGCAGGGTCCCGACCGCTGCCGAGGCCAGCAGTTCATGGCGGCTGATACGTAGCCGCCGACGACCACCCCGCAGCGCCACGAAGGCAGCGAGCAGAGGAGCTGCGAGGAGGAACCGTATACCCATGCCGAGCAGCGGCGGCAACCCACCCTGCACGACAACCCGAATCGCGAGATACGTTGAGCCCCAGACCAGGTACACGATGAGGAGCGCGACCAAAACGCGCGCCCTCGAATGTTGGTCTGTCATGAGTGTGGCAATTTCGGTTGTGAAAGCTAACCGCTCACCCGGCCAAGCAGTCGTTCCGATTCGGCGGCGTAAGTCGGCATACCGAAGGTGCGGTAGGCCGCCAGCGCCTTCTCAAGCATGTCGGAAGCTCGCCCCTCGTCGTCGATTTCGCCACGATCCAGCAACATCCTGGCGTGCAGGCGATTCAGGTCCGCCAGCTCCAGCTGATTCGACATGTGCTTGGCGACCTCGTGGGCAGTTGCAAAGTGGCGTTCGGCGTCGTCCCAGCGCCGAGCTGCTGCGGCGGCGATACCGGCACGAGTCTCTAATAGCCGGCCGTCGATGGTGAGCCACCTCCTGCCCGACTCGAGCGCCCGTTGCACGTGTGGAGACAGCGCCGCGGCTTGCTCGTCAAGACCACAAAGGTAGAGCGCCTCAACGAAGCCGAGCATGCAATTCCATGAGCCGATGCCGTTGACCCTCTCGAGCGAGGGCAGACTCGACCGCGCCGCTTCGAACAGCTCCATCACCTCATCGGCGCGCCCCCGGTAGGCGAGGTGCTGCGCCAGGAATGAGACGCTTTGTCCTGCGAATGCGGCCGCCGGTTCCAACTCGACCGCCTTGCGCAACTCCGCCTCGGCGCGGTCGGCGTTGCCTCGCCAATGCGCGGCCAGGCCGAGGTAGATGTAGCCCAGATAGCGCCACGGCAACCCGGCTCGTTCGCCAATGTCCAAGATCTGCGGCCCGAGGACCTCCACCTCCGGCAGCTCACCGGCCATCGCCGCCTCACGGATCCGGTCTGACATCACCATGAATGCGGCACCGAGGTGGCCCAGTCGCCCTGCGATACTCATCGTCTTGTCGGCAAGGCGGACCGCCTGCTCCCGACTGCCGAGTGTGCCGTCCTCGTAAATCACAAACGCCTGCACGCTGCAGAGATCCCACAGCGCGCTCTCCCGCTCAAATATTTGTGCGGCGCTCAGTCCCACCTGAACTCCGTCGGCGAACTCGCCGTAGCTCAAGTGGTGGATGGTCTGCATGTGCAGCACGTCGGCCAGTGCCCTCTCGTTACCAACCTGCTCAGCAAGCGAACGTGCCTGATCGAACATCGATGTGGCCGCCTCATAATCGCCGCTGACGCTGATCGCCCAGCCCAGCGCGGACACCAGGCGGGCTATATCTGCACTGACCACGTCGCCGAGCGCCGCCACGGTCCGCTGACCAACCTGCACTGCTTCGATCAGCCGAGCGGTCCACACCAGTTGGTAAACCATGGTCCAACCCAACCGGCCGATGTCCTCCGCGCGTCCGAGCGTCTCGTAGCGGTCCAGCGCCTCGTTCATCGTGTGTAGCCCGTCATCCCAACGACCGACGCTGCGGAGGGCCATCGCCAGCCGCTCCAGCAGCTGAGCTCGGCCGAGTTGATCATCAACCGATATCAGCGACAGTGCATGCTCGAAGTGGCCCACCGCGTCGTCGAACGCGGCTGCGTCGTAAGCCTGCTCTCCGGCGATGGTCAGGTATCGCACCAAGCTTGAGGTATCGCCTGAGCGTCCGGCATGGGACAAGTGGTACGCGAGATCCGCGGCATGAGCCTCCAGATCGGCGGAATAACGTCGGGAGATGGCTTTGGCCGCCTGTGAGTGCAAGCGCTCACGCCGGATTGCGGAGACACCTGACAGCAGCGTCTGCCGGATCAGCTCGTGGCTGAACATCAGCTCGCCAGGAACCTTGGCGGCCGTGACCAGCCGGGCGCTCTCGGCTTCATCGAAGGCATCGATGAGCGCATCTTCATCGGCGCCGGTCACCTCCCCAACGATGTCAACATCGAACACTCTGCCTGTCACGGCGGCCGCGACCAGCACCCCGCGGGTGGACGGGACCAGACGGTCCAGCCGTTGGCCCAGCACCACTCGGATGCTCTCTGGCACTGCCACGTCGTCCAGCCGGAGGTCGGAACGCAATCGGCCGTGCTCATCGAGCAGCACGCCCGACTCGACGAGATGCAGGTAGACCTCCTCGACGAAGAAGGGGTTGCCCTCGGTCTCGCGGTCGATCATCCGTACCAGTTGCTCGGGTGCCGGCTGCCCGCTGAGGGCTCGCAGCATCGCGCGCACGCCGTCGAAGGACAGCCGGCGCAGGCTTACCCGTTCCACCAAGTGCCGGCGCTCCAGCTGACCGATGATGCGGCTGAGGGGATGGTGAAGGTCTACCTCGATATCTCGGTAAGTGCCGAGCACCAGCACCGGCAGCTGAGGCAAGAGCTGCGCCAGATATTCGGTGACTAGGACAGTTGATTCATCGGCCCAGTGCAGGTCTTCCAGGACCAGCAACAACGGTTGATCCTGGGCAGCACGGCCGATGAATTCGCCGAGGCTGTTCCACACATAGCGACGTGCAAGCTCCGCCGGCAGTTCAACGGGCGGTGGGATGTCGGGGAAGACACGGCGAAGCGCCGGCGCGATGCGGGCAATTTCTGCGGCTAGTCCGCCAAGCGCCTCTCGGAGCACCAAGGGGCTGCGAGGGCTGCTGATGGCCTGCTCGATCATCTCGACATACGGCAGGTACGGTGGGGCCCCGGTCATCTCCACGCAGTGCCCACTAAGAACCCGCATCCCGCGCGCCTCGGCCTCCATGCTGATCTCGGACACCAGCCGGGACTTGCCGACGCCTGCCTCGCCGGCGAGCGCCGCCATACCGCCGCGGCCGCCGAGCGCTCCGTCCACGAGCCGGCGCACGCTTGCCCGCTCGGCGTCACGGCCCACGAACGGGGTCACGAGTGCCGAAGCGGCACTGGGCCGTGCAGCCGCTGACTTCTCGCTCCAGCGAACCTCGTACAACCGCCAACGCTCTGGGAATCCTCGCAGCCAGAAGAGCCCCAAATCGCCGAATGACCATTCCACCTCAGGCTGGGCCTGCCTGCGTACCTCGTCGGAGGTTAGGATCTGCCCGCCGACCGCTTCACGTATCAGCCGGGCCGTGGCGTGAACGGCCTGGCCCAGCAGGTCACCATCCTGCTCGGTCACCTCGCCGGTGTGGATGCCGATGCGCAGCTCGATGGTGCGCTGCGGCTTGGCAGTGTTGTGTTCACGCAGTGCGCGCTGGACGGCCACGCCCGCACGGACCGCTCCCGCAGTGGACGGAAACGAGATGAGGAATCCGTCGCCAACGGGCTGCCTTCCTGTTGACCGTTCAAACAGATCTGCATGTTCAGAGTACGGGGGTAATCGGAAGTCAGTTGAAAT
>JBKPML010000140.1:0-9528 GCA_046732135.1 Actinomycetota bacterium
CGAGGCCACGTCGCGCCTCGGTGTTGAACTGAATGAGTTTGGGCATGTTTCTCTGCGAGTCCTCCCGCGTGCAGGCGGCCGTGCCGCCAGGTGCAAGTGAGTCGAAACCCCTCCAGCGATGCCCGCGACGGACGGCCCACAACAGGGCCTCACCGCCTGAGGAGGTGGCACTCTCAGGTCGAGAGTGCTAACTCAATGTTTAGCACTCTCGCTAGGCGAGTGCAAATACCCCCCACTGCTCCCAGGCAGCCGGCTTGAGGGCCCCTCGTGTCCCGCCCCTCACGTGAGACTGTTGCGCAGCGCCGTCACCCGATCGAGCGCCGCGTTGAAGGTTGTCGGATCGAGTTGTCCGGCGTCTAGCGCGTTGGCCAGTGCCGTGGCTGCGGACTGCCTTGGGCGACGCTGCGCGCGGCAGACAGAATGAGGTCCATACCTGCAGAGGCCGCGCTCACGGCACGCTGGCCGACGCTGCCGAAGGCTTTGAGCCCACCCGCTTCCAAAGCGTCGGTGACTGTCACGCCCTGGTATCCCAGCCGGCTCCGCAATTCGTCTTGTACCACGGTCGCGGACAGGCCCGTGGGCCTTCTGCGGTCCAGGGCCGTATAGGTCGCCCAGGAGAGCATGATCAGCTTGACGCCGGCTTGGATGGCGGCCGGATAGGGAGCCTCGTCGTTGGCGCACAGCGTTGAGAGCGACACCTTGAGTGTGACCGGGCCGGTGTCGGTGTTTTGAGACTTGGTCGCCGCGCCGAGGCCGGGAAAATGCTTAGCAGTTGCAGCGACCCCCGTCGCCTGTTGGGCGGTGATGAAGGCGGTACGCAGGCCGACACAGTCGAGGCGCTGCTGCTGAACGAGCGCTCGGTGGCATCGATGAAGTTGCCTGAGGTGTAGAAGACGTCAAGCACAGGGGCGAGGTTCACGTTCATGCCAACGCTGGCGAGATTCTGCCCAGCACCAGTGCCCGCTGAGCCGCCGGCTGCAGCGGGATCTGTGGATTGACCGATCTGTTTGGCTGACAGCGTTGGTTCGCCCGGCAGCCGCCGAACCAACCCGCCCTCCTGATCGGTCATCAGCAACAGCGGCGCTCCAACAGGACTCTGCGCCTGTGCGTCCCTTAGCTGCTGCACGACGCCAGCGATCTGCGCGCTACTTGAGATGTTCTCCTTGAAAAGATGACCCCGGCCGCCTCTCCGTCCGAAATCTGCTGCAGCAGGCTCGATGGTGGCGTCAATCCCGGGTAGGAGAAGATGACGCGCCGACCGGCCGCTTGCTGAGAAGTCAAGCCAGCCACGGCAGAGGCGGCTTCCATTGCTCGACATTCGAAGGATCATCGGTGCCGCAACGGCGATCCCGATCCCTTGCTTCAAAAACGTACGGCGGTCTTGCTGCTGAGCGCTGGGTGTCCGATCCTGCTTCACGCTGACCTCCCGGCCCCCCGACGCGGCGCCGATGGATGTACCCCGGCGCCTCCTAGGCCTTGATCAATGTACGAACCGGTCAGCAGCCATGGCAAGGCTCACGTTTCCGGGCTGGAATAGACGGCCCGCTCAGGGAGTTCGACCGGCTGATGGCTGAGACAAAGACGCCGGGGTTCGGCGCAGCACCGATTACCCGCGCCCACGTCGGTCTCCGCTCAGAACGCGGCCCCATCCTGCTCGCTGTGATGCTGAGCGTCGCCCTCGTCGCGATCGACGCCACGATCCTGGCAACAGCAGTGCCGTCGATCGTCAACGACCTTGGCGGATTTGCGCACTTCCCCTGGTTGTTCTCCATCTACCTGCTTGCGCAAGCAGTCTCGGTGCCGATCTTCGGAAAGTTCAGCGATCTCGTCGGACGCAAGCCCATCATGCTGATCGGCGTCGGGCTCTTCGTCACTGGCTCCATCCTGTGCGGTCTGGCCTGGAGCATGCCGGCGCTGATCGCCTTCCGTGCCATCCAGGGCATCGGCGCTGGTTCAGTGCAGCCGACGGCGATGACCATCATCGGCGACATTTACTCGGTAGCAGAGCGGGCGAAGGTGCAGGGTTATGTGGCCAGCGTCTGGGCCATGTCGTCGGTTGTCGGTCCCACCCTCGGCGGTGTATTCGTCGACTTTCTCAATTGGCGCTGGATCTTCTTCGTGAATGTGCCGGTCGGAGCGTTCGCGGCCTGGACGCTGATGCGCAGATTTGTCGAGGATGTGGAGCGGAAGACGCACCGGATCGATTTCGCCGGAGCCGCCCTGCTTACCGCTGGTACGTCGCTGGTCATCCTCGGCCTGCTGGAGGGTGGGGTTCTGTGGCGCTGGAATTCGGTGCCGAGCATCGCGATCTTGACGACCGGCATGGCCCTGTTGATCATCTTCGCTTTCATCGAACGCCGCGCCGCCGAGCCGATTCTTCCGGGTTGGATCTTCCGCAGGCGATTGCTCAACACGACGAACACCGCCGCGGTGATCATCGGGGTCATGCTGATCGGACTGACCTCATACGTGCCGCTGTTTGCCCAGGGGGTGTTGGGCACGAACGCGCTGGTAGCCGGTTTCGCGCTGGCTGCCCTTACGCTTGGCTGGCCGCTGTCGGCCTCGATAGCCGGCCATGTGTATCTCCGGATCGGTTTCCGCAACACGGCTCTCATCGGCGCGACAGTGATCATCATCGGCGCTGCTCTGATGGTCCTCCTCGCAACCCACAGCTCCATCTGGCAGGTCGCTGCGACGTGTTTCGTGGTTGGGCTCGGCATGGGTATGACAGCGGCCCCAACGCTGATTGCGGCTCAATCCTCGGTGGACTGGGAGGAGCGCGGTGTAGTCACCGGCACCAACATGTTCAGCAGGTCAATGGGAAGTGCGCTCGGAATTGCGGTCTTCGGTGCCATCGCCAACACTGCCCTCAATTCCGGGACAGGCGGCCATCTCTCCTCAACAACATCGGGTATTCCAGCCGCAATCTTGGATCACGCGCTGCACGGTGTCTTCGTCGCTGCCGCTGTGGTGGCGGTCGTACTCCTGCTGGCCGTCGTGCTCATGCCAAAGACCTCACCCGGTATCCCGGCGACGGCTACTCGACGCTGACCTCGGCCTCCATCGGCGCGAACTCGGCGACGAGCGGAACCACGTCGGCAATCGAGTTCTCGACCCGAGTTGGCCGGTAGGGAAAGCGCTCCACACTCTCGCGTCGAGTCGACCCGGTGAGCACCAAAATTGTCCGCATTCCTGCCTCGATACCGGACACGATGTCGGTGTCCATGCGGTCGCCGACCATGACGGTGGTCTCGGAGTGCGCCTCGATACGGTTCAGCGCCGACCGCATCATCAGCGGATTGGGCTTGCCGACGAAGTAAGGGGCAACGCCGGTCGCTCGGGTGATCAACGCCGCAACTGATCCGGTTGCGGGCAGCGCGCCGTCGGCCGATGGGCCGGTGGGGTCTGGATTGGTGGCAATGAACCGGGACCCGCGATCAATCAACCGGATCGCCCGAGTGATCACCTCGAACGAGTACGTACGAGTCTCCCCAAGTACAACGTAATCAGGGTCTCGCTCAGTCATCACAAAGCCGATGTCATGCAGGGCCGAGGTCAAGCCGGACTCGCCGATGACGAATGCTGAGCCGCCCTCCCGCTGGTCGGCGAGAAAATGGGCCGTCGCCATGGCCGAGGTCCAGATGGACTGCTCTGGCACGCTGATCCCGCTGGCCAGCAGCCGCGCGCGGAGATCCCGTGCGGTGAAGATCGAATTGTTGGTGAACACCAGGAACGGGCGGCCATGCTGTTGGAGCGTCTCGATGAACTCGCGGCCACCTGGCAAAGCCTGTTCCTCATGCACCAGGACGCCGTCCATGTCGCTGAGCCAGCAGGCGACGGGTTTGCCCTCAGTCACGTGGTCATTCTGACGCACTCTCACTGCGAATGAGATTCGCAGGATAGCCGGCGTCTTGCTGGTGTTGGCGGTAATCATGAGCAGCAGCCGCAGCGACGATAGGAGCCCGCCGGAAGCCGACCTCAACGGCATCGAGGACGGCTCCGGCCGCGTCCCTCGAGGAGCTCAACCGTCCACAAAAAGACAGAACGGGTGCCCGGCCGGATCCAAGTAGACCCGCACATTCTCCTGCGGTTGGAAGTCTGCCAGCACGGCACCCATCGAGACCGCGTGCTTCCCAGCTTCCCCAAGATCATCCACCTTGATATCCAAGTGCATCATCATCTGCTGGTGCTGCGAGTCGGCGGGCCATGTCGGTCGGATGTAGGCATCCTCGAGCTGGAAACTGAGGGCTATTCCACCCTCGGGATTGGCCAGCGTGACCCAGGTTGGCTCGTCGGTCCGAACCTGCCAACCCAGCAACTGAGAATAGAAGCCAGCCAACTCACGTGGATCCGGCGTGTCGAGCACGATCCCGCTGACTTTGAACTCCGGTTGAGCCACTGGTCCTCCTTGATCGAATGCCACACTCGTCATCATGGCCATGGCTGCCCTTTCGGTGCTACCCGATCCTGCGTTGTTCGTACTGGCCGGCGCGGCCGGATCGGGCAAGTCCCATTGGGCAGCCGAGCGATTCCGCGCATCGGAGATTGTCTCCTCCGACGCGCTGCGAGCCGCCGTTGGCAGCGGGCCAGCTGATTTGGATGCCTCGGTTGAGGCTTTCACGCTGCTCGACACAATCGTCGCTGCCCGACTTCGCCGGTCCCTGACAACTGTGATTGACACGCTCGGCCTTGATCAGCTTCGTCGGACGGGCTACCTCGCACTGGCTCAATCCTCCGGGCTGCCTGCCGTACTGGTGATCATGAGCGCAACTGAACGGCTCTGTCGGGAGCGCAACCGGCTCCGGGATCGGCCAGTGCCCGCCCCAGTTCTGGCCGATCAGCTACGCAAGGTCAGGTCCCTGGTCGAAGCAGCATCCGATGAGGGCTGGGATCGGGTATTGATCATCGAGAGTACCGAGCCGCGACCAGGTCTCCCCGTTGATCTCACTGCTGTTGATGTTGATCGACAACATCAAGATCTGCCGAGCGTGATCTTGCAGATCTCTCGGTTCCCGTGGGCCAACGAGCCCGTATCCTGGCTGAGGGATATCACGCTTGCCGCAGAATCGGTCGGATTCAGCGGAATCGCACTCATGGACCATCTGATCCAGATCCCGCAGGTGGACCGGGCCTGGGAGCCCATCCCCGAGCCGTGGGTGACGCTCGGTTTGCTCACCGGTCTGGATACGAAGCTGCGGCTCGGCACACTGGTCTCGCCGGTCACCTTCCGGGCGCCCGGAATCATCGCCAAGATGGTCGCGACACTGGACGCTCTCAGTGGTGGGCGAGCGTTCTGCGGGCTCGGCGCCGGCTGGTGGCTGCGGGAGCATCAGGCGTACGGGCTGGACTTCCCACCGGCTGCGCGGCGACTTGATCAACTACAGCTCTGCATTGAAACTATGCGGGCGCTCTGGGCTCCGGGCACGAAGGCGTACTCGGGACGATATGTAAAGCTGCCGGAGACCACCTGCTATCCGCGTCCGAAAGATCGGATACCGATCATCGTCGGCGGTTCTGGTGAGCGCCGGACCCTCAAGATCGTCGCCGAGCTGGCTGACGGCTGCAACCTGCCCTCGAATGAAGAGGTGTTGCAGTCCAAGATCGATACCCTGCGTCGGCACTGCGACGCTGTCGGCCGGAGTCACGACGAGGTCGAAATCACCGTGCTCGACGTGCCCTTGATCGGCACCGATCGCGAGGATGTCGGGACACGCATCGAACGGCTTCGAGGCCGCACGCCGGCCGCAGCCTACGCAACGCAGCACCATGCCGGTACGGCCGACAGGCATGTCGAGCGCTACAGCCGGCTGGCCGATCAGGGCGTCGGCACGATCTTCTGCTCGCTTCCGGACCTGTCGGATGCCGATGACCTCGCTCGATGCACGCCGCTCCTCAATGCGCTCAAGTGAGCCTTCGGCTAACCATGATCATCATTACCGATGGTCGCGAATGGGATCGGACAGCACTCATTGCCGGCACATTCCACCAAGTCATCGCAGCCCGCCGCCACGGCAGCTCGGAGCGTCTCGGCGATGACCTGCAGGTCGGCGATCTTGGCCTCCACCTCTGCAAGCTTCTGTTGAGCGCGAGCTGGCAAGCCGCTGTCAGGCCTCCGTCGCGAAGGCTGATGATGATGATGATGCCGACCCGCATCAAGCAGATCGGCTACTTCGTCCAGAGTGAATCCCAGACGCTGAGCCGACTTGATCACCCGCAGTACGGTCACCGTTTCCGGCTGGTAGAGCCGATGCCCGCCCAAGCTACGATCTGGCTCCTTCAACAAACCGCGGCGCTCGTAATAGCGCAGTGTCTGGAGATTCACGCCGGCAGCGGCAGCCACGTCACCGCTTCGTAGCCCGGTTGTCATCTCGTCGCCAGCGCGGTCGCGGCCCGCTGCTCCAGGGCATCTAGGACCTCCACGTGTGCCGGCGGCACCTTCACCTCCAGCTGGAGCTGGTCATCGCCGAACACGAAGTCGAACCGGAAGAACGCGCAACATCCGGTTTCCCTCGCCGTCAATTCTCGTGCAATCGTCTGGACCGCCGGGTCCAGCGACCAGTGCAACACCGTTGGCGACGGTCGCGTCTGGGCAATCAGGCCGGTTGAGAACAGGTCATCGAATTCGGCACGCCTCAGTGGTTTCTCCACCGTCGGCAACGTGCAGGCTTCCGGCACCCGAAGTTCAGCAACGTCAGTCATGAGACAACGGTAAACCTGTACCTAGGTACAGGTCGCAAGCCTTTGCTGCGGAAATCGCAGACGTTAGCCGCCGGCGACCGCCGGAATGATCGAGACCCGAGCACCGTCCTCCACGTCGGCGTCCAGGCCGCCGATGAAGCGAACGTCGTCGTCACCGACATAGACGTTGACAAACCGGCGGAGCGCTCCGGATTCGTCGAGGATTCGTGCCCGGATGCCCGGGTAGCTGGTATCCAGCGAGTCCAGGACTTCGCTCAGCTTGCGGCCGTCCGCGTTGACCTCGCCGGCCCCGGCGGTATAGCTGCGCAGAATGGTCGGGATGCGGACCGTCGCGCTCATGGCCGGTATTCCTTCCAGAAATCGATGAACGCCTCATAGCGCGCCGGGATCGTAACCTTGGGCCCTACCCTGTCTGCCACGGCATCCAGGGTCTTTAGTCCGTCACCGGAGTTGATCACCACAGTTTCGGCCCCTGGATCCAGGACGCCATCGGAGATCAACTTTGCCGTCACACCGACCGTCACGCCTCCGGCGGTCTCCGCGAAGATGCCCTCGGTCCGGGCAAGCCGCTGGATGTTGGAGATCACCGTGTCGTCATCGACATCGGCGACCAGGCCGCCGGTGCGGCGCACGACGTCAAGGACATACGGCCCGTCCGCAGGATTGCCGATGGCCAGGGACTTGGCGATCGTGTCCGGCCGTACCGGAGCAACCACATCGTGACCGGCCCGATAAGCCTGCGCAATAGGCGAGCATCCCGTCGCCTGCGCGCCGAAAATCACGTACGGCTTGTCGGGCACCAGGCCCAGCTTGATCAACTCGGCGAATCCTTTGTCGATCTTGGTCAACTGCGAACCGGAGGCAACGGGTATCACGATCTGGTCCGGCAACCGCCAGCCGAGTTGCTCGGCGATCTCGAACGCCAAGGTCTTGGAGCCTTCGGCGTAATAGGGCCGGACGTTGACGTTGACGAAGGCCCAGCCTTCCTCCTCAGCCGCGATCTCGCTTGCGAGCTTGTTGACGTCGTCGTAGGTGCCATCGATCGCAACCAGGGTTGTGTCGTAGACCGCGGACGCCAGGATCTTGGGCCGCTCGAGGTTCTTCGGGACGAAGACGACGGATCGGATGCCTGCGCGAGCGGCGGCGGCGGCGACTGCATTCGCCAGGTTGCCGGTGGAGGGACAGGCCAACACCTGCAAACCAAGTTCGCGGGCGGCCGACAGAGCGACGGCAACAACCCGGTCTTTGAAGGAGTGGGTGGGATTGCCCGAGTCGTCCTTCACCCAGAGCTGAGAGATACCAAGATCATCCGCAAGTCTGCGCGCATCGACTAGCCTGGTGAAGCCGGGATCGGTAGAGCGGAACGTGGCGATATCGGCTGGGACCGGGAGCAGCGGAGCATATCGCCAGATGCTCCGCGGGCCCGCCTCGATCTGCTCGTGGCTGATGGCCGGAAAGTCATAGCCGACCTCGAGCGGACCGAAGCACTCCATACAGGCGTAGAACGGACCTAGCGCCGTCTTTGCGCCACACTCTCTGCAGACCAAGTGGGTCGCATTGCCGAACGCGCCGGCTCGGACGCTGTGCGGTGCCGGAAAGTCGGTGTCGAGCACCGCAGTCATGGATCGTCCTTCATCATCTGTCTCGGCCGGCTTTCGACCGAGTCGGAATTGGCACCGTTTCTGATCGGCCAGCCGGTTGCCGGGGAGTCGCCGGGCCGGTCCCTCGTCCCCTCTGGATGAGCGTGGCCTAGCCTAGGCGGCCGTTCCTCACCGACGCACATTGGAGTCCGCATCCTGGGACCTCCGTCCACATGGCGGTCGAGGCGGCTTCGCTTCGAGCATTGACCAATTGAATCGCCCATTATCGAATTGTCCGTCCCGAGTCAGGGGCTCAGCGCTGGCCAGCAAAATCACGTCTCATCACTACCAGCGGCGACGGGACCACTGGAGGCCAACGAAGGGAGTCGTCGATGACGGATCCATACGAACTGATGCTCCAGGTCCAAGCCGGCCCCGGCGCCCCAGCTCACTGACGAACGCCGGCTTGCGCTGGTGGTCGCCACCCAGACGTACGCTGATCCATCGCTTCGTCAGCTGCGCGCACCCGCTCGTGATGTTGAAGACTTGACAGGAGTGCTGGCCGATCCGGATGTCGGTGGATTCTCTGTCACCGCGGTGGTCGACAAACCCGCCCATGAAATTCGGCTGGCGATCGAGGAGTTCCTCGACGATCGGCGTACCGACGACCTGTTGTTGATTTACCTGTCCTGTCATGGTCTGGTGGACCTTCGGCGACGACTCTTCTTCGCCGCGTCCGACACGCTGAAGAACCGTCTGGCGGCAACCGGACTCGAGGCCCAGTGGCTCCTCGACCAGCTCGACGACTGTCGGGCGCGACGACAGGTCGTGATCTTGGACTGCTGCTTCAGCGGTGCATTCGCCAATACCGCAAAGGGCGACGGTGACCTCGGGTTGGCCGACCGGTTCAGCACCGCTGGCCGTGGTCGAGTCGTATTGACCGCGTCCCGCGGAAGTGAGTACTCCTTCGAGGGTGAACCGGTGCCAGGCTCAACGATGCCGGGCTCGCTGTTCGGCGTCACCGTTACGCCTGCGGCTCTTCCCGACGGGATACGGAGCGGCCTGGACAGCCCCCACATCCAGATCAGGCTGGGTGCAGTCGGCGCACTAGCCGACTGGCTTGCCGAGAGCGATCCGGCAAAGGTTTTGGCCGCTCGACAGGCGCTGCAGGACACTGCGCAAAACGATGTCCCGAGGGTCGCGGAGGCCGCCCAAGCCCTGCTCATTGGAGAACCGTCGACGCCCGAGC
>JBKPML010000141.1:0-38792 GCA_046732135.1 Actinomycetota bacterium
CGCGGTAGTGGTGAAGGTGATCCATTCCGGTGCCCCGGCTCGAGTGCGCGACGATCTCGAGCTCATGCGCGCATTGGCCAGCTACGTCGAGAGCCACGACGAAACCCTGGCCGCATACTCCCCCACTGTCGTAGTGGCTGAGTTCGACACGATGATGCGGGCCGCGGTCGATCTGCGGCAAGAACTGGCCAACCTGCAGCAGTTCACTGCTAATTTCGCCGACGAGCCAGACATCGTCATCCCGACACCGTACGCGGACCTGACCGGGCCTGACGTGCTCACCATGTCGCTGGTCACCGGCCAGAAGGTCACCGGATCAGAGAGCGTCACCGCCGGTTGGGATGTTGACGAGTTGGTTCGGCGAGCCGCGCTGCTGGCCGATGGGAAAAGGACGACCGCGAACGGCGGTGTCGGCGGCCTATCACCCCGCAGCGTCCGCTATATCCACACCATCGTGCACAGGGCGTTCCGTGACGCTGTCCGTTGGGGTCGGATCGCGCGTAACCCGGCCGACGCTGCAGATCCGCCGCGAGCGTCTGCGGTCGTCCGGCCAACGATGACGACCTGGACTGCTGATCAGGTTCGGGCGTTCCTAGATCACACTGCACAGCATCGGCTGCACGCCGCATTTGTGCTGTTGGCGACCACTGGGATGCGCCGCGGCGAATGCTTGGGCCTGCGCTGGTCTGACGTTGAGCTGGCGGCCGGTCGGGTGTCGATCTCGCAGACGGTGATCATGGTCCATCACCACATTGAGGTTGGGTCGCCGAAGACAGCCCGCGGGCGCCGTACGGTCGCGATCGACCCCGGAACCGTTGCTGTGTTACGGGAGCATCGGAGACGGCAGGCTGCTGAGCGGTTGCTGATGGGCGCCGGATTTACTGATCATGGTCTCGTGTTCTGCATGCCTGATGGCGGGCCGCTGCACCCTGAACGGTTCTCTCGTACGTTCTCCCGCCAGGCAGGGCATGCCGGGTTGCCAGCAATCCGACTTCATGATCTTCGGCATACCTGGGCGACGCTGGCACTGTCGGCCGGTGAGCATCCCAAGATCGTCCAGGAGCGGTTGGGGCACGCCAATGTGTCGATCACGTTGGACGTTTACAGCCATGTCAGCGAAGGTCTGCACGGTGATGCTGCTTCCCGGATTGCGAAGATCATTTTCGGGCCGGTTAGCAGCGCGTTAGCAAACCCGAGTGGGGGCGGCGATGAATAGCCGTTTGACATGGGTAAAGGCCGTGCCGGAGAGGGGAGTCGAACCCCTACGTCCTTTCGGACAGACGGGTTTGAGCCGTCCGCGTATACCATTCCGCCACCCCGGCCAGCGCGCCGCTAACCGTAACATGGGCTAGTTAGAGTGTGCTCCGTGACCAACGCGGCTAGCCACAGCGAGGAAGCCAAGGCGCCTCGGGTCGTCGTAGCTGAGGATGAGGTGCTCATCCGCCTGGATGTGGTGGAGATGCTCACCGAAGAGGGCTACGAGGTCGTGGGTGAGGCTGGTGACGGCGAAGCGGCGGTCGCCCTGGCCACCGAGCTCCAGCCCGATCTTGTTGTGCTGGACGTCAAGATGCCCAAGATGGACGGCATCAGTGCGGCCGAGCAGATCGCCGGCCAGCGGATTGCCCCCGTGATCATGCTCACGGCATTCAGCCAGCGCGATCTTGTCGAGAGAGCTAGCCAGGCGGGCGCCATGGCGTACGTCGTCAAACCCTTCGGCAAAGCGGAACTCATCCCCGCGATAGAGGTGGCTCGGGCCAGGTTCGCCGAGATCCAGGCGGTCGAGGCTGAAGTAAGCGACCTGACCGAGCGGCTGGAGTCGCGCAAGGCCGTCGACCGGGCCAAAGGCATGCTGCAGAGCGGCCTTGGGTTGAGCGAGCCCGAGGCATTCCGCTGGATCCAGAAGACCGCCATGGACCTTCGCAAGTCGATGCGTGAGGTTGCCGATGGTGTGATCGAACACGGAGCGGAAGCCAAGCGCGAATAATCGGGGGGCGCGCGCGCCCGAGGTAGCTCTTGGTCCAGCAGCCGAGCAGTCCAGAGGATGTAACGACCTGGCGTCAGGAAGCCTGGACAACGTGAAGAAATCGACTCATGGTGCTAGTTTTCACCGTCGAATGTGAAGCGCCGACTGCCACCAGCCGACGCGACTCGAGGCCTCCAGGAGGAGTTTTGACAGGCAGGAAACGGATCTGGGCAGTAGCTGCTCTCGGAGCGGCCGGGTTGGTGCTGAGCGCTTGCGGGACAACCGGCGGCGAATCGTCCCAGCCGCAAGCTGGCGCGAGTAAAGCATGCAACCTTGAGTTCGCCTTCATGGGTCCCTTGACGGGCGACTACGCGAACCTGGGGATCAACGCGGTCAATGGTGCCAAGCTTGCGCTCGATGAGTACAACAAGCAGAACCCGGACTGCAAGGTTGTCCTGAAGGAGTTCGACTCCCAGGGCGACCCGGAGAAGGCGACCCCGCTCGCCAGCCAGATGGTCAACGACCAGAAGATCCTCGGTCTGGTTGGTCCGATGTTCTCTGGCGAAACGAAGGCCACCGGTGAGACCTTCAACGAAGCCAAGTTCGTGACCGTAACGCCGTCAGCCACGAACCCCGACCTGTCGAAGAACGGTTGGGACACCTTCCATCGCCTGCTAGGTACCGACGAGCCTCAGGGAGCCGCGGCCGCGGTTTACATCAAGGACACTCTTGGAGCGAAGAAGGTCTTCGTTGTCAATGACGCTTCCGAGTACGGCAAGTTCCTGGCCAGCAAGGTCCAGAAGGATCTCGGTGATCTGGTGGCCGGAACCGATACGATCCAGCAGAAGCAGACCGACTTCGGGCCGACTGTGACCAAGGTCAAGGCTTCTGGTGCGGATGCCCTGTGGTTTGGCGGCTATTACGCAGAGGCTGGCTTACTTGCAAAGCAGCTGAGGGCCGGCGGCTGGAAGGGCACCTTCGCTTCTGGCGACGGTGTGCTCGACAAGGGCTTTATCGAGGCGGCTGGCGCCTCGGCCGCCAACGGGTCCGTGCTGACCTGCCCGTGCGCGCCGGCCGATGAGGCCTTTACGGAAAAGTACAAGGCGATCAGCGGTGGCTCGGACCCTGGCACCTACTCAACCGAGGGATACGACACAATGAATGTGTTCCTCCAGGGTGTGGCAGCGGGGAAGAGTACTCGGCAGGACATGCTCGATTGGGTAAACAACTACGACGCCAAGGGCATTACCAAGCAGATCAAGTTCGACCAGAGCGGCGAGCTCTCTGAGGTGACGATCTACGCCTATAAGGTCGAGGGCGGCAAGATTCAGCCGGGTACGCCGATAAGTGGCACATAGGTCGTCGACCCGGATTACAGTGCTGGCAGGCGCCGGGTTCCGGCGCCTGCTGAGCCGTCCGATCGGGTCGACCCATGTTTTTGTTTGAGCACTTCTTCGAGCTCACACTCACTGGTCTGGCCCTCGGTTCGGTGTACGGCCTGGTGGCGCTGGGTTACACGATGGTGTACGGCGTTCTCCAGTTGATCAACTTTGCCCACTCCGAGGTGTTCATGTATGGCACCTTTGCGGTGGTGTGGACCATCTCCGTGCTCGGGGGCACGCCGGCGACCAGCACACCCGGTGTCATCGGCATGCTGCTGCTCGCCCTCGTGATCGCCATGGTGGTGTCCGGCGGAGTGGCACTCCTGCTGGAGCGAGTTGCCTACCGGCCACTGATCAAGCGCAATGCTCCTAAGCTAGTGGCTCTGATCTCAGCAATCGGCGCCTCGTTCGTACTCGCCGAGACCATAGGGTTGCGCGGTCGGATCGCTGCGGCGCTCGGCTTGGATGACAACATTGGGCGGTTCGTTCAGCGCTCGCGGGACTCCACCGGAATGCCGGTCGAAATCGTGCCTCAGCCAGTAGTCAGAATTTTTGACTACACGGTCACGAATATTGACATCCTGGTGATCGTCTCAGCGTTGGTGATGATGGTCACGCTTGATCAGTATGTCCGTCGCTCGCGCCTCGGGCGTGGCATCCGCGCGGTAGCCCAGGATCCGGAATCAGCGGCTCTGATGGGGGTCAACTCCACTCGGATCGTGCAGTTGACTTTCCTGATCGGCGGACTCATGGCAGGGGCTGCCGCAACCCTCTACATGATCCGAATCGGGGTGACCCGGTTCGACGCCGGATTCATCCTCGGCGTTAAGGCTTTCACAGCAGCCGTCATGGGCGGCATCGGCAACCTACGCGGCGCGCTGCTCGGAGGCCTTGTTCTCGGCGTCGCCGAGAACTGGGGGTCAGCATTGATCGGTACGCAGTGGAAGGACGTGGTCGCCTTCTGTCTGCTGGTGTTGATTCTGCTCTTCCGGCCCACCGGCCTGTTGGGTGAGTCGCTGGGCAAGGCTCGGGCATGAGCCCGACCACAGTCACCTCGGGCGCCGCAAAGAACAGGTCCTTCCGGCAACGGGTGTCCGCTCTGCCAAAGCCCGTCAAGTTGGGGCTTATGGTTCTGGCTGCGCTGTTCGCGTACGCGCTGCCGCTGCTGGAACCGCCGTTTATCACCACCCCCGGGAGCGATTTTGGTGGCGTGCTGTTCACCGTTGCTGTCTACATGTTGGTGGCGCTCGGCCTAAACATCGTCGTCGGCTACGCCGGCCTGCTGGACCTGGGGTATGTGGCCTTCTACGCCGTGGGGGCCTACACCGTTGCGGTTCTGACATCGGAACACGGCAACTGGCCTTATCTGCTGACGATCCCGATGGCCGTTGGGGTGGCCATGTTGTCCGGGCTGGCATTGGGCGCGCCCACCCTTCGGGTGCGTGGCGACTACCTCGCCATCGTCACGCTCGGCTTCGGTGAGATCGTACGGCTGACCTTGATCAATACCCCTTGGCTGGGCGAGGCGGCCGGCATTGCGAGGATCGATCGGCCGCCGAGCATTGTGCTGTTCAAGATTCCGCATCTCAACTGGGATTCCGGCGTGCCGCTGCTGGACCTTGGTCAGACCACCATCTTTCTGAGGTTCGGTGTCCTCGACCTGATTCCCTATTACTGGCTGGCCTTGACAGTGATCATCCTGGTTCTCATCGGCGACACGTTGATCAAGAACAGCAGGGTTGGCCGATCCTGGGAAGCGACCCGGGAGGACGAGGACGCGGCCGAGCTGATGGGCGTGCCCACGTTCAAGTTCAAGTTGCTGGCGTTCGCGATGGGTGCCTTTGTCGGAGGGCTTTCCGGCGCGCTTTTCGCCGGTCGTCAAGGCTTTGTCAGCCCACAGTCCTTCCTGCTGCTGCTTTCCATCCTCTTCGTCGCTGCCGTCGTCGTGGGTGGCGCGGGGAACCGTTGGGGCGTGATGATAGGTGCTGCGATCGTCGCCTACCTCCCCGAGAGATTCCGCGGCTTCGAGGAGTGGCGCGTGTTGCTTTTTGGAGCTGCTTTGATCTTTCTTGCCATCTACCGCCCGCAGGGCATCCTGCCGCCCAGGCGTACGGTTCGGGCTCGCCGGATGGAACAGGAGATCGAAGCCCTGGAAGAAGGCACCGAAGAGGAAGGTGCCCGTGCCTGAACCTGTCCTGGAGCTGAACAACATCAGCTGCACATTCGGCGGTGTGACGGCTTTGGACAACATCAGCTTTGCCATTCAAGAGGGCGAGATCCTCGGTCTTATCGGGCCCAACGGCGCAGGCAAGACGACCTGTTTCAACGTCGTCACTGGCGTATTCAAACCGAGTGGCGGAACTATTCGTTTCAAGGGTCAGCCGCTAGAAGGGCTCAAGCGGTACCAGATCACGCGCCTAGGGATCGGTCGGACCTTTCAGAACATTCGGCTGTTCAAGGCCATGACGGCGCTGGAGAACGTCATGGTTGGCGCGGACGCGCGGCACTCCACCGGCATCATCTCGGCACTCTTCCGACTGCCGCGGCATCGCCGGGAAGAGCGGGAGGGCGAGAAGCGCGCCCTGGAGCTGCTTTCGCTCATGGGCTTGCGCTCAAAATGTGATGAGCTGGCGGCAAACCTGTCCTACGGGGACCAGCGTCGGCTGGAAATCGCCCGGGCGATGGCCACGGAGCCTTCGCTGCTTTGCTTGGACGAGCCGGCGGCGGGTTTCAACCCCGCAGAGAAGCGCACCCTGATGGCGCTGATCCGCAAAGTCCGCGATCAGGGGTACACGATCTTGTTGATCGAGCACGACATGCGGCTCGTTATGGGCGTGACCGACCGGATCGTCGTTCTCGAATTCGGCAAGAAGATCGCCGAAGGAACTCCAATGGAAGTTCGTCACGACCCCGCGGTGATTGCGGCCTACCTCGGGGAGGAGGAGGAGTCGGAGGAGGCCGACGAGGCGGCGGTGGAGTTGGAGAAGGCCGTCGAAGCAGCGAAGACAGTTGAGGACGCCGAGCATGCTTCTTGACGTCGACGGCCTGTGCGTCAACTACGGACATATCGAGGCCATCCGGGACATCTCCTTCTCCGTCGAGGAGGGCGCGATCGACACCCTGATCGGCGCCAACGGCGCCGGCAAGACAACAACGCTGAAGACGATTTCCGGGCTCCACAAGGTGCGTGCCGGCTCGATCCGCTTCGACGGTCGCGAGATCACCTCAGCACCTCCGTACGAGCGGGTCAAGATGGGGATCAGCCAGGCGCCGGAAGGGCGGGGGGTGTTCCCCGGAATGTCGGTTCGGGAGAACCTCGAAATGGGTGCCTTCGTGCGGACCGATCGGAAGAGTGATGCGTACAGACAAGACCTCGACCGGGTCTTCAACCTGTTCCCCCGGCTTGCCGAGCGGATATCCCAGGCAGGAGGCAAGTTGTCCGGCGGCGAACAACAGATGCTCGCCATTGGACGAGCCCTGATGGCGCGGCCACGGCTGCTTCTCCTGGACGAGCCGTCTATGGGGTTGGCGCCGATGCTGATCCAGCGGATCTTCTCGGTGATCAGCGAAATCAACGATCAGGGCACCACTGTGTTACTTGTCGAGCAAAACGCAGCCCAGGCCTTGAAGACTGCTCGCCTCGCGCACATCCTCGAGAGCGGTGAAATCGTTCGTTCCGGCACCGGCCCTGAGCTGTCCGCTGACGACTCAGTCAAAGCCGCGTACCTCGGCGGCGACGTCTGAACCGCCTAGATATGCAGCCGCTACCGAAGAGTTGTTGAGCAGCGTTTCGGCCGAACCTTGCGTGCTGAGCCTCCCGGACTCCAGGACGTAGGCGTAATCGGCGATTTCGAGGGCGGCCAGCGCGTTCTGCTCAACCAGCAGCACCGTGACGCCTTGCTGGCGGATTCGCTCGATTGTGGTGAAGATCAGATCGACGAGCACCGGTGCCAGTCCCATGGACGGCTCGTCGAGCAGTATCAGGCTCGGATTACCAAGAAGCGCCCGAGCTACAGCCAGCATCTGTTGTTCGCCGCCAGACAACGTGCCGGCCTTCTGGTCTATCCGCTCCCGCAGCGGTGGAAACAGCTCGAGCACCCAAGCCCGGTCCTCCGCGATCTTGGCCGAGTCCTTCCGTACGAATGCACCCAGATCGAGGTTCTCCGAGACTGTCATCCGATGAAAGATCTTGCGACCCTCCGGTGAGTGACAGATGCCCAATTTGACCACCTCGTGTCCAGGCATGCCATTGATCCGCTGGCCCTGGTAGATCACATCGCCGGCCTTCGGCCGCAACAATCCGGAGATTGTTCGCAGCGTCGTCGACTTTCCGGCTCCGTTCGAGCCGATCAATGTCACTATCTCGTCTTTGTAAACCGCAATCGACAAGCCTTGGACTGCCGCAATGTTGCCGTAACTGACACTGACGCCCCTCAGCTCAAGGATCAGCTCCTTGCCGGCGCCTCGTTCGGTGACTGGCTCAGCCGCATCGTGTGGTGTCGTCACGACCGGTTCTTTCTATCCCCACGGGCAGCCGCCCGGCCCAGGTAGGCCGCGATGACGGTCTGGTCGCTCCTAATTTGCTCGGGAGGGCCTTCGGCGATCAACCTTCCATGATCGAGAACTGTGATCCGCTCACTTATCTTCATGATCACGCTCATGTCGTGCTCGATCAGCAGTACCGACAGGTCATGGTCATCGCGCACGCGGTTGACGAAATCGTTGAACTGGGCCGACTCGTGAGGATTCATCCCAGCCGTCGGTTCGTCAAGCAGCAATACCTTAGGACGAAGCGCCAGTGCCCTCGCGACCTCCAGTCGGCGCTGATCACCGTAGGACAGATTGCGGGCGAGCTCACTCTCCCCCCTATCGATCCCGACGTAGTGCATGAGCTCCCGCGCGGCATCCCGGGCGGCTTGTTCCTCCCGCCGCTGCCGCGGCAGGCGAAGCACCGTGGAGAACACCCCGGAACGCAAATGAGCGTGCATCGCGACCATGATGTTCTCCTCTACCGTCATCAAGTTGAACAACCGGATGTTCTGAAATGTACGGGCCATACCCATGGCCGCCCGCCGCTCGGGCTTGAGCCCGGTGAGGTCTCGGCCGTCAAGGTACACGGTGCCTTCGGTGGGCTGGTACAGCCCGGTGAGGATGTTGAAAAAGGTCGTCTTGCCGGCTCCGTTGGGGCCGATCAGGCTCACTATGGATCGTCGGGGGATGCCGAACGATACGTCGTTTATGGCGACGAGGCCGCCGAAGCGGATAGTTATGTGGTCCGCGTACAGCACATTCGTAATGCCTGGATCGGCGCCACGTTCCGTCGAGTCGGCGGCGGGTTCGCTCACCTGTCTGGTTCCTCCGTGGAGATCGTTGACTCTCCAGAGGATTCCTCGAGCACCGGACTGACGGCGGCAGCCGAAGCTGCAATCTCGGCGTCCGTTGCCGAGTCCGACTCGGCAACTGCCTGACTCCTGGCATCCGCTTCTGTTATGTGAGCGCCCACCGACTCCATTTCGGTCCGGCTTGGCATTGTCATCAGTGCCTTCGTGCGCTTCTCCGGGATCAACCCCTCCCGCCGGAACAGCATCATCAAGACGAGCAGCAAACCCAAGATAAGGAAGTTGTAGCGAGGCAGCACAGCTTCAAGGTTCTTGTTGAAGGCGGCGCCAATTTGCACACCGATCTGTCTAAGCCCATTGCTGTTCAACCAGGCCAGCAAGAAAGCCCCGATTGTGACACCCCAGACGTTGCCCATACCGCCGAGCACCACCATGAGCAAGACCAGCACCGACTTGCCGAAGTCGAAGCCGGAGGGCGATACGGCGCCCGTGATGCCGGCCGCGTTGGCCACACCCCCTATGCCGCCAAAGAAAGCCCCTACCCCGTAGGCAAGCAGCTTTGACCGGACCAGCGGGACCCCCATCATGCTGGCCGCGAGCTGGTCCTCGCGAATAGCCAGCCAGGCCCGGCCGAGCCGGCCTCCGCGGATTCGCAGGGAGACAAAGATGCACAACCCCAGCAGGGCGCCGAGGACCAAGATCTTGTAGACGTTGTCAGTTCCAGAGTTCGTGAGCGACTTCGGCACACCCCCGATCAGGCTGAACAGCCCAAGGCCGATTGGGTCGATAATCGGGATCCCCGCATCGCCGTTGGCGACGTTGTAGCCGTCGATGTTGTTGGAATTACGGAAGAACTGAGTGATCACCTCGCCGAACCCCAAGGTGACCAGCGCCAGGTAATCCCCGCGCAGCCGTAGGGTCGGCGCGCCGATGGTAACGCCGAGCAACGCGCACAAGCAGCCAGCGATCAGGATCACCAGCCAGAACGAGATGTGCGTGCCTGGGTATGTCTTGGCCACTGGAGCGAAAAGATGAAAATCCCACGTCCAGTTGAACGGCGCAGCCATAAGCCAGCCGGCGGTGTAACCGCCCAATGCCCAGAACGCCACGTAGCCGAGATCGAGCAGACCGGCATAACCGACAACGACGTTCAAGCCGAGGGCCATGATCGCCCACATCAGGCACTCGTTAATGGTGGCGACCGGAAGCCACGCAATGATGGGTTCGGAAACCTCGTCGATCAGATTGGGCAGAATCGCCGAATAGAGCAGGAATAAAAAGGTGATGACGGCGACATAACCCAGGGGCCAGCGATAGTCGGCGAGCCATGCTCGGCGACCGGAGATTGCGCGTTTGAGCATTCCTACACCTTCTCCGTCGACGGCCGGCCAAGGATGCCTTCCGGTCTGAAAACCATCAGGACAATCAAGATCAGGAACACGAGAGACTGCGACCAATTTGAGCCGAGCCCGTGAGCGCCGCCTTCGTTTATGGCCTGAATCAGCCCAATGGCCAGGCTGCCGATTACGGCGCCGGTGAGGTTTCCGATCCCTCCCAGGACTGCAGCAGTGAAGGCAATCAAACCCAGCTGGGTGCCAGTGTCGTAATAGGTCTGTGCCTGGACTAGGAAGAACAGAACTCCGGCGACACCGGCAAGTGCGCCACCAAACGCAAAGGTGAACGAGATGGTCCTATTGACATTGATACCCACCAGCCGGGCGGCGTCCTGATCCTGCGCAACAGCCCGCATGGCCTTTCCCATCTTGGTCCGAGTAACGATGAACCTCATGCCAAGCAGCACCGGTGCGGTGACAGCCCCGACCAGCAGCAGCTTGTAGAGATAGACGCCCTCAACAATCGGGCCGCCCCACACGATGGGCCAGTTCTTCTGGGCTGAACCGTTGACATAGTCCTGCTGAGCGATGCCGCGGAAGACAAAGCTCAATCCGACCGCCGTCATCAGCGGGGCAAGTCTTGGCGCGGATCTCAAGCGTCGATAAGCGAAGAACTCGGCTGAGACGTTGACGGCAGCGCCGAACGCCATGCAGCCAAGCAGCGCGACGATCAGCGGGAGAATCGTGGAGATGCCGAGATGTTCGACGCCCAGCCCCGTCACCATGATTGCGGCGGCGACGATGGTAGCCAGCATGAACAGGTCACCATGCGCAAAGTTGATCAACTCGATGACGCCGTAGACCATCGTGTAGCCGAGTGCGACCAGCGCGTAGAGCAGCCCGTTCTGCAACCCGACCAGCACTGACCCGGTGAATCTTGTCGGATCAGCAACAAGGTTCCAGACCAACCAGACTCCCGCCAGGGCCAGCAGAACCAGACCAAAGCTCCGCTCGACGACGGGACCAAGCCGAATTCGAGACTTACGCCTCGTGCCTCGTATTGCCGTCGCCGTCATTGGCCAGAACCTCTCTCATAACATGGCGAGGCCGCCGGGTCTGGAAGGTGAAGCACCTCCTCCAGACCCAGCGGCCTCAGTACATTGCTGAGCGCGACTCTAGTCGACTGCTTGAGCCTTCACATACGTTTCCTTACCGCCCTTGACGATCTCGATTGTGATGTCTTTTGCGGTGGTATCGCCGGTGGCGGGATCGATCTTGATTTCCTTGCCGGTTACGGATTCTGACTCCGGGATGGTGATGCCGTCGCCGGATAACACGGCGGCTGTGATGCCCTTACGGGTGCCGTCGGATTTGGCGATTGCCGCCAGGATGACCTGGGTCGCGGCGACACCGTACAGCGGGAAGTTGCCATTGGGAACCGAGCCGTATTTGGTCTTGTAGGCCTCGATCAGCTTGGCGGGAGGGCCACCAGCCGCGATGAGCTCGTCTTGGGGCAGGCCGGTGAACGTCAAATGCATCGCTTCGGCTTGTGGCAGCTTCAGCAGGTCTGGATAGCCGGTGAAGCCGTCCGGCGCCATGAGCTTGACCTTGTGGTTGTCACCCAAGACCGAGACTTTGTCCTTGATCAGCTGACCGCCGTTGTTCTCATAGATGCCGCTGACGTACACACAGTCAGCACCGGAGGCCTTGACCGACTGGAACAGGGCGGTGTAATTCGGCTGTTTGGCATCCCAGGACTGTTCGCCAGCGATCTCAATGCCTGCTTTCTTCGCGGACTCCGCGAATGCCTTTGCTACGCCCAGACCGTAGGTCTGGTTGTCATTCAGGACAAAGCACTTCTTGACCTTAAGATCATTGGCGGCGAATGTTGCCCCCGCGTTGCCCTGATAGTCATCGGTGGTCACCACACGGGCGTAGTTGCGGACACCGGTCGGGTAGAACTTCTCCGGCTCGCCAGTTTCCCACTTCTTGGTGAGCCCAGGGTTGGTGTTTCCGGGCGAAACCATGAGCATGGGCCCGGAAGTGTCACGATTCAACGTGGGCACCTCGATTTTGGCGCAGCCCGAGTTGTAGGTGCCCATCACCGCGACCTCTTCGGTGTTCGCGACGTGGTCTGTGGCGTTCTTGGCGCACGCGGCCTCGTCCCAAGCACCTTTCGCGGCTGTCGAATCGTCGTAGATCTTGAACGAGATGTTGTACTTGCCTGCCTTGTTGCCCTGCTGTTCCAGGTAAAGCTGAATGAGCTTGTTGGTGTCCTGCCACTGCGTGGCGCCCGCTCCTTGGAGCGGCAGGTCGGACGCCACGGTGACTGAGTTACTGGCGGCGTCGCCGCCGCCGCTGCCGGTGTCGTCATTGGACGCGCAGGCGCTGAGCGCGAGCGCCACCGCAACGCCCACGGTGACGACGCGCATGATCGATCTTGGTCGCAACATTCCTCCTTCAGGAAAGTGTGTGGCCGGCGGGGATCTAGCCGGGTTTACAAACGCCTGGTATGCATCGATAGTCCAGCGAAGGCTCGTGTCCGGGCCGTTAAGAGCTTGTCGCGGCGTCATTACGCGCGACTTGCATTGCCAAGACGCGTTGTCACAGTACGCGGCTAAAGTCGGCACCGTGCCGAATCCGACCACTCCCGCCGATGTCCGGCCCAAACTGCTGCTGATCGACGGGCACTCGATCGCTTATCGAGCGTTTTTCGCGCTTCCGGTCGAGAACTTCTCCACTGTGACCGGTCAGCACACCAACGCGGTCTTCGGCTTCACCTCGATGTTGATCAATGTCTTGCGAGACGAGAATCCGACTCATATCGGGGTCGCTTTTGACGTGTCCAGGCACACGTTCCGGTCGGAGGTTTACACCGAGTACAAGGCGAATCGGTCGAAGAGCCCCGATGAGTTCAGCGGTCAGCTCGACCTCATCAAGGAGGTCCTCGACGCGCTGAACATCGTCCACGTCGAGAAGGACGGGTATGAGGCCGACGATGTCATCGGCACCCTGGCGACCCAGGCGCAAGCGGCCGGCTTTGACGTCTTGATCTGTACGGGTGACCGGGACACGTTCCAGTTGGTCAGCGACCGTGTCACAGTCCTTTATCCGCGGAAGGGAGTGTCCGACCTGGGGCGGATGACGCCCATAGCGGTTGAGGAGCGGTACTACGCCACTCCTGCCCGCTATCCAGAGCTCGCCGCGCTGGTTGGGGAGTCAAGCGACAACCTACCGGGAGTGCCCGGTGTTGGTCCGAAGACGGCAGCCAAGTGGCTGGAGACTTATGGCGGGCTCGAAAACCTGGTTCTGCACGCCCCCGAACTCAAAGGCAAGGCAGGGCAGGCGCTTCAGGAGCGGATCGAGGATGTGCTTCGTAATCGGCGGATCAATGCCCTCGTATGCGATCTGCAGCTAGACATCTCAGTCGAGGACCTCGGCCGCCGCGCATGGAACCGAGAGGCAACTCATCAGCTGTTCGACGGCCTCGAGTTCCGGGTGCTCCGTGACCGCCTATTGGAAACCCTGCCGGCTGAGAACCTTTCTCCGGAGGGCGGCTTCGAACTCTCCGGTGAGATCCTGAGTCCTGGTCAGCTCACAGCTTGGCTGTCCGAGCATGCGACGGGGGATCGCACCGGAGTCGACGCGATTGGCCATTGGGGCGCAGGAACGGGTGATCTTCGGGCGCTCGCCCTGGCTGCCGGGGATGGTGCCGCGGCCTACGTCGACGTCACCCAGCTCTCACCCGAGGACGATCGAGCGCTTGCAGCCTGGCTGGCCGATGCGACGCGCCGGAAGGCAATGCATGATGCAAAAGGCCCGCTGCTCGCAATCTGGGCACGGGGCTTGGACCTGAACGGGCTGACCTCCGACACTCAGCTGGCCGCGTACTTGACTCGGCCAGATCAGCGGACCTTCGACCTGGCAGATTTGACGGCGCGCTATCTGAAACGCGAGCTGAAGGTCGAGGTGCCGGGAGCGACGACCGATGACGAGGACCAGCTTGCGCTTGATTTCGGTGACGATGACTCCGGCGCCAAGGTGGCGGCGGATGCTGCGATGGTCCGAGCACGGGCCGTGATCGACCTAGCGGACGCCCTTGATCAAGAGATCGAGGACCGCAAGGAGACCAGCCTGCTGTACGGGGTGGAGCTCCCGCTGCTGCGGACCCTGGCCCGGATGGAGCATCGCGGCGTCGCGGTCGACGTCGCCCATCTTCAGGCACTCGAGGCGGAGTTCGGCTCGACGGTGAATCGGGCGGCGGAGGAGGCCTATCGGGTGCTGGGCAAGCAGATCAATCTCGGTTCACCGAAACAACTGCAGATCGTGCTCTTCGACGAGCTCGGCATGCCCAAGACTCGGCGGACCCGCACGGGCTATACGACAGACGCCGAAGCTTTGCAGCAGCTTTATGCCAAGACCGAGCACCCGTTCCTTGCTCAGATGCTGATCCACCGGGATGCCATCCGGCTGAAGCAAACAGTCGAAGGCCTGCTCAAGGCAGTCGCGGATGACGGCCGGATCCACACAACCTATGCCCAGACGATTGCGTCGACCGGACGGCTTTCCAGCACAGATCCCAACCTGCAGAACATTCCCATCCGCACCGAGGAAGGCCGCCGCATCCGTCAGGCGTTCATCGTCGGTGAGGGCTGCGAGGCGTTGATGTCAGCTGACTACTCGCAGATCGAGATGCGGATCATGGCCCACGTCAGCGGTGACGGCGACCTCATTGAGGCGTTCAAGTCAGGCATGGATTTCCACACAGTGACAGCATCTCGGGTGTTCGGAGTCGATCCGCAGCAGATTACCCCCGCCGAGCGGGCCAAGATCAAGGCGATGAACTACGGCCTGGCGTACGGCCTCAGTGCCTACGGGCTGAGTCAGCAGCTCGGCATCGATGTCTCAGAGGCGAAGGCATTGATGGACGAGTATTTCGAGCGGTTCGGCGGTGTGCGGACATATCTGCACTCCCTCGTCGCCGAAGCCCGGCGTACCGAATACACCGAGACGATCCTGGGCCGGCGCCGCTATCTGCCCGATCTGATCAGTGACAACCGGCAGCGCCGCGAGATGGCCGAGCGGATGGCTCTGAATGCGCCGATCCAGGGATCGGCCGCAGACATCATTAAGATCGCAATGCTGGACGTCGAGAAGGCGTTGGACGATGCGGGGCTACGCAGCCGGATGCTGCTACAGGTTCACGACGAGTTGGTCTTCGAGATCGCCAACGGCGAGCGGGAGGCGCTGGAAGAGCTGGCGCGCGACAAGATGGGTCACGCTGTTGAGCTCGCCGTACCGCTAGACGTTTCGGTTGGCGTCGGGCGCTCCTGGCACGACGCCGCGCATTGAGGCTTGGGTTGACCCCTCCGGCGGCGCGGCGATACTCTTTCCTGTCGCTGTGGCCTGCGCGACCTCAGACCGAGTAGGCCGCGCTCGTACGGGTTGGATGGGAGTCAGCGTTAGTTGGGCCATTCGTGAAGTACGGACCGGGTCCAGCACACTGACAACGAAACATCCATTCGGAGCCCTACTACATGACGTCCTCCCTTGAGGCCCCTCCGCAGGTCGCCGTCGACGACCTGGGTTCGCCCGAAGCCTTCCTTGAGGCCATCGACGCAACGATCAAGTACTTCAACGACGGTGACATTGTCACCGGAACCGTGGTCAAGGTCGACCGTGACGAGGTGCTCCTCGACATCGGTTATAAGACCGAAGGTGTGATCCCGTCCAAAGAGCTTTCCATCAAGCATGATGTCGACCCCTTCGAGGTGGTCAGCGTCGGCGATCAGGTCGAGGCCCTGGTCCAGCAGAAGGAAGACAAGGAAGGCCGGCTGATCCTGTCCAAGAAGCGGGCTCAATACGAGCGCGCCTGGGGCACGATCGAAAAGATCAAGGATGAGGACGGCGTCGTCACCGGTCAGGTGATCGAGGTCGTCAAGGGCGGCCTGATCATCGACATCGGCTTGCGCGGCTTCCTTCCCGCGTCACTAGTGGAGATGCGCCGCGTTCGTGATCTTCAGCCCTATGTCGGCATGGAGCTCGAGGCCAAGATCATCGAGCTCGACAAGAACCGCAACAACGTGGTCTTGTCCCGCCGTGCCTGGCTCGAGCAGACCCAGTCCGAAGTTCGCCAGAACTTCCTTACCCAACTGCAAAAAGGGCAGATCCGCAAGGGCGTGGTCTCCTCCATCGTCAACTTCGGCGCCTTTGTTGATCTTGGGGGCGTTGACGGCCTGGTGCACGTTTCCGAGCTGTCCTGGAAGCACATCGATCATCCGTCGGAGGTGGTCGAGGTCGGTCAGGAGGTCACCGTCGAGGTGCTCGATGTGGACATGGATCGCGAGCGCGTGTCGCTTTCGCTGAAGGCCACCCAGGAGGACCCGTGGCAGGCCTTCGCCCGCACCCACCAGATCGGCCAGATCGTGCCGGGCAAGGTCACCAAGCTTGTTCCCTTCGGTGCTTTTGTCCGGGTCGAGGAGGGCATCGAGGGCTTGGTGCATGTCTCCGAGCTCGCCGAGCGTCATGTCGAGATTCCGGAGCAGGTGGTCCAGGTGAACGATGACGTCATGGTCAAGATCATCGACATCGATCTTGAGCGGCGGCGGATCTCGCTGTCCCTCAAGCAGGCTAACGAAGGAGTCGATGCGGGCGCCGAGGATTTCGATCCGACGCTGTACGGCATGAGTGCCTCCTACGATGAGCAGGGCAACTACCTCTATCCCGAAGGCTTCGACCCGGAGACCGGCGAGTGGCTCGAGGGTTACGAGGAGCAGCGCGCCGCCTGGGAGCAGCAGTATGCGGAAGCCCACGCTCGCTGGGAGGCGCACAAGAGGCAGGTCGAGGACGCCGAATCCGTCGAGGGCGCCGCGGCCCCGGACACTAGCAGCAGCTACTCTTCGTCCTCGACCACAGAGGAGCCCGCAGCCCCACCGGCGCAGCGGCCCGAAGGCTCACTGGCATCCGACGAGGCCCTTCAGGCGCTGCGGGAAAAGCTGACCGGCGGTTAATACTCTGCGAGCATTCGGGTGCGAGCAGGAAAGGTTCGCGTCGGCCTCACCGGCGGCATTGCCTCCGGCAAATCCGCGGTAGCCGACGACCTGGCCCGTCGCGGCGCCGTGATCATCGACGCTGACCGGCTGGCCCGCGAGGTTGTCGAACCGGGCACGCCGGGGCTGGCGGCGATCGCCGCACGGTTCGGCGATCAGGTAGTGATCGGCGGTCACCTTGACCGGGCCGCGCTGGCCAAGATCGTCTTCTCCGACCCGCGGGCACGCCGAGATTTGGAGAGCATCATCCATCCCGCCGTACGTCGGCGAGCCGCCGAGCTGGAAGCGGCGGCACCACCAGCCTCGGTTGTGGTGCACGTGATCCCGCTCCTGGTCGAAACCGGACAGGCGAACGACTTCGATGTCTGCGTCGTTGTCGATCTCGAGCCCGAGATACAGCTCGCCCGGCTGCTGTCGCGAAATGAACTTAGCCGCGAAGAGGCGGAATCGAGGATGGCGGCCCAGGCCAGCAGGACAGAACGCTTGGCAGCGGCCGACGTGGTCCTCGACAACAACGGGACGATTGCCGAACTGCGTGCACAGGTTGACGATCTCTGGTTCCATCTTGTGTCTGCTGGCATTCGGGAATGACATACTCGCAGTTGCTCACGGGCCAGCCGGTTTGCAAGGAGGTACAGCGTGGAATGCCCACGGTGTCGGAGTGATCTCCCAGAGGTCGCGCACTTCTGCCATGTTTGCGGCCAGGACCTTCGTTCGCCTGATCTTGCTCGGCGCAAGTCCTTCGCTGCCCGGCCGGACGAACCGGTGACGTCGTTCGCGGTGGTTTCAACGATCATGCCCCGGGGAGCAGGGCAGCGCCCCCAGACGTACCGAATCGCGCTCACCATCGCGTTGGTGGTCGCCTTGATTGCCGCGATCTTCGGTGCGATGCCCATCGCTGTGCTCGTCGCAGCCTTCGCAATCCCGATCGTCTACATCGTCTACCTCTACGATGTGAACCTGTGGGAGGACGAGCCGCTGCCGGTGGTCGCTCTCGCCTTTGGGCTGACCAGCGTGTTAACCATCGGATTCACGATCTTGTGGACCTTCCTACGGGGCCCTGTTCCGTTTTCGTCGCCCACATTTGAGGGAGCACCCGACGGCGCACCGTCGGTTGGCACATTCCTGATCGTGGCGCTGCTGGTTCCGATCATCGGTGAGGCCATCCGGCAGATCGGTCCGGTGATCTTGGCGAGCCGTCCAGAATTCGATGATCTGATGGACGGCCTGACGTTCGGGGTCATTAGTGGGGTCGCGTACGCCTGCTTCGACACCATCATTCGACACTGGCAGTTGCTCACCGGCGGCCTGCAAGAGTCCAACGCTGGACTCTGGGTGTCGCTGATCTTTCTCGAAGGCTTCGTCAAGCCGCTGATCATGGGTACGGCAACGGGCATCGCCTGTGCGGAGTTTTCCGGTCTCGGTCGCGGCTACGACGGCTTCACCCCACGCTACTTCCGCGGCGTGGCTGAGGCGATGCTGGCCAACATCGCGTACCAGGCGGGAACCTACCTGTTCTCTTATGTCGGCTCGGCGACCTTGGGCATCATGTTGAGCATCGCCTGGGGGCTGATCATCCTTGCCATCCTGATTCTGCGCGTGCGCAACGTGCTCCATGTCGGCCTGATGGAAGCGGCCCTTGCCCGGGCTGCTCGAGATACGGCGGTAGGACCCGGCGGAGAATCCGAGTTCTGCGCGCAATGTGAGATGCCTTTGCAGCCACGCGCCGCTTTTTGCAACGCCTGTGGTACGGCTGTGCGGGTACGGCCCAAGGTCGTCAAGCAGAGAACAGTGGCGACGATTCCTCATCGGGCGGCCGCCCAGGAGGAACCGGAAGAGGATCGATCAACGTCGATCATCCCGGGAATGGGCGGTACCGATTACGAGGGATCAGAGGCATATCCGGACCCGGATCGGGCTGCCGATGCCGATGAGGAGCGACCATGAGCCAGGACGCTGGCGGGTGGCCACCTCAAGGCGGATATCCACAGGGCCAGCCGGGATCTGGCGGGCTTCCGCCTTCCCAACCAGGCGGCGGTTACCCGACGCAGGGACAACCCGGTGCTTACCCCGGGCAGCAGGGGGGTTATCCGCCGCAGCCTCAGCCAGGCAGCTATTCGCCACCCGGCGGATACGGCACTCCGGGTTCGTACGGTCCGCCTGGTGGATATCCGCAGCAGGGCTATCCACCTGGCGTCCCCGGCGGCTACCCGCCGCCTGGGCTAGGGTTTGCGGGCGCTCCTCCCGGCCCGCCGGCCAAGAAGAGCCCTGCCATGATCATCGGCATCGTTGCCGCCGCGGTGGTCCTGCTGGCTGCGGTGGGGGGCATCATTCTGGTACTCACTCGTGGCAACGAAACTCAGCCCGGTTCCACAATCACTCCGAGCGCCCCGACCACCGAGCAACCAACAGCGGCAAGCACGAAGGAGCCGACGCCATCGCAACCGTCGGCCACGGAACCGACGGAGTCACCGACCGAACAGCCCAGTGGCAATGCGATCGACCTCGGCGACGGGATCAGTTTGACGCCCGCGGACGGCTACAAGCTGCAGAAGTCAGGTGATGGGTTTGCCCGGCTTAGCAATGGCGAACAGCTGTTCCTTGGCCAGGTGGTTTCGGTCGATCCGAGCTCCAACCCGAAACAACTGTGTGATGCGTGGCATCGCAAGATCGCCGAAGGCCAGGCCAACGGCAAATTTACCGACCCGAAGACTACTGACCTCAACAGCAGCAAGCTCAAGGGCGCGACGTGTGTCGGATCATTCACCGCCAGCAGTGGCAGTGGCAGCCAGGACGTCTTCATTTTCAGCCTGGTCTCCGTCCGGACCGACGGCGTCACCGTCCTGGGCACGGAGTACTTTCTCAAGGATGCCGACAGTGACCAGCTCAATAGAGACTTCACCGTGATGATGAATTCCATGCTTCGCGGCCAGGAGAACGTCTGAGGGCCCGCATATCCTCACAGAATGCGTCCGATCGGAGACCTACAGCGCACGGTAGCGCCGTTCAAAGTCGTTAGCGACTTCGAGCCGTCCGGGGATCAACCGACCGCGATTGCGGAGCTCGAGCAGCGGATCAACGTGGGGGAGCAAGATGTCGTGCTGCTCGGGGCCACCGGCACCGGGAAGACGGCAACAATCGCCTGGTTGGCCGAGCGCGTCCAGCGGCCGGTCCTGGTGATGCAGCCGAACAAAACGCTGGCCGCCCAGTTCGCCAACGAGCTGCGACAGTTCTTCCCGAGGAACGCCGTCGAGTACTTCGTCTCGTACTACGACTACTACCAGCCAGAGGCGTACGTTCCGCAGACTGACACCTACATCGAGAAGGATTCCTCACTGAACGAGGAGGTCGAGCGGCTACGACATTCGGCGACCAACTCGCTGCTCACGAGGCGTGACGTCATCGTCGTGGCAACGGTTTCGGCGATCTATGGTCTGGGCACGCCTCAGGAGTACCTAAACCGCATGGTCCCGCTTCGAGTTGGCACCGAGATCGACCGAGATGTCCTGCTGCGGCGGCTGGTGAACATCCAGTACGCCCGCAACGATCTCTCGGGCGCGCGCGGGACCTTCCGGGTTCGAGGAGACACCCTCGAGGTCTTCCCCATGTACGAGGAGCTGGCCGTCCGAATCGAGCTCTTCGGCGACGAGATCGAGCGGCTGAGCACGCTGCATCCGATCACCGGCGAGGTTGTGACGGAGGATCAGGAGGTCTATCTGTTTCCGGCCAGCCATTACATCGCCGGTCCGGACCGGATGGAGCGCGCAATTTCCGGCATCGAGCTGGAACTCCAGGACCGGTTGGCCGAGCTGGAAAGGCAGCACAAGCTGTTGGAGGCTCAGCGGCTGCGGATGCGCACGAGCTACGACATCGAGATGATGCGCCAGATCGGCACGTGCGCGGGTATCGAGAACTACTCGCGACACATCGACGGTCGTGGGCCCGGCTCGCCGCCGAACTGCCTGCTCGACTACTTCCCCGAGGACTTTCTGCTCGTCATTGACGAGTCACACGTGACCGTGCCCCAGATTGGCGGGATGTACGAGGGTGACATGTCGCGCAAGCGCACCCTCGTCGAGCACGGCTTTCGGTTGCCGAGCGCGATGGACAACCGCCCGCTCAGATTCGAGGAGTTCGCCGATCGGATCGGTCAGACCATCTACCTTTCGGCGACGCCCGGCAACTACGAGCTTGCTCGGTCCCGTGGAGTCGTCGAGCAGTTGATCAGGCCGACCGGGCTGGTTGACCCGCAGGTGGTGGTCAAGCCGACGTCAGGCCAGATCGACGATCTGATGGCCGAGATCCGGCAACGAACGGAGCGCTCCGAACGGGTTCTGGTCACCACGCTGACGAAGAAAATGGCCGAGGACCTGACGGATTACCTGCTGGAGAATGGCATCCGGACCCGCTACCTGCACTCTGAAGTCGATACGCTGCAGCGGGTCCTGCTCCTCCGGGAGCTGCGGATGGGCGAGTTTGACGTCCTGGTCGGTATCAACCTGCTGCGCGAGGGCCTTGATCTGCCGGAAGTCTCGTTGGTCTCCATCCTGGACGCCGACAAGGAAGGGTTCCTGCGCAGCGAGAAGAGCCTGATCCAGACCATTGGTCGTGCAGCTCGCCATGTGTCGGGAGAGGTGCACATGTACGCAGACTCGATCACCGACTCCATGGCGGCCGCGATCGAGGAGACGAACCGACGCCGCGCGAAGCAGGCCGCCTACAACCAGGTCAATGGCATCGACCCGCAGCCGATCCGCAAGAAGATTGCTGACATTACCGACATGTTGGCGCGGGAGGATGCCGACACCGACGACCTGTTCGGCGGGCGACAGCGGGGGAGGGGCAGGGCGCCGTATCCCATGCTGGGTGTCAAAGACATCGGTACGCATGCACGCAACGTGGCTGGCATGCCGGCCGGCGACCTCGCGGATCTCGTTTCGGACCTCACCAAGCAGATGCATGCCGCGGCCGCCGAACTGCAATTTGAGGTCGCGGCACGGCTCCGGGACGAGATTGCGGACCTGAAGAAGGAACTGCGGCAGATGGTGGAGGCCAGCCGCTAGTCACCACCGGCCCTGAGCCGGTCGAAGGGCGGCGGTTCGGCGCACCCCCCGGTCCCTGACATACTGGTCGGCGGAGGGGAGTATTCCTTCGCGTCGGCATCGTCAGCACGGTAACGCCGTTGAACGGTCGCCCCCGGTGCCGCGGCCAGCCCGCTGGCGGAAGAGACCTCCGAGATGTCGACGTTCGCTGAACCCGTCTCGGAAGGGCCTCCATCTTGGACGTTCACCTGTACGCCTGGGTGATCACAGTCGTGGTCATGAGCACGATCCTGTTCATCGACGTGCTCATCATCGGCCGCCGCCCACACGAGCCGTCGATGCGGGAGGCGGGGTCGTTCATCGGGATCTACATCGGCCTGGCGATCGCTTTCGGGCTTGGCGTGTGGTGGATTTCCGGAGCACGTTACGCGGGCGAGTTCTACGCCGGGTGGATCACTGAGTACAGCTTGTCTGTCGACAACCTGTTCATCTTCTTGATCATCATGACGAAGCTGAAGGTTCCTCGGCACCTGCAACAGTTCGCGCTGATGGTCGGCATCATTCTGGCGCTCATCTTCCGCGGCATCTTCATTGCCGTGGGCGCGGCCGCAATCAACCGGTTTAGCTGGATCTTTTTCCTGTTCGGCGGCTTCTTGCTCTATACGGCGGTCAAGCTGTTCATCGACTACAAACGGCATGACGAAGGCGGTGATGTTACGGAGAACCGGGTCACGCGGCTGTTCCGGCGGCATTTCAACGCAACCGAACAATTCCATGGAACAAAGCTGTTCATCAGGCAGAACGGCAAGGCGTGTCTGACGCCAATGTTTGTTGTGATCGTTGCCCTCGGGAGTACAGACCTGCTGTTCGCGTTGGATTCCATCCCCGCCATCTACGGTCTGACCCAAGAGCCTTATCTGGTGTTCACGGCGAACGTGTTCGCCCTGATGGGCCTGCGCCAGCTCTACTTCCTGGTGGGTGGCCTACTCAAGCGGCTGATCTACCTCTCACTCGGCCTCTCGATCATTCTCGGCTTCATCGGCGTCAAGCTGGTGCTGCACGCGCTGCACTATTACCACTTGGCGGATTGGGCACCCTTTGACGGCGAGATTCCCATCTGGCTGTCGCTCGCGGTGATCATTGGAACGCTGACCGTCACGACCATGGCGAGCTTGGTGAAGTCCAAAAGCGACGAGAATGCCCGCACCGTCCGGGAGGCCGGCTAGGCCGGAAGGGCCGCTCAAGGCTGGGCCCATTCCGTACCTAGGTCAAATCAGGCAGCAGCCCGAGCAGCTTCGGCTGGCTCCAGTGCCTGTGTCACCACGTCGGCGACGTCAGCCGTCAACTTGACGTCGATGGCGTCGAGCACGTCGGCCGGCACCTCGTCCAGGTCCGGCTCGTTGCGCTTCGGCAGGAACACCGTTGACAGGCCAGCACGCTGGGCGGCCAGCAGCTTCTGCTTGACTCCTCCGATCGGCAGCACGCGGCCGTTGAGCGTCACCTCACCGGTCATTCCGACCTCGGATCGTACGGGTCGCGCGAGCGCCATTGACGTCAGGGCCGTCACCATGGTGACGCCTGCGGATGGGCCATCCTTTGGCACCGCACCAGCCGGCACGTGAATATGGATGTGCCGATCCAAGATTCTGGTGTCGGCGATGCCCAGGTGGGCGGCATGAGAGCGCACGTAGGACAGTGCAATCTGTGCCGATTCCTTCATCACATCACCGAGCTGACCCGTGAGGGTGAGGCCGCCGCGCCCGCTGGCTTGCCCCGCCGTAACGCCTTCCGCTGGTGCGGATGGGGCGGCCGATGCCTCGATGAACAGCACCTCCCCGCCAAGGCCAGTGACCGCGAGCCCGGTCGCAACACCCGGTACGGATGTCCGCTCGTGGACTTCAGCCGTAAACCGTGGCTTGCCCAGATAAGTCCGCAGGTTTGCTGGCTCAATGATCAACTGTTCTGAAACATCACCGCCGGCCAGGCTCGTCGCCGCCTTCCGCAACGCCTTCGCCAGCAGCCGCTCGAGTTGCCGGACCCCTGGTTCGCGAGTGTAGTCGGCGGCGATCTGCCGCAGTGCGTCGTCGGTGATCGCGACTTCGTCCTCGGTTAGGGCTGCCCGTTCGAGCTGCCGAGGCAGCAGGAAGTTCCGGGCGATCACGATCTTGTCGTCCTCGGTGTAACCGTCGAGGGTGACCAGCTCCATCCGGTCGAGCAGTGCCTGGGGAATGGTGTCCACCACATTGGCCGTTGCAAGGAACAACACATCGGACAAGTCAAGATCAACTTCGAGATAGTGATCTCGGAAGGTGTGGTTTTGTGCCGGATCCAGAACCTCGAGTAGCGCCGCGGCCGGATCGCCGCGGTAGTCGGCGCCCACCTTGTCGATCTCGTCCAACAGCAGCACCGGATTCATGGAACCCGCCTCGGTGATGGCTCGCACGATCCGGCCGGGCAGGGCGCCTACATAGGTACGACGGTGTCCGCGGATCTCCGCCTCGTCGCGGACGCCGCCCAGCGCCACTCGCACGAACTTGCGTCCCAACGTGCGTGCCACCGACTCACCAAGAGAGGTCTTACCAACGCCGGGCGGGCCGATCAACGCCATCACAGCGCCGGAGCCCCGACCCCCTACGACCTCGAGACCGCGAGACGCTCGTCGGGCTCGGATCGCCAAGTACTCCACGATCCGGTCCTTGACGTCCTCAAGGCCATGGTGGTCGGCGTCGAGCACTTCGCGGGCAGCCTTGATATCGGTTGAATCGGTAGTCTTTGTCGACCACGGCAGATCAAGGATGGTGTCCAGCCACGTTCGGATGTAGCCGGACTCGGGGTTCTGATCGCTGGAGCGCTCGAGCTTGCCGACTTCCCGAAGAGCCGCCTTACGGACGTCATCCGGCAGTTCGGCGGCCTCAACTCGGGTGCGGTAGTCCTGCGCGCCGTCCGGCTCGTCCTCGCCCAGCTCCTTGCGGATCGCATTGAGCTGCTGCCTAAGCAGGAACTCGCGCTGACTCTTTTCCATGCCCTCGCGTACGTCGTCAGCGATCTTGTCGCTGACCTCTGCCTCGGCAATGTGGTCCTTTGTCCACTCGATCAAGATGCGGAGGCGCTCGGCAACGTCCGGCGTCTCCAGGAGCTGACGCTTCTGACCATCGCTGAGGTACGGCGCGTACCCCGCAAGGTCGGCCAGGGTGGAAGGATCGGTCACCTGGTTGACGGTGTCAATGACCTGCCATGCGTCCCGGCGCTGCAGGGTGGCGATGACGAGCGCCTTGTAATCTGCGGCGAGCTTACGAACCTCATCAGTATCGGAGCCATCAGCGTCGTTCACTGCCTCGGCCTCCACCCATAAGGCGGTGCCCGGCCCCGATACGCCAGAGCCGATCCGTACTCGATGCTCTGCCCTGATTACCGCTGCGGGCTGGCCGTTTGCCAGCCGACCCATCTGCACGATCGATGCCTCAACCCCGTACGAGGCATAACGGTCTTCTAGACGCGGAGCCACGAGCAGGTGGCCATCGCTGTGGGCGCGGGCGGTATCGACCGCAGCGCGTGCGGCGTCGTCCAGTTCGATGGGCACAACCATGCCTGGCAAGGCGACCAGATCCGTCAGAAACAGGACGGGCAGCTTGGTTATCGACATGAGGAAGTAAGCCTCCAATTCAAGGGTCGCTCGAGTTGAGCGACATAGACTCAATGCATTCCACCGCCAGTTTCTTCCGCTGGTTCCCCATGAGTCCGAGCGGCGAGAAGTTTCAGGTGCACGGCAAGATGTCCTGCCGCACTGAGCATTGCGTGGGAGCGGCTTGTGAGGCGCTGCTGCCAGGCAGTCAGGGAGGCTGCTAGCGGCTCAGCGCCGCCGGCCTTGCGCACCTGTGCGAGCACCGGCGCAATGTCGCTGAGCAGGTAGCCGCCGCGCCTGAGCAGATGGGCTAACTCGGCCTCGCGGACGTCCGCGACGTCGTAGCAGCGGTGTCCTGTGTAACGGTCGCGCCTCGGTTCGAGGACCCGGGTGCGTTCCCACTTACGCAACGTCGCGGGCGCGATGCGAAGGCGGCGGGCCAGCTCGCCGATCGTCCAGACTGATCGGCTGTCGAGGGCAGAACGATCAACGGGTTGGGTCAGGATGCCAATGGCTGTCGCGACGGCCTGCAGCGTGTCACGGTCACGCAGCTGGCCCGCATGGCTCTCATCGATTGTCCGGAAGGCTCCATCGATGTCGCCGTCATTGACAGCTTGCATGACCGCCCTGCTGGCGACGTACCCGTGCGCCGGGACCAAGGCGAGGAAGGTACGAAGCGCTTGCGCGTGAATCTCGGTGTAGACCCGATAGCCGTTCGGGGTCCGCTCAGCTGTCGGCAACAGCCCGTCACGCTCGTAGTTGCGCACGGCCTGCGTGGAGATGCTGTGTTGGCGGGCTAGGTCCGCGGGCCGATAGCGGATCTGCTGCTGCACCTGGATTTGAGGCTTCATGCGACCTCTCTCGCTGGCTCATGGCTGGAAGTATCAATTGCAAGTTCAACGGTACGGTGAAGGGGCATGAAGATTGATTCTGATGCTCTGGACGAAGCGGGTTGGGCGTTCGACTCCGATGACGCGGCTGATCTTGTCTCCGCGCTGTCGGCGTTCTTAGCGGCCCAGCCCCGACCGCCTGATGTGCTGGCTCTCGGTGAGCCGACGCATGCCGGGTTTTCGGCGGCGCGCAACCAATTCTTTATGGCATTGGTGGAACGAGGTTTCCGGTCGATTGCGATCGAGTCCGACGCGGTGGCTGCGTTGACGGTGAACGCCTATGTCCGGGACCGTGGCGATGACCTGGACATGACCATGAGTCATGGCTTCAGCCATGGCTTTGGTCGGCTTGCCGCGAACCGTGAACTGGTCGCCTGGATGCGCGGGCACAACGACAGCCAGCCACCCGAAGAGAGTCTTGCCTTCTACGGGTTCGACGCACCGCTCGAGATGACCCACGCCCCCACCCCCCGCCCATACCTCGAGAAGCTCCACGGCTACCTGACCAGCACGCTCGGACCCGAAGCCGTCGGACATCGTGGCGAGATCCTTGACCGGCTGCTCGGCGAGGACGAGCGTTGGAGCAATCCTGCAGCCCAAATGGACGCCGCAGAGTCCATCGGTGCCTCGCGCGAGGCGACAGCGCTCCGTGCCGTTGTCGACGACCTTCTCACCGCTCTGAACGCGTACGCCCCGAATCTGGTGCGGCGATCATCCCTCGACGACTGGCACGATGCCCGGCTGCACGGTCAAGCCGCGTTGGGGCTGCTGCGCTACCACGCCGAGGCCGCCCACCGAGCGGCAGCCGCGGAGCGTGCCTCCCGGCTGCTTGGGATCCGGGACGCTCTGATGGCTGAGAACCTGCTCGCCATTCGAGTGCGCGAGAAGCATCGAGGGCCGACATTAGTTTTCGCCCACAACCGTCACCTGCAACGCCATCCGAGCACCTGGCGGCTCGGCGACATGGACCTGCACTGGTCTAGCGCTGGATCGATCCTCGCCGTGCTGCTTTGTGAGCGTTACGCCTTTATTGCAGGGAGCTTGGGTGCCAGCGCTGAGCTTGCCGTGGCCACACCGCCCAGTGGCACCTTTGAAGACGCTCTACAACAGGCAACACGGGGTCGCGGCGGCCTCTTCGACGCCAGTCGACTACGAGGGGTCGAGGGGCTCAGGGAATTGAGCTCCCGGGACGATGCTGGGCCGAACCGGGGCTACTTGCCGCTGGACGCTGCGACGATCGACAACTGCGACGGTGTCGTCTACCTCACTTCTGCAGCGGACCGGAATCCCATCCAGCCGGCATCGGCATCCATCGAGGACTTGACCGGCCAGATCTGCTCGCTGACTGACGTGGTCTATGTGGAGGCCACAGAGGAAATTGGCGCCCCAGAGAGTAACTGGGGCAACCGCTTCTTTTCCGTCGGATCCGACCAGAATCGACCGTTCGCGACGATCGTGCTGCGCGACATGCCAGGATTCGACGAGGACTCCGACCTCGATCGGCCTGGTGTTTTCCGGCTCAATCTCGACCTGGGCCGCGAGGAGTTCGAGAAGAAGTTTGGTTACTCACCGCGCGAGCTCGCCGGGCACCGAGCAGGCATCGATTTCGCCCAAGTCGACCGGCTCCTGCCACACCCTCTATACGGCCCACAAGGATGGGCGTGCATCCTCAACCCCGCCGCGCACCGCCATGACATCGACATGCTGATCAGGCATGCTCATCAGCGAGCGCTTCGAAGCGCGAGCCGACGAGAGCAGCGTCACAATCGATAACGTTGTGGAGTGCTCCCTCCCGATTTCGCAGGTAGCTGGGCCGGCACCAACGGATTCCGGTTGATGCCCAGCGATCCGCTCGCCGATCTTCCTGCCAGACTGACCGTCACTTCCGCCGCAGGTGGCTACCTCAGCTCCCTTGCCTACCAGTGGCAGCATCCCGACGACGGTACACAGGATGGGCTGCTTGTGATCGGGCCCAGCGAGGAGGACAACTCGCTCGTGGCCATTTGGGGTGATTCGTGGCATCAAAAGCCCGCACCGATGATCCTGTCGGGTGGCCATCGCGGCGCCACACTTGAGCTAGAGGGTGATTACGGGGGCGGATGGCGTTGGCGAGTCATGGTCGATGCGTCCGAGCCCGAAGAACTCCGGATGCAGATGGACAACGTCATCCCGGCGGAGCAGGCCACGACGGATATCGCTGCCGGTCCGTATCCTGTGATGATCATGCGGACCCGACGCGCCGAACATTAGCCGGCGTCTGCCGGCGCTCTTCCAACCAAATCCACTGGCACCGTCTCGCGATCAGGGTCGCCACAATCGTCTTGCCGCCTCCAGGAGGTCCGATTCAAAAAATGTGCCGCAGGGCGCTGATGGCGATTCCTTATCTATCGGAACCCGCTAGCGCGCGGTGACTCCGATTTAGCGGCTGTCAAGAACACGGCGTTCCGCTCGTTTGGTGACGTATCGCCGCATTTTCTCGTCTGTCCCGCAGATCTCCATGCTGCACCAGCGGCGGCTCTGG
This sequence comes from Actinomycetota bacterium, assembly GCA_046732135.1. GTDB lineage: Bacteria > Actinomycetota > Actinomycetes > Propionibacteriales > Propionibacteriaceae > Microlunatus. The sequence goes on from JBKPML010000141.1 coordinate 29,143, forward strand.
TTTTTCGAACGATCGAGGAAAAGCCAGGGACAGCCGACACACCGCTTCAGCCGTTTCAGATCTGGGCTTATCAGGAGCCGGTAGGACGCCTCAGCCACCGGCCAAAGCGGCGACTCCAGCTCGGTGAAGTCCCAGGCCAACGACGCTCCTGCTGCGGTGATCGTCACCGTCGACTTCTGGAACGAGGTGATCATGAAAGAACGGAGCTGTTCCCAGCCGACGGCCGACTCATTCCCGTCGGCCAGCGCCCCGAACAGGTCATTCAGCACCTCCCGCAGCACGTGCCCGCGCCGCAAGGCGGCGGCTGCACTGCGGGGCTGATCACTTGCCGTCCGGCACAGCTCCGAGGCTGCAGCCTCAGCGAGCAACCCGACGCGCTGCGACCATAGAAGGAGTCGCGGATAGTCGGCTATGTGGTCGAATCGAAGCGGACCCAGTGGGTCATCAACGGTGTTCGCAAAGTCCAGTGCCACGTGCCCTGCCACTGTTGGCAGCTCCCGGATGCCGGCCGGGAGACTACCGGCTGCCTCAGTAAGAGTTTCCATCAAAATGCACTTTACCAGCGGGTCACGCCTTTGAGTGATCGCGGATGGCCTCGCTATTTCCGGTACGCGCAGGGTGGTGGTCAATTCGGGCGACCACTGAAACTATTGCCCCAAGGGCGCCGCCGCGCATCGACAGCGAGGAGACAAACGATGGCCGAAGACACCGCCTCAACAGCATCCCCGACCTCCGCTGATTCAAGCAAGGTTTCCGGCCGACACCGGGTCGTGGTCATCGGCTCCGGTTTCGGCGGTTTGTGGGCCACTGAAGCTCTGGCGAAGGAGCCGGTCGACATCACCATGATCAGCATGACTTCGCACCATTTGTTTCAGCCGCTGCTGTATCAGGTTGCGACCGGGGTGCTGTCGGAAGGGGAAGTCGCGCCAGCTACCCGCGAAATCTTGAAGCGACAGCGCAACGTCACCGTCCTGCTCGGCCGGGTGACCGATATCGACCTCGGTGCACGAACGGTCACGTCGGTCAGTCCACTTGGAACGACGATCACTCGGTACGACAGCCTCGTTGTGGCTGCTGGAGCGGGCCAGTCCTACTTCGGTAACGATCAGTTCTCCGAATTCGCACCTGGGATGAAAAGTATCGACGACGCGCTGGAGCTGCGCGGAAGAATTTTCGGATCCTTTGAACTGGCCGAACTCGCCACCGATCCCGCGATTCGAGACGAGTGGTTGACCTTCGTGGTGATTGGAGCCGGACCCACCGGCGTAGAAATGGCCGGTCAGATCAGTGAACTGGCCCACCGCACACTGCGCCGGGACTTCCGCCGGATCGATACCACGATGGCCAAGATCATTCTCTTGGATGCCGCGCCAGCTGTGCTTGGGGCATTCGGCGACCATCTATCCGCGGCGGCAACCGAGCAGCTCCGCAACATCGATGTTGACATCCAACTCAATGTCAAGGTGGTCGGCGTCGACAACACGGGCGTGGACGTAGTCGATCCCGATGGCACGGAACGGCGTATCGCGTCGCGCTGCAAGGTCTGGGCCGCGGGAGTGAGCGCGTCTCCGCTAGGTCAGCAGATCGCCGACCAGAGCGATGCCCAGATCGACCGGGCGGGTCGGGTACTGGTCAACCCCGATCTCACCATTCCGGGCCATCCCGAAGTGTTCGTAATCGGGGACATGATGGCCCTGGACAAGCTGCCCGGGGTGGCCCAGGTCGCCATGCAGGGCGGCAAGCATGCCGCCGGCCAAATCGTTCGTCGCCTGCGCGGCGAGCCGACCGGACAGCCATTTCGGTATTTCGACAAGGGCAGCATGGCCACGATCTCGCGATTCCACGCGGTGGCCAGCGTCGGCAAACGGGTTCGGATGGCCGGCTTTTTGGCCTGGGTCATGTGGCTCGGCGTCCACCTCCTGTACTTGGTGGGTTTCAAGAATCGGTTCACAACCGTTCTGCACTGGGCCGTCAGCTTCATCGCCCGCGGCCGGTCACAGCGCACCACCACCCGGCAGCAGATTGTCGCCCGGACTCTGATGGCACGCCTGGAGTCCACTGAGGAGGAGGTGGAAAAGTCGAAGGCCACCGAATCCATCGGGGAAGGCGAAAAGCTCAACCCGGCCGCGGCCGAGCAGCCCGCGACATCACCGCAGCCATCAACTGGGTAGCCAGCATCACTTGGTAAATCGACAAACGCCCTGAAACGTGACTGCCGTTTGGCCCGACACGCCGAAAGGCAGGCCTCTAAGTGCCACTGGCAGTCACTATTCAGGGCGTCGCGCCGCAGCTAGCCGTTGGCGAGGAGCTTGTCCAGCTCCTCGTAGCCCTCTTTGACGCCGACATCCATGCCGCTTGCCATGATGGCGTCGCGAGCTTCCATGCTGTCGACCACTGAGAGACCGACGATGCGGGTGCGGCTGTTGCCGATATCTTCAAATGTCATGGTTTCCAGACTGACTCCGTCCGGCATGCCCTCCCAGGTAAAGGTCTGCACGAGCCGCTCGCTTGGCCTGATCTCGTGGAACGAGCCGTAGAACGCCGCGACCTCCTCTCCGTCCTGGACCGATGCGTAGCGATAGCTGCCGCCGGTTCGGGCATCCCAACTGTCGATTCGGATGGAGCTATCCCGCGGCCCGAGCCAACGGGCCACCAGGTCGGGGTCTGTCCAGGCACGAAAGACCTTTTCCCGTGCCGCGTCGAAGTCGCGGGTGATCCGAATTGTCGGCAACGCAGGATCTGCCTCGATGAGGGTTTCCCGCGTGCCCGATGTGGTGCTGGTCATGATGCTGCTCCTTTCCGATCTTGGGCTGTCCGCCGCTGATCTATGGTTTTCTGTTCCCGGTCCATCTGCTCCAGCACGGCGTCGAGCCGGCGGAACCGTTCCTCGGCCTGCTGCCGGTACTTCTCGATCCACTTGGTCATCAGGTCGAACACCTCGGCTTCCAGGTGGCGGGGGCGGCGCTGGGCATCTCTGCTGTGGCTGACCAGGCCGGCGTCCTCGAGCACGCGAAGGTGCTTGGAGACTGCTTGGACCGAAACGCCGTACGGTGCGGCCAGCTGCCCAACCGTCGCATCACCGACCGCGAGCCGAGCCACGATGTCACGCCGGGTGGGGTCGGCCAGCGCCGAAAAAACCCGCGACAACTGATCTTGCGACATGCCGGCTCCTGCCGTATTCAACCGTTTGGTTGTATACGAGTCTACGGCTGGTGGCTATGTATTGTCAACCAACTAGTTGAATAAAGGAAGGGTGGTCCTTGATCACCAGCCGCGGGCGCGCCAGTCGGCAAGGTGCGGTCGTTCTTGGCCGAGCGTGGTGTCGTCGCCGTGTCCCGGATGAACGACGGTCCCATCGTCGAACCGAGCGAAGATCTTTGCCTCCAGGTCGCTCATCAACGAGGTGAAGTCTGTGGCTATGGTCGTCTTCCCTGGGCCGCCCGGGAAGAGGCTGTCGCCGGTGAAGAGGTGTGTCCCGGTCGGTCCGGCGTAGACCAGCGTGATAGAGCCAGGGGTGTGTCCTACCAGCCCAATGACCTCGAGCGACTCATCACCCAGCTCGATTCGGTCACCGTCCCAGACGCCCAGCAGTTCCTGAAGCCCGGTGCCGTTGGCGATCGCTTCCACGTCCGGTTCCCCAGCGAGCAGCCGAGCCCCGGTGATCGTCGCGGAAACCCGGCCGAGCGCCTGCCAGTGATCAGGATGGCGATGCGTAGTGACAATCGTCGCGACCGGCTGTGCGTTGATCAGCGAAACGAGTCGCTCAGCGTCGTTGGCGGCATCGATCAACACCGCGCCGCCGCTTCGGGGTTGTAGCAGGTAGGCGTTGTTGTCCATGGGTCCGACACTGACCTTGATCATGGTTACGTTCGGAGACAGCCTCTCCACGAGCGGTCTGCCACCAGGCGTGACATGTCCGGGTCCGGCCACCGTTTTCTCCTGTCAGATCGACGATTCCCTGTTCAGAAGGCCGGCAGTCGCAAGTCCCCGGCATCAGCAACTGCTGACGGATCGACGCGATTCATCAGCCAGCCGAGCAGATTCTCGCTGCTGCCGTGGACTGTACGGGCATCTCCCGAGCTGCCGAGGTTGATCTGGAACCCAGAGTCGGAGATCAACACCAGCTTGGGGAAGTCCTTGCGATTGCGGATCCGGAAGGCGAGCCACTCCAGCAGCCATTCGGCCTCCTGCTGGTCGATGTCCGCCACGTCGTAACCGATATCGAGGTCGACATGGTGAATGATCACTTCGAGCAGCCTGGACAACGGCAGTAGGCGGGCAGGTACCTGCATGCCGCCACGCAGTTCGACGATCGCGTCCCAGGCGTTGGCCTCATCAAGTGCCTCGAAAGATTCAGCCAGCCTCCCGGCGGAAGTATCAAGATCAATTTGAAGATCGAGGCCGGATCGAGCGGCACCCGCCAATATCTCTGTTTCCCGTTGGTCGGACGATGCGTACATGTCTTGTCGCTGACCAGTTCTCGCCCATTCGGTGAGCCGCCGGAATCCATCGGCGCCCCGGGCGAGATGAGTGGCCACGTGGCTCCGAGTCCAGTCCGGGAGTCGGCTGGGCTCATGCCAAGCCTCATCGCTGACAGTGATCGTGTTGCCCAACAGCCGCTGCGTCGCCGACGTGACCAGTGAGCGTACGGTCTCGAGCTGCTCTGCGGGTGAGGTAGTGGCCGCGCTCATGCGCCTAACGTAGTGCCCGGCCGCTTGCTCGGGCGAGAGTCACTCCCCGCGAAAGTGGTCAAGAATGGCGCTCTCGGCGTGGAATCCGTGCCGCTTGTGGCCAGTTCTGTTATGGGTGCCAGGAGTTCGAGAGTGTCCGTCGATCCACATACCATGTCCACCGTGACCGACCGTCTCCTCGTCCGGGGTGCCCGCGAACACAATCTGCGGAACATCTCGCTCGACCTACCGCGTGATGCGCTGATCGTGTTCACCGGGCTCTCGGGATCTGGCAAGTCGAGTTTGGCTTTCGACACGATCTTCGCTGAGGGCCAGCGGCGTTACGTCGAATCCCTCTCGGCGTACGCCCGCCAGTTCCTCGGTCAGATGGACAAGCCGGACGTCGACTTCATCGAGGGATTGTCACCGGCGGTCTCCATCGATCAGAAGTCGACCAGCCGCAACCCGCGATCCACGGTGGGCACGATCACCGAGGTCTATGACTACCTTCGGCTGCTCTACGCCCGCGCCGGTCGGCCGCACTGCCCGATCTGCGGTGAGCCCATCAGCCGGCAGACGCCCCAGCAGATTGTCGATCGGCTGCTCGGACTGGCTGAGGGCACCCGGTTCCAGGTGTTGGCGCCGGTGGTGCGTGGCCGCAAGGGTGAGTATGTCGACGTCCTCCGACAGCTCGCCAGCGCGGGTTTCAGCCGAGCCCGGGTCGACGGCAAAGTGGTCCAGCTCACCGAGCCGCCCACCTTGGACAAGAAGTACAAGCACTCGATCGATGTCATCGTCGACCGACTTGCCGTCAAGCCCAGTGTCAAGCAGCGGCTGACCGACTCGGTCGAAACCGCGCTTGCCCTTGCCCAGGGTGTCGTGTCGATCGACTTTGTCGATCTGGATCCGGGCGACCCGCTGCGGGAGCGCCGCTACTCCGAGCGCATGGCCTGTCCGAATGATCATGACATCGCGATCGAGGAGCTTGAGCCTCGCCAGTTCTCGTTCAATGGACCGTGGGGTGCCTGCCCTGACTGTTCGGGGCTGGGCACCCGGATGGAGGTCGACCCGGAGCTGGTCATTCCGGACGACGAGAAGAGCCTCGCCGAGGGCGCGATCGCACCGTGGGCTTCGGTGCATGTCGCCGATTACTTTCAGCGGCTGATCGAAGCGCTCGCTGCCAGCAGCGGATTCAGCATGACTGTTCCGTGGCATCGTCTGCCGGCATCGGCCCAGAAGTTGTTGCTGTACGGGGTTCCCGATCAGGTCCAGGTGCGCTACCGCAACCGGTACGGGCGGGAGCGCCGCTACAACGCCAAGTACGAAGGTGTCGTCCCTTATGTCGAGCGCCGGCACGCCGAGGCAGAGTCGGACACTTCCCGGGAACGTTATGCCGGGTATATGCGCGAGGTGCCCTGTCACGCCTGCAAGGGGGCCCGCCTCAAGCCGACCTCGCTCGCAGTGACGGTTGGCGGTAAGAACATTGCCGAAATCTCCGCCATGCCGATCGACGAGTCGGCCGCATTCCTGCAGCACTTGGAGCTGACCGACCGGGAGCGTCAGATCGCCGAGCGAGTGTTGAAGGAGATCAACGAGCGGCTCAAGTTCCTGCTGGACGTAGGCCTGGACTACCTCTCCCTGAGCCGTCCCACCGCCAGCCTGTCGGGCGGTGAGGCTCAGCGGATCAGGTTGGCAACCCAGATCGGCTCCGGACTTGTCGGTGTGTTGTATGTCCTGGACGAGCCAAGCATCGGGCTGCATCAGCGGGACAACCGGCGGCTGATCGAAACTCTGGTCCGGCTGCGTGATCTTGGCAATACCTTGATTGTCGTCGAGCACGACGAGGAAACCATTCGTACGGCCGACTGGGCAGTCGACATCGGTCCAGGCGCCGGCGAGCACGGTGGGGAGGTTGTGGTTGCCGGACCGGTCGAGGAGCTGATCAACCATCCGCACTCACTGACCGGTGCCTATCTCTCCGGTCGGCGCAGCATTCCCTTGCCGACGTCTCGCCGTCCCCGGGTACGTGGCCGGCAGATCACCGTGCACAACGCCGCTGAACACAACTTGCGGGATATCACCGTGAGTTTTCCGCTCGGCCAGATGATCGCAGTGACCGGGGTATCCGGCTCGGGCAAGTCCACGCTGGTGAACGCCATCCTCTACACCGCGCTCGCCAAACGGATCTACAACGCCCGTGACGTGCCCGGCCGGCACCGCTCGATAAGCGGTGGCGATCAGGTCGACAAAGTGATCCACGTCGACCAGTCGCCCATCGGGCGTACGCCGAGGTCGAATCCAGCCACCTACACCGGTGTTTTCGATCATGTTCGGCGACTGTTCGCCGAGACGCCGGAGGCCAAGGTCCGTGGTTACCAGCAGGGCCGCTTCTCGTTCAACGTCAAGGGCGGCAGGTGCGAGAACTGCACGGGGGACGGCACCATCAAGATCGAGATGAACTTCTTGCCGGATGTGTACGTACCGTGCGAGGTATGCCACGGCGCTCGCTACAACCGGGAGACCCTCGAGGTTCATTACAAGGGCAAATCGATCGCGGAAGTGCTCGACATGTCGATCGAAGAGGGCTTGGACTTCTTCGCGGCGTTGCCCGCCATCTCCCGCCACCTGCGGACGCTAGTCGACGTTGGACTCGGCTATGTCCGGCTGGGACAGCCGGCGCCAACCCTCTCCGGTGGCGAGGCGCAACGTGTGAAGCTCGCCAGCGAATTGCAGAAGCGATCGACCGGCCGCACGTTGTATGTATTGGACGAGCCGACGACCGGGCTGCACTTCGAAGACATCCGAAAGCTACTCGGTGTCCTGGGCCAGCTTGTCGACGCGGGCAACACGGTCGTTGTGATCGAGCACAACCTTGACGTGATCAAGACTGCCGACTGGCTGATCGACATGGGGCCGGAGGGTGGCTCCCGAGGAGGCCTGGTGATCGCCGAAGGCACTCCAGAGCAGATCGCCGCCAACCCCGACTCGTTCACCGGGGTCTTCCTTCGACGAGTCCTTGGTCCGCGCGCTGTACCGGTGGGAGCGCAACAACCCGAGCTGCTGGAATCAGCTCCGGCCGCCGAGCGAGCGAACGGCCACAGCAAAAAGCAATCGGCCAAGTCCGCCGAATCTCAACCGACAGGTCGCGTCCCGGTCGGCAAGGCTAGTTAATCGTCGAACCAACCCGCGCTCGGCTTCGTCTAGACCAATCAAGGCACGCACGAGATCCCCCTTCGAGGATTCGCTTTCGCGCGCAATGAACAGATCTGGAGTGAGGCCCGATGTCCGAAGCGAATTCTGAACCCGAGCCGAACACGGCTTTCGGCGCGGCGCCAACGCGGCGTACCATCCTACGCACGGCGGGACTGATCGCGCTGGCTGGTGGCACAGCTGCGGCTGCGGCTGCTTGCGCCGCTGACAATGAGATCGGAGCCACGCCGACCGCCACCGCTAGCGGGCAGCCGTCGGCGTCAGCATCGCCCTCTTCTGCTACGCCCACATCGAGCGCGTCCTCGCCGACCGAGTCCTCTGCAGGGACGCGCAAGTCGGCATCGAAGCCGCCAACCGGTCCCAGCGTGGCGACCTCCAAGGTTCCCGTTGGCGGTGGCGTGATCTTGGACAATGCCGATTACGTCGTGACCCAGCCGTCGAAGGGCACCTTCAAGGCGTTCGACAGCACTTGCACGCACATGAGCTGTAAGGTGGCCGAGGTCGCGGGTGGCGTCATCCATTGCAACTGCCACGGCAGCGAGTTCTCGATCAAGGACGGATCGGTGGTCAATCCGCCGGCCTCAACGGCCTTGGCAGAGCACCAGGTCACCGTGTCTGGTGGCAAGGTCTACGTCACGTAGCGGAGCGACGTAGGGATGGCAACGTGTAGGAAGCGTTCAATCATCGCGGTGACCTGCTCCGGCACCTCGAGTTGATTGAAGTGGCCCGCGCCGACGGTCACGCCGACATGCAGGTCGGGTTTGAGCGGACGAAGGCGAGCGGGGTCGTTGCTTCCTCCTGTCGCTGAGCTGAGCAGCAGCAGCGGTACCTCGCACAACGCCAAAGCAGCAACTCCATTCCAGGCATTGACGCCCTGAATCACCGCCGCTGCCACGCTCAGTGGCACCGAGCACATGGTTTCTACGATCCGACTGCTAAGAACCGGGTCGTCCGCCAAATCGGCTTCCACCCAGGCACGCCGAACGGCTTCGGCACCGGCTCCCTCCAGCTGCGCGGCGAACCCCTCGTAGACCAGCCGGGTCTCAGGCAGGGGGTTGATTGGTCCGGATTCGTCGGCAACGATCATCAGCGGGAGCTTTGGGTGCCTGGCAGCGAGCTCGATCGCAATCATCGCGCCGAGGCTGTGGCCGATGACGACTGGCTTCTCGATTCCGGTCTCCGCGCAGAGCCAGGCGAGGTCGTCGGCGAGATTGGGCACGTCGTACCCGTCGGTTGGTCGGTCGCTGCTGCCACATCCGCGCAGGTCGAACGTAATCACCTGGTGAGACGACCTGAAGTAGTCGAACTGCGGTCGAAAGAAGGTGTGATCGCAGCACCATCCGTGCACGAAGACAAGGGGAGGATCGCCTTCGCCCTCTCGCTCGTAGTACAGGCTGAGGTCGTCTCGCGTTACGTACGGCACGGTTCTCTCCTCCCGCGGCGAGCCAACTCATCCTCTTACCGACAGCGCACATCGCTGTCAACCCCGCCGCCTACGCTGGAGCACGTGCCAGCCGCTTCCTTGCCATCCGCGTTGCCGCGGCGAGGCGGCCAGCGCGCTGGCCCGTCATACCGCCCGGCGCCGGGATCCATCCCCGACCAGCCAGGGGTGTATCGGTTCTCCGACGCCCAAGGTCGGGTGATCTACGTCGGAAAGGCCAAGAGCCTCCGATCTCGGCTGAACTCCTATTTCGCCGACCCAGCGTCCATGCTCAGTCGCACCCGCTCCATGGTCGAGTCCGCGGCACGGGTCGACTGGACCGTCGTCCA
>JBKPML010000142.1:0-30458 GCA_046732135.1 Actinomycetota bacterium
TGACCTGCGGAGCAGCCAGGCAAGCGCGACCTGCGCTGGTGTGGCGCCGAGACGCCGCGCGGCGTTGACGAGTGGCGAACCGGGCTGGGTCAGCTTCCCGGCCGATACGGGCGCCCACGGTATGAAGCCGATGCCATTCGCCTCGCAGTAGTCGAGAACATCCTCCGAGCTGCGGTCGGTGAGGTTGTAGCGATTCTGGACCGAAGCGACCCGGAAGTGACGAGAAGCGGCCTCGATCTCCTCGATGCTGACTTCAGACAAGCCGAGGGCGACCACCTTGCCCTCGCGCTGCAGCTCGGTGAGCACACCGAACTGATCGTCCCGATTCACCCTCGGATCGATCCGGTGCAGCTGTAACTCGTCTAGCTGATCGACCCGCAACCGGCGCAGGCTGAGCTCCGTCTGCTGCCTCAGGTATTCCGGCCGACCAAGAGCGGTCCACTTGTGTGGGCCCTGCCGGGTGAAGCCGGCCTTGGTGGCAATCTTGACGTTCCCGTACGGGTGGATCGCTTCGGCGATGATCTCCTCACTGACAGTTGGACCATACGAGTCGGCTGTGTCGATGAAGTCCACGCCGAGTTCGACAGCGCGCCGGACGACCTGACGGGCAACCTCGCGATCGGGCGGTTCGCCCCAGATGCCCGGACCGGTGATGCGCATGGCGCCGAAGCCAAGCCGATGGACAGGTCCGAGGTCGGGAATATTGAACGTTCCGCTGTCCCCAACCGAAAGAGTCATGGCGACCACAACCGCCGCCGAGATGGCTGCATTCCCGATCAGGCTGCCAAGGCCTGGGGCAGGGGGCTCCGGTGCACGACGACCAGGGAGGTCACTGCCCTGGTGAGGCACACGTAGAGTCGGCGAAGCCCGGTCGTCTCGTCGGGTTCCCCGGCAACGATGTCTGCCGGTTCGAGCAGCACCACATGATCGAACTCGAGCCCTTTGGCGAGGGCGGCAGGGACGAGATCGACCCGCGATTCGAAGACCTGGACACCTTCACCGAGCAGGTCGTAGCGGATGCCATGCCGCTCGAGCGCCATGCGTACGCCTGTCACGGCGGCATCAGCGGCGATCACTCCGATCGTGCCCTCGTTGCCGAGCGCCGCCGTAATGGCCGTGATCAGCGCCGGCTCGGTTGAACTCTCCTGACGCAGCTCCAGCTCGCCGCGGTGGCGCCGAACGGAGTGGGGCGGAGTGAGCGATGGTGCGATGCGTGGCAACAATCGGGCGGCGAAGTCGATCACGGCGCCGGGCACCCGGAAGCCGGCGAGTAGTTCCTCGATGGTTGCGTCAGGGTGGCCGAGATGTATCAGCGATGATGGCCACGAGCGTGTGGCCCAGGGCGTCGTTGCCTGGGCAAGATCACCAAGCACCGTGACAGAGCCTGTGGTTGCCCGGCGGCCGACGGCGCGCAGCTGCATCGGCGATAGGTCTTGGGCCTCGTCCACGATCACGTGGCCGAGGCTCGGTGTCCGGTTCAACAGGTCGGCTGCCTCATCGATCAGGACCACGTCGGCGAGGGTCCACTTCGCCGCCGACACCGAGCGAGCAGGCTTCGCCATTCTGATCAATGACTGCTCCTCGACGGTCAGGATGCCGTCGGCACTGGCAGCAAGGAACTCTCCGTCGGTCAGCAGGCGCAAGATCAACTTCGCTGGGTCCAGAGCCGGCCAGATCCGGTCGGCGTAGGCCCGTACGGGCCGGCTCCGAGCCACCGCGTTCTGCACCCGATCGTCAGGAGATTCGCCAGCTCCCTCCATCCGGAGCAGCACCCGGTGGGCCAAGCGCTGGGGCAGCATGGCGCGGCCGGCTTCATAGCGGACGCCGCGCTGCTTCAGCTCAGCGACGATCTCCTCAATCAGATAGACGCCCACCCGCCATTGATGTGCGCCGCGCGGGACGACCAATGCAGCAGGCGGCGTGCCGAGGTGGCTCCAGACAGCTCGGCGCAGCACATCGGCCATTCGGGCATCACCCTTGAGCAGCGCGGCTGGCACGGTGTCCAAGGCGCGGATTGACACCCGATTGGCCCTGCAAACCAGCGCTGCGACGGTTGACTGGGTTGCGTCGATCTCGCCGAGCGCGGGCAGCACGTCGGCGATGTATGACAGGAAGCTGTCGTTCGGACCGACGACGAGCACGCCCGAGCGGGCAAGCTGATCACGGAACGCATAGAGCAGGTAGGCGGCCCGGTGCAGTCCGACTGCGGTCTTGCCGGTACCCGGAGCGCCTTGGACGCAAATCGACTGACTCAGCCCGGCGCGGACGATACTGTCCTGTTCGGGCTGAATGGTTGCGACGATGTCCCGCATCGGACCGGTGCGAGGCCGTTCGATCTCAGATTCCAAGATCTCGGATGCAGCAACTGCCTCAGGTCGGGTCAGGTCCTCGTCCTCGTACGCAGTCAGGTGCCCATGCGAGAAACCGAACCGGCGGCGCAGCCGCACGCCCATCGGCTCAGCCGGGCGCGCCTGGTAGAACGGCCGAGACATCTCAGCCCGCCAGTCGATCACCATCGGCTCACCACCGGTTTCGCCCGAGACATGACGGCGGCCGATGTAGAGCGTCTCGTCCTGCTCGGCACCCAGCGCCATGTCATAGTCCAGCCGGCCGAAGAAAAGTGGCACCTGGGGGTCGTCCTCGAGCGCCTTCATCCGGCGGTAGAGGGTCTGCTTGAGGTGCTCGGTCGAGACGTGATCACCACCGAAGGCCGTTAGGCCGGCGGTGTGCTCGCGCATCTGCCGTAACGCTTCCCGGGACTGCGCCAGGTGCTTCCGTTCGGTCGCGAGCACCGACTCGGTGTCTGCAGTGGGCACGCCCGCGCCTCCGATCTGCTCGGTTGGGGAGAGGGGCGAGGGGCAAGGCTACCCGCCGCGGAAATGCTCGTCTACGGATTTAGCTCCCGATGCCAGAGGATAGAACCCGAGCCAGCGGCCCGGATCCGTTCGCGGCGCTCAGCAGCTCACCAAAATCCCGTTGGGTGATTGCACGAGGACGCCCCCCAAGGGCGGATGCGCTTAATCGTATGGTGTTGCCCGTGGTTTCGTCCCAGCGAGAGCGCAGCTACATACCGGTCGAGAATCCGGCCGATCGCCCGCGTACATCTCGGGCAACCGTACGGGTGATCTTGATCGACTCCGACCGTACGCTGCTGTTCGAGGATAGCGACCCGGGTGTGCCCGAGGCGAGTTGGTGGGTAACTCCCGGCGGCGGCGTCGACGACGGTGAATCCGAGGTGCAAGCCGCTATCCGGGAAGTCGCCGAGGAGACAGGCTGCCTGATACGGGAGTCCGATCTTCAAGGCCCGATCGCAAAGCGGCATGTTGTCCACGGCTATTCCGACCAAGTGATCGAGCAGGACGAGTCGTTCTATCTCGCGATGGTGCCGCCGTTTGAAGTCGACGTCTCAGCCTTCACCGAGGATGAGCAGATCACGATCAAGCAGTTCCGGTGGTGGACCCATGATGACCTGCGGCAGACATCAGAGTGGATCTGGCCGCATGAGCTGGTCGAGCTTTGGTCGTTGGCCGGCGACCGGAGTTCGTGGCCGGTCGACCTGGGCACACAAGAAGAGTCAACCGTCCTGGATGTGCCCTGAGCCGTCCTAGGGTCTCAGCGCAGTGGCATGGCAGCCACGTTGAGTTGCTGGAACTCGGCGGGCTTCAGTTCTAGCGCTTCGGCCGGTTGACCCGGGAAGGGCCGGCGAGGCTCTCGTACGCCGGCGCCGCCCTCAGGGTCGAACCAATCAGGCGGGGGAGGCTCCGGCCAACCGCGATCACGTCGAGACTGTGCGGGGTTGCGTGACACACCTGCCCGCCGGCGTTGGCGTTCCAGCTGCCTCGCCGCGCGACGCAGGCGTCTCTTGGTCGGATTGTCGGCCATGAGTCACCCCTGGGATTCCGGCTACTGCGGTTCGGTTGGCTCCGGGCTGGCGGTAGTCGATGGTTGGGAGCTGGGGGACGGTGTCGGCGTTGCTTTGGGGCCGGGTGTTGGCCTGATGGCTAGGAGGATTTCCGATGTGCTGCTCTGATTACCGGCCGCGTCCAGTGCCTTGACCTGTACCACGTGTTGACTCATGTCGTCGTTGAACCAGTTGACTTTGACGCGCGTATCGGAAGTTGTCGCGACCAGGAAGCCGTCGAGCCAGACCCGATAGCCGACGACTCCGTTGTCATCGGGCGCCGCCATCCACCGGATGGTGAGCTCATCGTGGGTCATCGGCCCGAGCTTGATGCCGCGCACCGGATCCGGTGGGGTGTCATCGCTCGTCGTGTCATGCGGGTCGACGGCCGTCGCGCCATTGGCAGTCGGCTCCGGCTGTTGCGTGCTCTCGTTACCAGAGGTTGCGTCGTCCCGCGAGGAGGCTGTGTCGCGCTCAGACCTGGTCTCTATCTGTGCGGTCGTGTCCTTATGAAACGCGCTGCCGCTCCGGTTGATCTTGGTCGGCTCGGTGGCGGTGGCCGCTGACTGCTGGCCCGCCGCACCGATCTCGCTCTTCTGCGGCACTGCGTGCCCGGTCGACTGGACCGCTGCCGGTTTCACGGTCGTGGACGGTGCAGAAATCGGCTGGTCTTCTGTTCCGCCACGCCTGACGCTATCGGGGGATCGCGCCACGCTGGGTACGAGATAAAGGCAGCCGACGCCGAATGCGCACACACCAAAGACGATCAATCGTCGAATGGTGACTGCATGCACCGCTTCAGTGTAGTTCGAGCACCCCTTTGCCGACGGGCGCGCGGCTCAGGGCTCGAGCCGAGTCAGCGCCACGGTGACCCAGAAGGTGGTTGCCCGGCGTCGGGACGTTGTTTTAGTTCCCGGTAAACCAGCACCACAACGACGAGCAACGTGATCCAACAAATGATCAGCGACCAGACGCCGACGAAGTTCCACCAGTCGCCGAATGAGGCCGCGTCGCTGAGCGCGCCAAGGACCGCGAAGACGGCGAGCACGGTTAGCGCAGTCAGGAACGTTTGACGGATTCTTTCGGCGGCGACGTGAATCCGGCTCGACAATCCGAACGCGACGGCCAGCATGATCGGGGAGATGACATAGATCAGGCCGCCGACCACCAAGCAGATGCACACTCCAGGTGTCGTGGTTTCGAGAACCAGCCGTGCATTCACCGGCGGGCCGGTGGGCGGCTGCCGGTACGGCGCTGGTGTGAACCACCCGGCGGTCCCGGGGACCGGAAAGCCGTTCGTGCTCTGCGCGGGGCCGGCGACGGGAAGCATCGGCTCGGTGGGCGGCGGCCATGGCGCGCTCTGCTGCTCGGACGGCGGCTGGACCAAGGGACTGGCCGCCAGACCTATGGGCGCACTTGCGGGCGGTGTCCAGTGCGCGGCCCCCCAGGCCGAATAGGAGGTCAACGCCGTGGAGACCACCTCGAACGGCACAGCTGGGTCGCGTTTCTGCTCAACCGGCGGGACCAGGTTGACCAGGGGTGCGACCGGCTCGGAAGGGTCGGTGAAGGCTGGCCGCTCTTTCGGGGCCACTGCGGCCACCTGTTCATGCGGCGGTGCAACCGACAGTGGATCGGTGCTCGGCCCAGTGAAAGCGTCCGGAGGAGTCAGCGGAGCGTACTCCGGTCCGTCCTCCCACGTCGCCATGGCGACCATCGTAGTTTGGCCGGATTGATAAACCGATACGCTTGGCGCCGGTTGGAAATCACAAGTGAGGGTTTGACGTGCCTGTTGGCAGGGTGAGGTTCTATGACGCCGAGAAGGGTTTCGGCTTCTTGACCAAGGATGACGGTGGCGATGTGTACGTTCGTGCCTCCGCGCTGCCTGCTGGCGTCACGACTTTGAAGCCGGGCCAGAAGGTTGAATTCGGAGTCGTCGAGGGCCGCAAAGGGGAGCAGGCTCTGTCGCTGCGGCTGATCGAGATGCCGCCATCCCTCGCTAAGGCGCACCGAAAGCCACCAGAGCAGATGACGGTGATCGTCGAGGACTTGATCAAGATGCTGGACGGTGTGGGCAACACCTATCGGCGCGGCAGGCATCCCGACTCGCGCACTGGCACCAAGGTGGCCTCCGTGCTTCGAGCCGTCGCCGACGAGCTCGAACTCTAGGCACTCGATGCCTTCCGGCGCACCCAAGATCGACGCCCAATGTGCGGCGGCCGTGGAGCTTGCCCGCGAGGCCGCCATCGAGCTGGCGGGTGTGATGGGTGTAGGTGATCATCTCCACTGCCGCGCCGAGGGCGAGCGCGTGGTCAGCCACTTCTTCGCTTGTCCGCACCCGGGATACCGCGGCTGGCAGTGGTCGGTGACCGTGGTTCGCGCTTCCCGGGCCAGGACGGTGACCGTCAACGAAGTGGCGCTGCTGCCCGGCGATGGAGCATTGATGGGGAAGTCCTGGGTGCCCTGGGCCGATCGGATTCAGCCCGGCGACGTCACGGCGGGGATGCGAATGCCAACGCCGATCGACGATCCGCGCCTCGAACCGGGGTACACCGGCGGCGATCTGGCGGCAGATGCCGATCCGGCAGAGGCTAGCCAGGCCCGTACGGTAGCAGCCGAGTTGGGCCTGGGCAGGGAGCGCGTGCTGTCTGCGCTCGGCAGGGAGGAGACAGCCGAGCGGTGGTTGGCCGGCGCCGGAGGTCCCGACGCGGAAATGGCCCGACTGGCACCCGACGTCTGCGAGACCTGCGGGTTCTTCGTCCGGCTCCAAGGGAGCTTTGGCGTCCTGTTCGGCGCCTGCACGAACGCCTATTCACCGTCCGACGGAAGCGTGGTCAGCGTCAATCACGGATGTGGAGCACACTCCAGTGTGCGGCCTGAGGAGAGCGCCGAACTGCCTGCTCCGGTGTGGGAAACCATCGAATGGCACGAGCCCAACTCGCTGTTTGACTGACTAGCACTTGGCCCAAATAGGGGTCGGTCGGCATCCGTTGTCCACTTTTGGACATCGGGCCGTTACAAACCCTCAATGGCAAAAAGTTGCCATAACCCCGTTAGTTGAGTTTTCATAACGGTGGAAAGGTGGTTTCGCGGCCTCGGGGGGCCGCATGTTGTGGGGGGTCGGGGGCTCCCAAAGGAAGAGGACAGCCGCCCATGGCGTTCCTTGACGTGATCCCCCCTATGGCGACCCGCCGTGCCGCCATCCTTCAGCTCATCCGACTTGTCGATCGGCTCGGCACGCCCACAGCGGCGACCGTCCGGTGGATGCTGCGGCTGACCACCTTCTTTCTGATGCTGTTGGCCACATTCGTTGGGGTCCAGCTGGCTATGAACGCCCCGTCGGTGTCGCCGGTGGCTGTGAGCGGTCAGCGGGCCGTAGCTGACCGCTCGACGTGAACGGGGAGCTTCGTAACAACCCCCGGCGGAGGCTGACAGCCGGTTGGATCTTGGCGCTGCTCATTGCAGGCCTAGTCCTAGCGATCGCTATGGGTGTGATGTTGCCCCGACCGCCGACAGCGTTCGACGTGGCTTTAGTAGCTCATGTGAGCGGCATGGCGGCGGGCTATGGCGCTGCGGTGATGCTGCTGTTGATGTCTCGAGTGCCGTTGTTGGAGCGCGTGGTCGGTGCCGACAAGTTGGCACGCTGGCACGCCATCGCGGGACCGGTGGTCATCGGGCTTGCGGTATTTCATGCCGTGGCTGCGCTTGTCGGATGGGCGAGGGTGCGCGGTCAAGGTCTGTGGTCGGCATGGCTGGAGATGTCAGCCTGGCCGGGACTGCTAACTGCGGTTGTAGGCACCGGGCTGCTGCTGGTGATGGGGTTTGCATCCACCCGATGGATTCGCCGACGGCTTTCGTACGAGACCTGGCACGTGTTCCATCTGCTGGGTTATCTCGCGGTTGGGCTGGGGTTTACCCACCAGCTGGCGGGCCCGGCGCTGGCTGGCAACCGTGGACTGCAGATCGCCTGGAGCCTGCTGTACACCTACACCTTCGCGGTGGTGTTTCGGTATCGCGTGGTTCAGCCGCTGCATCAGCTCTGGCGACACAGGCTCAAAGTCGAGCAGGTGGTGCGCGAATCCGACGACGTGGTCAGCGTGCTAATGATGGGAAAGCACCTCGACGAGTTGCGCGCCGAGCCAGGGCAGTTCTTCCGGTGGCGATTCCTGACCATGGCTCACTGGCGGTCGGCGTTCCCGTTCTCGCTATCGGCCCTGCCCACCGGCAATCGGTTGCGGATCACCATCAAGGCCGTGGGGGCGGGGTCGCGGGCATTGCAAGACCTCAACCCGGGAGATTTCGTCCTGGCCGAGGGCCCGTACGGTGCCCTTACCGAGCGCCGTCGGCGCCGGGCCAAGGTGCTGCTGATTGCTGGCGGGGTCGGGATCACGCCAATGCGAGCGCTCTTCGAGGCGCTCGACCTTCCGGGAGAGGACCTGACCCTGATCTACCGCGCGCCGCGTGAGGCCGATCTGGTGCTCAGGCATGAGCTGGACGAGGTGGCGGAGCGAAAACGCAGCAGGGTGATTTACCTAACGGGCCCTTCAACCGATCCGGCCAACCAGTTGACCGCCCACGCGTTGCACCGCTTGGTGGGTGTCCTCCGCGACCACGACATCTATCTGTGCGCATCGGCGCGATTGTCCGCGCCGATCCGGGAAAGCTTGCTGCGTAGCGGCTTCCCGCGGCGCCAGCTGCACGAGGAACGTTTCGCGTTCGGTCCCTGACCTGCTCACCAGCGCTTCGGGAGACATCGCTGTATCCCGGCTGGCCCTACGATGCGGGTCATGGTGACCAAATCCCCGAAGGCGGCCCCGGTCATCCGGGACGAAAAGTCGATCGGTCCTATCGACACCTACTTCCAGATCACCGCCCGCGGATCAACCGTTGGCCGGGAGATCCGTGGCGGCCTGGTGACGTTCTTCACGATGGCCTACATCATCGCGCTGAATCCGTTGATCATCGGGACCGCACCGGACGGCTCCGGCAATCTTCTGGGTGGCCTGCCGTACAAGGATCCCGCAGGCTCGGTGATCGGCGCGAACGTCAGTCAGGCCATCACTATGGTTGCCGCGGCAACTGCCCTGGTAGCCGGCGTGATGACAATCTTGATGGGGGTGATTGGGCGCTTCCCGATCGGCATCGCGACCGGCCTCGGGCTCAACGCCCTGCTAGCCTTTGCCGTCGCACCGAAAATGACTTGGCCCGAGGCGATGGGCTTGGTGGTCCTCGAGGGCGTCGTCATAGCGGTGCTCGTACTCACTGGTTTTCGTACGGCTGTGTTTCGGGCTGTGCCGCGATCGTTACGGGTCGGCATCTCGGTGGGAATCGGTTTGTTCATCACCTTTGTCGGATTGTTCGACGGCGGAATCGTTCGCAAGCCCGCTGGGGCGCCACCGGTCGAGCTGGGCATCAACGGCTCGCTCGCCGGCTGGCCCATGCTGGTCTTCGTCGTCGGGCTGTTCGCCGTCGCGATCTTGTACGTCAGGCGGGTGCGGGGCGCGATCTTGATCTCGATCGTGGCCACCACTGTGCTGGCGGTAATCATCGAGCTCATCGGCAATCTCGGTGCCAGGTCGGCCGATAACCCCACTGGCTGGGCGCTGAACGTGCCGCAATTCGAGGACATCGTCTCAGTGCCGAACCTGGAGCTCATTGGCGATGTGGATGTATTTGGTGCTTTCGGCCCGTCCGTGTCGGGCGGCTTCCATGTGCACCTGTTCGTGCCACTTCTTCTGCTGGTTTTCTCGCTGATGCTGGCCGACTTCTTCGACACCATGGGTACCGTGGTCGCGGTCGGCGCCGAGGGTCACCTGCTGGACGAGCGCGGCCACCCGCCGAACCTCGGTTCCATCCTGATGGTGGATTCGGTCGCCGCCGCCGCCGGTGGCGTCGGGTCGGTGTCGTCGAACACCGCCTATATCGAGTCCGCGGCGGGCGTTGCCGAGGGCGCGCGTACTGGGCTCGCCTCAGTAGTCACCGGAATTGGCTTCCTGCTCGCCATGTTCTTCGCACCCTTGATCAATATCGTGCCGTCGGAGGCTGCCACACCGGCGCTGGTCCTGGTGGGCTTTTTGATGATGAGCCAGGTGACGCGCATCAACTGGGACGATCTCGAGGATGCTCTGCCGGCCTTTCTGACCATGGCGCTGATGCCCTTCACGTTCTCGATCACCATCGGCATCGGTGCCGGCTTCATCATGTACGTGGTCCTGAAACTGGCGCGAGGCAGGGCGCGCCAAGTGCACCCCTTGCTCTACGTGGTTTCCGCCGCCTTCGTCATCTACTTCGTCCAGGGTGTGATCACCAAGCTGGTCAGTTAACTCCGCGACCCGCGGGGGCTTTCGAAGGGCGAGCTTCCGGGACTGATCCTTAGCTTTGTTTATTAGCATTGCTAAGCATATACTTCAGATGTGACCGCTCGACAGGTGGGTCCTGCTAGCGCTGATCTCGGCCGTCGTGACCTTCGTACGATCGCCGGCCTGGCCAGTGGCCTGCGGCCTTCGGTCCTCCGGCTAGCTCGGCGGCTTCGTCAGTTACGCGATGACTCGTTGGATCTCAATTCCAATCAGCTGTCCGCCATGGCGGTGCTGTTGAACTCCGGCGATCAGCTGATGGGCGAACTCGCGGCAGCGGAGAGGGTGCAGCCCCCGTCAATGACTCGGATCGTGAATGGCCTGGAAATGCGTGGTTATGTCGCCCGACGACCGGATCCCAAGGATGGCCGACAGTGTCTGGTGAGCCTGACGGCGGCCGGTCGCGAGGTGTTGATAGCCAACCGTCGTCGTCGCGATGCCTGGCTGGCCGTACGGATAGCGGCGCTGAGCGCAGAGGAGCGCGACGTGCTGCGCCAGGCCGTTGTGATCTTGGACAAGGTGAATCGCGAGTGAGTTTGGACATCAAGCGAAACAACGCGCACCCCCAGACCGAGCACCACCCTCAATCGCCATCAGGCTCAGACCTTGACCCCCGTGCTCGCACGGGGGTCAAGGTCGGGCAGGAGTCGGGCGCTCGTCGCGGCGGGATGTTCGCCGCGCTGGTGCATCGCAATTACCGGATATACCTGGCGGGCTCGTTCGTCTCCAACATCGGCACGTGGATGCAGCGGGTGGCTCAAGACTGGCTGGTCCTCGAGCTGTCCGGCGGCTCTGCGGCAGCGGTCGGTATCACCACAGGCCTGCAGTTCCTGCCGATGTTGCTGCTGTCACCCTTCGGCGGCTTGGTCGCTGACCGCTTCGACAAGCGGCTGATTCTCAAGATCACTCAGCTGTGGCTGGCCTTGTGCGCGGCAACCCTTGGTGTGCTTGCGATCACCGGGTTCGCCGTTACCTGGCACGTCTACCTGCTGGCTTTCCTGTTCGGGATCGGAACCGCATTCGACAACCCGACCCGTCAGGCCTTCGTCTCCGAAGTGGTCGGCGCCGAACACCTGCCCAACGCCATCGGCCTCAACTCCGCCAGCTTCCACGCGGCGAGGATCGTGGGCCCGGCAGTTGCCGGCCTGGTCATCGCCGCGGTAGGCAGCGGTTGGGCGATCTTGACCAACGGCGTCACGTACGCGGCGTTCATCGCCGGCTTGATACTGATCGATCCGCAACGGCTGAAGACCGCTCCGCGGGTCGAGCGCGCCAAACGGCAGATCCGCAACGCGCTGGCGTACGTGCGCAACCGACCCGATCTTGTGCTTGTGCTTTCGATTGTGTTCTTCGTTGGCACCTTCGGCATGAACTTCCAGATGACCTCAGCGCTGATGGCGCAACAGGAGTTCCACCGAGGCCCAGAGGAGTACGGCATCCTCGGCACTTTCATGGCTATCGGATCGCTCGCCGGCGCCCTGTTGGCCGCGCGCAGGCGAGGGGTCCCAAGCCGAGCCTTCCTGGTGAGCGTGGCGATCGCCTTCGGCGTCATCGAGGTGATCGCCGGGCTGATGCCCAGCTACTGGAGCTATGCCGCCATCTTGCCGGTGATGGGTCTGGCCGCGCTGCTGACGATGACCGCATCAAACACGTCGATCCAGCTACGCGTGGACCCGGGTCTGCGCGGCCGGGTGATGGCCCTCTACATGATGGTGTTGTGGGGAGGAACGCCGATCGGATCTCCACTGCTGGGCTGGGTCGGTGAAGTGTTCGGTGCCCGTTGGACGCTGATCGGCGGTGGAGGTCTGACCGTTCTCGGCGTGATCTTGTCCGTCGTGCTCGTCCGTCGGTGGCGGGCGGGCTAAGTAGGGTTTGTAGAAACTTACGTTCTCGTACGGGGGGCCGCGGTGCGAGAATGACGGCATCGCGCCGCCCCCCGCCCGCGGACAGGCACTGGCGCAAGGGGGGTGAGGATTGGCTGAGCCAACGCGCGTCTTCGTCAGCTATCGACGCGAAGACAGCAGGCATGTGGCGGGTCGGTTGGCCGACCGCCTCGATGAGCACTTCCAGGTGTTCATGGACATCGACACCATCGAGCCAGGCATGGATTTCACCGAGACTATCCGCCGGGCTGTCAGCGAAGCCGATGTTTTCGTGGCGGTGATCGGCCCACAGTGGAAGGAGCTGCTGGACCCCTCCGGTCAGCGCAAGCTTGACGATCCGAATGATTGGGTGACCTCAGAGATCGCTGCCGCCCTCGAGCGTGGCGTGCCGGTCATTCCCGTGTTGGTTGACGGTGCGCGGATGCCCACCCGGGGCGAGCTACCCGAGGCCCTGGCAGGGCTTGCCAGCCGCCAGGCGGTCACCTTGCGGCATGAGTCCTTCACCTCCGACTCTGCACGGCTGGTGGCTGCCATCGAACGTCGTATTCCGGTGAACCGCAAGGAAACCGACTCATCAAAAGCACAGCTGGCCAGTTGGGAACAGCAAGCCGATGCCGCCGCGCACGAGGGGCGCTGGGCCCAAACCGTGGAGCTGCTGGAAAAGATCCAAGCCGCCGATCCCTCGTACGGGCAAGTCCACCGCAAGCTGCCGATCGCACAACGCAATCACAGGATTGGTGAGCTGCAGCATGAAATTCGCGCCCATGCTGAGGTTGGCAACTGGCAAGGAATCCTGAATCTTGGCTCCGAACTCGCTTCGCTGGACCCGGCGAATGACGATCCCGACGGGCTCGTCACGCTCGCCAGGCAGAATCTCGCCGAAGCTCGCCGGCGTCAGCTGGCCTCGCTGTTCGATCAGGCAGTGCAGGCGGAAGCGGCTGGCCGCTGGCAGGAGGCGGCAGATGCGCTGCAAAGGATCAAAGCACTCGACCCGCGGAATGCCGACATTGCCAACCGACTCCGCGCGGTACGGGCCCGGTTGAACAGTCCGGCCGGTGCTGCTGCAGCAGGGCAGCCGCCGGCGGGGATGTACAGCGGACCATTTCCTGGCACATCAAGGTCCGCCACCGGAGGGACTGCTGTCGGCCCGCCGAGCGACCGTCCACCGCCGGGGCCCGTGCCTTTGGTCGGCACACCCGAGCCGCAGCAGAGTAAGAAGCGTTCCCTCCTGCCGGTCATCGTCGTGGCTGCTGCACTGCTGCTTGTCGGCATCGTTGTGGCCGCGGTGTTGCTGATCAGGCCGGGCGGCGGCACGGTCACGCCATCGCCCGCAGCGAGCACCGGCGCATCCTCCCCAGCGCCCACGCCTACGCCAACCCCGACGCCGACACCCAGCTCGGCCGAGATGACTACGCTGCTGGGCTACCTGCCAACTGACATCCGCGACACCTGTCAGGACTACGAGGTAGTTGATCGGGCCTTGAAGCCCGGCGTTCTGGCGGCCGTCAGCTGCGCGCCTTCGGGTAGTGGCCCGGCGAACGCCTGGTACTTCCTCTATGACAGCGAGGCCGCGACGAAGAAGGCGTTCGCTGATTTCGTGACCGGTAGCTACAAGTCGGGGGATTGCACCAAGAAGCAGGAAATGATGAAAACGGTCACCACCGAGAATGGCAAGGAACTGCCTGCCGGGGTGTTGAAGTGTTATGTGGGTCGGGAGACCAACGACACGACGTTCGCCTGGACGCACGAGGACTTGCACATCTTGGCGTTTGCCGATGATCCGGACATGACCTTCCCGAAGATGAAGGCATGGTGGAAGAAGGCCGGGCCATTTCGCAACCCGTGATTATCGTGACCCTAGGCTGCGGGTATGACCGCGCCCATCGTCACCGTCCGCGGCCAGGCGCAGCTCGAGGTGCCGCCCGATTTCGCGACACTGTCCTTCACCGCGCACAGCGCGGGCGACTCCGCGGAGCGGATCCGTGCCGAGCTCGCGGATGCCTCCGGACGGATCCGCGAATTGCTCGCCGAACACACTGCCGCGATCGAACGGTCGGCCACCAGCGCGTTGCATGTAGCGCCACTCTTCTCGGGTCGCACTGGGACCAAAATCACCGGTTATCGGGGCAGCTTCTCCACCCAGATCGTGGTGCATGACCTTGACGCCCTGTCCGCGATCGTCTTTGCGCTGACTCCGCTGCCCAATAGTCAGATCGGCGGCCCGTGGTGGTCGCTGCGGTCGGACAACGCGGCTTATCGCACGGTTCGGCTGGAGGCGATTGCAGATGCTCGTCGACGGGCCGACGATTATGCCGCTGCCTTCGGCTCGTCGGTCGAGGATCTGGTGGAGGTGTCCGACTTAGACGCCGGCTTTGCCGTGCCACGCGAAATGCGGGCCTACGGGATTGGCAAAGACGCCGCGGAAGACGCAGTCTTCGAGTTTGAGCCGGCGACTCAGACCGTGACCGGCCAGGTCACCGTACGCTTCACCATCAGCGTCCCCTCCCTCTGAGGACGGTTAGGAACCCCTTGGCACTGCTGGGCGGGCGGCGGCGGAGGTGTTTCCGGGCGATAACAAAAGGCCCGATAGATTCAGGCCATGTTCGCCAAGGTGCTGGTCGCCAACCGAGGTGAGATCGCGGTCCGCGCCTTCCGTGCCGCCTACGAGCTGGGTGCGCAGACCGTAGCCGTCTTCGCGCACGAGGATCGCAACGCCATCCACCGGATCAAGGCCGACGAGGCCTACGAGATCGGTGAGCGCGGCCATCCCGTCCGGGCCTATCTCGATGTCGAAGAGATGATTCGGGTTGCCCGGATATCAGGAGCGGACGCGATCTATCCGGGTTACGGGTTTCTGAGCGAGAACCCTGAGCTCGCGCGGGCGTGTACCGATGCCGGTATCACCTTCGTCGGTCCGCCTGCCGAGGTCTTGCAGCTCGCCGGCAACAAGGTCCAGGCGTTAGCGGCCGCCAAGGCGGCCGGCATTCCAACCTTGACATCGACGCCGCCGTCGTCGGATATCGACGCGCTCATCGCGGGTGCGTCCAAGATCGGCTTCCCGGTGTTTGTCAAGGCGGTGTCTGGTGGCGGCGGCCGGGGCATGCGCCGGGTCGACGATCAAGCGGCCTTGCAAGAAGCGCTCAATGCCGCAATGCGGGAGGCTGAGGGCGCGTTCGGTGATCCAACGGTGTTCATCGAGCAGGCAGTAGCCCGGCCACGGCACATCGAGGTCCAGATCCTTGCCGACACGCAAGGCAACACCATGCACCTGTTCGAGCGGGACTGCTCGATCCAGCGTCGCCACCAAAAGGTCATTGAGATCGCACCGGCGCCCAACATCGAGCCTGGGCTGCGGGACGCACTATGCGGCGACGCCGTACGGTTTGCGGACTCGATCGACTACTCCTGTGCCGGCACCGTCGAGTTCTTGATGGAGACCGAGGGACCTCGTGCCGGGCAACACGTCTTCATCGAGATGAACCCGCGGATCCAGGTCGAGCACACGGTGACCGAAGAGATCACCGATGTTGATCTTGTGCAGGCGCAGCTGCGGATCGCGTCCGGAGAGAGCCTTGCTGATCTTGGTCTCTCCCAGGACGTTGTCCGGATCAATGGCGCCGCGCTGCAGTGCCGGATCACGACCGAAGACCCGGCCAACGGATTTCGCCCCGACACCGGAACGATCACGGCCTATCGATCTGCAGGCGGTGCCGGTGTCCGGCTGGACGGCGGCACGGTGGACACGGGCGTCGAGATCAGCGCCCACTTCGATTCGATGCTGGTGAAGCTCACCTGCCGCGGCCGGACCTTCGAGGCCGCCGTGGCGCGTGCCCGGAGGGCCCTGGCTGAGTTCCGGATCCGCGGTGTTGCCACCAACATTCCTTTCTTGCAGGCGGTTTTGGAGGATCCGGACTTCATCGCCGGCGATGTCTCGACGTCGTTCATCGAGCAACGCCCGGAGCTGCTGACCGCGCATGCACCCGCCGACCGCGGGACCCGATTGCTGCGCTGGCTGGCCGAGGTGACTGTCAATCGTCCTTACGGCGAGCCGCCGACGCTGCTGGACCCAAAGGAGAAGCGCCCGGCGGGTGTGGATCTAACCAAGCCATCACCGCATGGTTCGCGGCAGCGTCTTGTTGATCTTGGTCCGACGGCGTTCGCAGCGGATCTGCGGGCGCGGACCTCGGTCGAAGTCACTGACACGACGTTCCGTGATGCTCACCAGTCATTGTTGGCAACCCGAGTGCGGACGAAGGATTTGATTCGAATTGCGCCGTTCGTTGGTCGCACGACGCCGCAGCTGCTCTCGGTGGAGTGCTGGGGCGGTGCGACGTACGACGTGGCGTTGCGATTCTTATCTGAGGATCCGTGGGAGCGACTGGCGGCGCTGCGCTACAACATGCCGGGATTGTGCCTGCAGATGCTGCTTCGTGGCCGCAACACCGTGGGCTACACGCCCTATCCAACCAAGGTGGCGACGTCGTTCGTCGCAGAGGCCGCGGAGGTCGGCATTGATATTTTCCGAATCTTCGACGCGCTGAACGATGTCGAGCAGATGCGCCCGGCGATCGAGGCGGTGCTGGAGACAGATTCGGCGATCGCCGAGGTGGCCCTCTGTTACACCGGCGATCTCAACTCGCCGAAGGAGGATCTGTACACCCTCGACTATTACCTGCGTATGGCGGAAAAGATCGCCTCCGCGGGCGCGCACATCCTGGCGATCAAAGATATGGCGGGCCTCCTGAGGCCGCCGGCGGCGACCAGGCTGGTGGCGGCCTTGCGTGAGAACTTCGCTCTGCCGGTTCACTTGCATACTCATGACACCGCTGGCGGTCAGCTGGCGACGCTCTTGGCCGCCGTCCATGCCGGGGTCGACGCGGTAGATGTGGCGAGCGCTCCGATGGCCGGAACGACGTCGCAGGTGCCGGCGTCCGCATTGGTTGCCGCGCTGGAGAACACCGACCGGCCGACCAATCTTGATCTTCGTGCGGTGATGGACCTGGAGCCTTACTGGGAGGCGATGCGCAAGATCTATCGGCCCTTTGAATCGGGTCTGCCGAGCCCGACCGGCCGCGTTTACGATCATGAAATTCCAGGTGGCCAGCTGTCGAACCTGCGCCAACAGGCCATCGCACTCGGGCTGGGGGAGAAGTTCGAGCAGATCGAGGCCATGTACGCAGCGGCGAGTCGGATACTTGGTCGGCCGCCGAAGGTGACGCCATCCTCGAAGGTGGTTGGTGATCTTGCTCTGCATTTGGTCGCGGTCGGTGCCGATCCAGATGATTTCGAGGCTCATCCGCAGAACTACGACATTCCCGATTCTGTGGTCGGCTTTCTAGGTGGCGAGCTCGGTGACCCACCGGGCGGCTGGCCCGAACCCTTCCGCAGTAAGGCCTTGGCGGGACGTAGCGAGCCGATCCGCGATGTTGATCTTTCCGAGGTCGACTCGGCGGCGCTCGACGAGAAGGGCCGGCTGCGGCAGGAGACGCTGAACCGGCTGCTCTTCCCGGGGCCGACGAAGGAATTCCAGGCGGCCCGGGAGGCGTACGGGGACGTGGGACGGTTGGACACTCTTGACTACCTGTACGGGCTGCGGCCGGGTGACGAGCATGTGGCCAAGATCGGTCGCGGCGTCAGTTTGATCTTGGGTCTGGAAGCCATAGGCGGTGCCGACGAACGCGGTATGCGGACGGTCATGTGCACCATCAACGGCCAACTCCGGCCCATGCGCGTGCGGGACAAGTCGATCAAGGTCGACGTCAAGGTCGCGGAGAAAGCAGATCCCAATAATCCGGGCCATGTCGCTGCCCCCTTCTCGGGCGCGGTGACGGTGACTGCTGCCGAAGGCGACGACGTGAAGGATGGCGCAACCGTGGCGACCATCGAGGCCATGAAGATGGAAGCCGCCATCGCTGCGCCAATTTCCGGCAAGGTGCAACGGATCGCCATCGCCGAGGTAGCGCAGGTGGAAGGTGGCGACCTCGTTTTGGTGATCGCTCAGTGAGTCTGGCAGGGCGCACCCATTACCGCCGCAGCCGCGGCACCCATCCCGGTACTGCAGCCTGGTAGCGGCGATACGCGTCGCCATAGCGATCGGTGAGGACCGGCTCCTCGTAAAACTTGACGAAGGCAACAAACGCGACAGCCACTACCGCCGCGTAGATCAGTAGCGAGGTCTGTCGGAGCAGGAGCGCCTGACCGATGATGACCGCCACCACCGCGACATACATGGGATTACGCACCCATCTATAAGGGCCGGTGATAACGAGCTCCTCCGTTGGAGCAACCGGTGCAGGCGTTCCTCGGCCGTCTACGACAAACCTGACGAACGCGTTCAGCAGTATCGCGGCACCGGCCAAGATCATCAATCCGCCGAATACAGCGAACAGTGTCGATCCTGGCCAGGCGGGACCAGGCTCCCACCGAGTCAGCAACCACGGCACCAAACCGGCGACGATGCCCGGAGCGATAATGAAAAACGCCGCGCTTCCGAAGGCTGCCATCCAGCCCTTCATCGGAACCACCGTCTACCCGCCCATCGGCAGCAATTCGGGCAGCCTGGCATGCCTCCACTCAGGTGGCGCGTCACTGACTTGGATCCGGGTCGAGTCGCGAGCTGCCTATTCGCCAAACCTACCCGCCGCTACCTGGATGCGGAGGCCGCCGGATCGAAGCGGCGCAGCGAAGGAGGTGATTTCGGAGGACCTACTTTCGCAACGCCTTAGCGGACTTCCGTTTGTTTTCCTTCTGCAGCGCCTGAACAAGTTCGTCCTTACTCATGTTCGAGCGACCCGAGATCTTCAACTTGGTGGCCTGCTCGTAGAGGTGCTTTTTCGAGGCATTGGCATTGACACCACCAGCGGTCGGTCGGTTGGTGTTCCGACCTCCCTCGGCCTGCTTGTCGGATGGTCCCTTCTTCTTCTTGGGCTCCCAGCGATCACCTACCTTCTCGTGAGTGTGCTTCAGCGCGCTGAACCCGACCTGATTCGCGGCCCGTTCGTCGCCCCCATAGCTCTTCAGTGCCGAATCATGGGCCTTCGCGAAGGTCTGCTGAGCCTTCTTTCCGGAGCGCTGCAGGGTGCTCGGCAGCTCGCTTTTCTTCGCTTTGCCTGATTTCGTGGTCTTCGGCATCACGACTCCTACCTGAAAAGGGCGGCGATGGGCGATCGCTCAGATCTATGGGTGGTGACGGCGACAAGCTTCCGCCCTTCGCCCTCCGCAACGACGGCGTTAGGCAATGCGGCTATGGAATCCACAGAAGTGTCCTTGAGCCAACTTGCAGCCCAAGCGAAGTCGCTGCACGCTCGGTACGAGACGAACCAATAAATCAGTACCGCATATGGCGCTGGTCTTCTTCGTCATCGCGAACGGTGTCGGTCTTCATGGCGGCGCTGGCTTCGCGTAGCGCCTGGGACACGTCGTCGCCGGCCTGCTCGACCTTCGCCTCGGTTTCCTCCTTCCGTCCCTCGGCTTCGAGGTCGGGGTTGTCCGTGGCGTCGCCCATCTTGGCCTTGGCCTTTCCAGCCAGCTCATCCATTTTGTCGCCGAGACCCATGAGAACTCCTTCGTGCTCAGATGGAGCGGCGGTCGCGCGCTCCGGTCATTTCACGCTAACACCGCTGCCGCAGCCTCAACAGGGCAGCCTCGGCCCAGCTTCCCGCAGCCTGCATCCACTCGTCTTGTACGCGATACGTTGAGCCAGATCCAGTTCGCCAAACGACGGAGGCAGTAGTAGTGACCAACTCACCGATTCTTGTCGGGCGCGGACCCACGAGGATCATCGTCCTCTCAGGCTGGTTCGTCGACGCCGCAGGCTGGGGCAGCTTCCACGATTTGATCAACACCGAACAGCAGTCGTGGGCCTTCATGAACTATCGCGGCTATGGCGATCGCCAGGACGTCGACGGTCCGTACAGCAACGCGCAGATCTCCGCCGACGTGCTCGAGATTGCGGATCGCTTGGAGTGGGAGGACTTCGCTCTGGTGGGCCACTCGCTGGGCGGCAAGGCGGTTCAACGGGTCTACGCTGATGCGCCTCAGCGAGTCACCGCCCTGATTGGCATCTCCCCGATTCACGCGTCGCCCTTCCCATTCGACGAAGAAGGCTGGAAGCTCTTCGAGGGCGCGGCCGAGTCCGAGGAGAACCGGTACAAGATCATCGACTACACCACCGGCAACCGCAACAGTTCGACCTGGATTAGCAAGATGGTCACCTATTCGACCACCTGCTCAACCCGTGCGGCATTCCGCGCCTACCTGGACACCTGGGGCAAGGAAGACTTCATTTCCGACTTGCCGGATCATGATCATCCACCGGTCCATGCGATTGTAGGCAAGAATGATCCGGCCGTCGGAGAAGAGTATGTCCGGTCCACGTGGATGAAGACCTACACCGACTCCAGCCTGGACGTGATTGCCGACGGCGGCCACTATTCGATGTGGGAAGCGCCCGTAATCCTGCTAACAAGCGTTGAGAAGGCACTTGCCCGCTAGATCGAGTGCCGCCGCTCGAGAGGCATGGCGCGCGATTCAGTTGGCCCAGAAGCCGACCAGATCAGGAGCCGGCCGCCCGAGGGTGGCCGCCACACTTGTCCAATGGACGAACCCGTCTAGCCAGCTGGCCAGCGAGGTGATCATCTCCCGCTGTGTCTCAGACTTGAGTTCCGGCACGGCCGATCGATAGGCCGTTGCCATTGCAAGTGCCTTGTCGTGCGGATGCCAACCAACTGTCAATCCGGTGACCGGGATGAGGTTAACGCCGGTATTGCAGGTCAGCAGGTGTCGAAGCCCGACTGACGCCGACACACCGCCACGGGCCAAAGCAAAATCGAGGTCATCGAGCTCACTGGCGGTCAGTCCCATCCGAGTCGACCCCCATGCCACGGCCTGAACCAGCGTCTCAAGGACCCGCCACGCGGCACCAATCCGCTCCGGCGGGACGTACCCCCCGGCGAGCAAGATCTCGACATCGCTTGGCTCGGGCTGGGTGGCCGGAATGATGGGTGTGGCCGGCACCCGCCGGAAGATAGGACCAAGCTTCGACAAGAGTCCGCCGGGTGCTGGCGGACCCGCCGGCGCAAAGGCGCGATGAGCGAGTTCGCGCAATTGTTCCGCCTGCTGAGGGGCCGCCCCGACGATGCCACGCATCTCATCTATGCCGATCGCGTACAGGCGGAGCTCACCCATGAGCCACACGGTAGTAGCCCTCGTGGGATATCGGTTGCCGAATCGCTCCGGCCGCTAATCCAGACATCAACACCCGTCCCTAGGCTGACGCCATGACCCCACGGGCGCGCCGAATGATCGTCTCGGGCGTACTCGGCGCATTACTTCTAATCGTGATGATCACCGCCCTGTGGCAATCATGGAAGTGATCCCCGCTACGATCGCTCGGATCCCCATCGCACGCTGAGCCCATCGCGTACGCTCCCATAGGCGGCTGACGGCGGAAGGGGCGCTACCGAGAATGGCGCGAATTCGGCGTGCGCTGTCCAGCATCTTGGCGATCATGGGCGCGGTTGTGCTGATCGGGCTGCTTCCCTCGATGGCTGCTGCGGAGGAAACCGTTGCATTCACGATCAAGGACAGCCGGATCCTCTCAGCACCGGGCCTCGCCCGAGACGGCAGTGGCAGGCTCTATTGGACCGCCAATCAAAGCGGCGAGCGCGGCGCCATCTACGGCGTGAGCTCATCGGGCACCACTCGCGGGATGTTCAGCTACCGCACCAGCCCGATCGACATAGAGGCGCTCGCGATGGTGGGCGACACGCTCTATGTCGGCGACATCGGGGACCGCAAGCAGAGCCGAAGCTTTGTCACGATTTATCTGTTCGACAATCCGCGGGCGACAGGTCTCACAGTCACCTATCGCGCCTACGACTTTCAGTTCGCCGATGGGCCGCGCAACGCAGAAGCCTTGCTTGTTAGCGAATCAGGGAGGATTTTCCTCGTTACCAAGAACTCTGACAGAGGCACGATCTACGCTGCGCCGCGCTCACCGTCACGGCAAGGGATGAATCGGCTCACCCGGGTTGCTGATGCGCCGGCCAATGTCACCGATGGCGTCTTCCTTCCCGGCGGTGATCAGCTCGTCCTGCGCACCAACACTGCGGTCTACCTGCTGGACGCCAGCACCTACCAAACCATTACCACCACCGAGCTGCCCTCCAAGCTGCGGGGCAATTCGGTTGCCGTCAGCCTTGACGGAGAGTCGTTGCTGCTAGGCAGCACCGGCCGGAACGCGAAGGTTTATTCGATCGCGGTGCCGACGCCACCGCCGACTCCGACTGCGGCGCCGAGTCAGTCAGTCGAGCCCGAAGAAGAGGAGACGGGAAGTGTGGCTCGGGGCGGCAGGGGGACGTGGTTCGCGCTCGGTATCGCAGTGGCAATTGCCATCGTGGCTGGCGTCGTCGTCGGCGTCATCCGCGACCAATGATCAAGCCTCATCCAGGTGCTCGATGACCCAGTCGATGCAGCGGCATAGCTGCGAGATGTCGTCCGGCTCGACGCTGGGAAACATGCCGATCCGCAGCTGATTGCGACCGAGCTTGCGGTACGGCTCGGTATCGACGATGCCGTTGGCCCGCAACGTTCTGGCAATGGCCGCCGCATCGACTCCTTCGAAATCGATGGTCGCCACCACCGGGGACCGAAATGCTGGATCGGAAACGAAGGGTGTCGCATACGGGCTGGCCTTGGCCCACGGGTAAATCCGGCTCGCTGACTCGGCCGTGCGGGCTGCGGCAAAGGCAAGACCGCCCTGCCCGTTGAGCCAGCGGAGCTGATCATCGAGAAGAAAAAGCGTGGCGATCGCCGGGGTGTTGAGGGTCTGGTTCTTCCTTGAGTTGTCGATCGCCGTGGTGAGGCTGAGTATCTCCGGGATCCATCGGCTGGATGCCGCAATCTTCTCCGCCCGCTCCAGCGCGGCCGGTGAGAGGAGCGCGAGCCACAATCCGCCGTCAGAACCGAGACTCTTCTGCGGGGCGAAGTAATAAACGTCGGTCTGCGCGATGTCTACCGCGACCCCGCCCGCTGCTGAGGTGGCGTCGATGGCCACCAGCGCGTCCGGATCAGCATCGGCCACCCGCTGGATCGGTGCGAGTGCGCCCGTGGAGGTTTCGTTGTGGGCCCAGCCGTAAAGGTCGACGCCCTCGACGGCGGCAGGCACTGCCACGGATCCGGCAGGAGCCTTCACAATCGACGGTTCAGCCAAGTGGGGCGCGGCGGTCGCTTCGGCGGCGAACTTGCTCGAGAACTCGCCGTAACTTCCGTGGGCGCTGCGGCCTTCGATGAGCGAAAAGACGGCCACGTCCCAGAACAGCGTCGAGCCGCCATTGCCCAGGACGACTTCGTAACCATCTGGGAGATTGAAGAGCTCGGCCAGCCCTTCGCGTACCGAGCCGACTAGGTCTTTGATTGGATCTTGTCGGTGCGATGTGCCCATCAGGCGGGCGCCGGCCTCCGCGAGCGCCTTCATCGAAGCCGGACGGACCTTTGCGGGGCCGCAGCCGAATCTGCCGTCCGACGGCAGAAGCTCAGCGGGAATGGTCAGGCCGGTCACGGGTGCCGATTCTGTCAGGACAGTCACGGCCGCCGATTCTGTCACGACCGAGTCGGACCCCGCCCGCTAATTCGCTGGCTGAAAGACTTGCCTTCGTGACCGAGGTGTCCAAGCCAGGCCGTCTGGCACGCGGCCTGCCCGATCTGTTCGGTGAACGCGTCGACTACCTGAGTGAGCATCTGCTGGAGTCGGCGGCGCCCGCCGATCCGCTGAAGCTCTTCTCCTCGTGGTTGGCGGATGCCTTCGCGGCGAAGGAACGCGGCGTGCTTCCCGAGCCGACGGCGATGGTCGTTGCAACGGCCGGGGCCGGCCGGCCGAGTTCCCGTACGGTCCTGCTCAAGGAGGTCGACTCACTTGGCTTCGTCTTCTTCACCAACTACGAATCCCGCAAGGGTGTCGAGCTTGCCGACTCGCCGCACATCGCACTGCTCTTCGGTTGGTACCCGCTGCATCGCCAAGTCCGGGTCGAGGGGAGTGCTGAGCAAACGACACGAGCCGAGTCGGAGGCCTACTTCGCGAGCCGTCCGCGGGGCTCCCAGCTCGGCGCCTGGGCATCGCCTCAATCCCAAGAAGTGACGATGGAGGAACTGGCGGCCGGGTACCGAGCGGCCGAGCGGCGTTTCGAGGGGATGGACGTGCCGTGTCCCGAGCACTGGGGCGGATACCGAGTCGAGCCGGAGACCATCGAGTTCTGGCAAGGCCAGCCCAGCCGGATGCACGATCGGCTCCTGTATCGACGTACGGCTGACGGATGGGAGCTCGTGCGGCTGGCGCCGTGATGCGCACTTCGAGATCTGCCTTTGGGACGTTTCCCATCTCAAGACGCGACTTGGGACGTTCGCAACCGCCTGCGGACGGGTCGTTCCGGGTCTTGATATGGCTGGCGTCCGGAGAGTGCCTACAGCCGGATGCCCACGTATTTGGTTTCCAGGTACTCTTCGATGCCCTCATGGCCGCCTTCGCGGCCCAATCCGGAGGCCTTGACGCCTCCGAAGGGGGCGGCAGGGTTGGAGACGATGCCCTGATTGATGCCGACCATGCCGGTTTCCAGCCGTTCGGCCACGGTTATCGCGTTGCTGAGACTCTCGGTGTAGGCGTAGGCGACCAGTCCGAACTCCGTGTCATTGGCCAGGTCGATTCCCTCGTCGTCAGTTCCGAAACTGATGATTGGGGCGACCGGTCCAAAGATCTCTTCGCGGAAGACTCGGGCGGTCTGTGCAACGTTGCGCATCACCGTTGGCTGGTAGAAGTGGCCCGGGCCATCGACTGTCGAGCCGCCAGTGAGCACCTCGGCACCAGAGTCCACGGCATCGGCGACCAGCTCTGACACCTTCTCAACTGCCGCTGTGTCGATCAGCGGCCCAACCTGAACGCCCTCGTCGACCCCTCGCCCAATAGTCATGGCGCCCATTCGCTCCGCTAGCCGTGAGGCGAAGTCGTCCGCCAGCGATTCGTGCACCAAGAAGCGGTTGGCCGCCGTGCAGGCCTCGCCGATATTCCGCATTTTGGCGACCATGGCGCCCTCCACCGCTTTGTCGAGATCGGCATCAGACAAGATCAGGAATGGAGCATTGCCGCCCAGCTCCATCGAAATCCTCAACACCTGCTCGGCGGACTGTTCGATCAGTTTCCGCCCGACCTCGGTCGACCCCGTGAATGTGAGCTTGCGCAGCCGCGGATCGGCGATGATCGGGGACGACACTTCGCCGGAGTGCGACGTGGTGACCACATTGACCACGCCATCCGGCAGTCCCGCCTCGATCAACACTTGAGCGAAGGCCAATGTGGTGAGTGGGGTCAGCGCCGCCGGCTTGATCACTAGCGTGCAGCCCGCCGCCAGCGCCGGGCCGATCTTGCGGGTGCCCATGGCGAGCGGGAAGTTCCACGGCGTGATCGCGTAAACCGGCCCTACCGGCTGCTTGAGAGTCAACAGCCGGGTGCCGCCCGATGGCGCCACCGAATAGCGACCCGAAATGCGCACCGCCTCCTCGGAGAACCAGCGCAAGAACTCCGCACCGTACGTGACCTCAGTCCGTGACTCGGCGAGGGGCTTGCCCATTTCCAAAGTCATCAGCAGAGCGATGTCTTCGGCCCGCTCGGTGAGCAAAGTGAACGCCCGCCGCAGGATCTCGCCGCGTTCCCGTGGGTCAGTCTGCTTCCAGTCCTCGGCCGCGTCGACCGCGGCATCGAGGGCGTCGGTGCCCTCCTCGGCCGACGCGTCGGCGACCGACGTGAGCACCTCACCGGTCGATGGATCCTCCACGTCGAGCGTCCGGCCGGTCCCGACCCATTTGCCGCCAATCAGCAGTTCGGTTGGCACGGCCTTCACGACTCGCGAGATGTCTTCCGATGTGACACCCATCCCTGCCTCCTTACCCGAGTGCTCTCTCTCTTCAGGTTAGGCGAGCTCATTCAGCTGGATCCGGACGGCTAAGAACTGATCCGGAAAGGCTCGAAGCACCGCCAGCCGAGGTTCCGCCACTGGTAGCACCTGTGGACCGCACTTTTCTCGTACGGCCTGCAGACGCGAGTCGGCCAGCACGGCGTTGACGGCTGCACGATCTCCGCCGAGGACAACCGCTTCAAGATCATCGAGCGCGGGCAGAAGTACTGCCCCAGCCGCGGCAGCCGCCGATTGGTATGCCTTGTCGGCCTGGTTGTCCCGACGTCGGGCGTACCGCTGTTGTGACCATCCGCCTGCCTTGGTGCGCCCCTGCACGTAGGAGGAGCCAACCTTGGATGCGATCAACTGCCGGCCCTCGAAGATTCCGATGGCATAGCCGCCCTTGCGGACGAGCAGGGCGCCCACCCGACGCTCGTCCATCACATGGCGGACAAGATCATCGAAAAGATTCTTCCCAACCCGCATCGGCAGAAAGGGCACTGTGATCTCGGCACGTGCCCCATCGGCAGCAACCATGGTCACCTGCTCGCCGTCCTGGCTGGTCGAGATCTCGCCATGGCGTTCCTCGAAGCCGGCCAGCCAACGGGCAAGCCGCTCAGGGGCAACCGTGACGGTCCTCTGACCTTCGTTCCCCGGCGCTGGCCGCTTCGACTGCACGATGCTCCACCCTAGAAAAGGACAAACCCGCGAGCTTGTCGACATAACGATGATGTCGGCCGGGAGGACAAGTCCGGCGCTCGCGGGTTCGGGTGTCGGCTGTGGATTAGCCGGGCCGCATGCGGCTCGGTGATACACGGGCCGTATGGCGGCTAGCTGGCCGTCACCTCACATGTCCCAAAGTCATTCATTCTTTGGACCACCTCCTTTCCGTGTGCATCCAAGGTAGGCGGCATCTCAATGCCGGTCAACGACATTTCCGCGGGATGAGAGCCCCGGATGTCGGAGTCGCCATTTGGGGCTCGTCTCTGCGCACAAGGCCACGATTACTGGCCCGATCAGATGGTTCGGTGGCCAACTCTCCGCACCAGGCCACGGATGTTTGCCGTGCTCGCCTCCTGCACGTCGTAAGAGAGAATGGCAATCGTGAGCGACTTGATCGATACCACCGAGATGTACCTCCGGACGATCTATGAGCTCGAAGAGGAGGGCATCACCCCGCTGCGCGCGCGGATCGCCGAACGGTTGCAGCAGAGCGGGCCAACGGTCTCGCAGACGGTCTCTCGGATGGAGCGGGACAATCTGGTTCACGTGCAAGGCGACCGGCACCTCGAGCTGACGCCGGAAGGCCGCTCGCGGGCGACTCGGGTCATGCGCAAGCATCGGCTCGCGGAGCGGCTGCTGATCGATGTCATCGGGTTGGATTGGGAGAAGGTGCACGACGAGGCGTGCCGCTGGGAGCACGTCATCTCCGAAGACGTCGAACGTCGGCTCGTCGAGCTGCTCCACACACCGACCGAGTCGCCGTACGGTAATCCAATTCCTGGCCTGGCAGAGCTGGGCGTGATGGCGACCCAAGCGTCGTTCCGCAACGGCAACGAGCAGCTGGAGGAAGTGGTTCGCCGCGGTTCCGGTCAGCCGGTCCGGGTGGTGATCGAGCGGATGAGCGAGGAAATCCAAAAAGACGTCGAGATGATGGGCACGTTGAAGCTGGCCGGCATCATCCCCGGAGCTCAAGTCAGCGCTGAGGCCGGCGGGCTTGGCGTACGGCTGACTGCCGAGGGATCGCCTGCCTGCGAAATCGACCGGGAGGCATCGACGCATCTCTTCGTGTCGCGTGTCTGAGCTACGCCGCATGGGCATCGTCGACCGCGCCGCCAGTGGAGAGGTGGACTGGCCGGTTTACTTGGCCAAATTTCACGCCGAACGTACGGGAATCATCGAGGCGGTGCTGTCCCGGTCGATGGCAGGCGACCACTCGCCGTACCGATGGTTGGCTAGAGCCGTCTCCGATACGGCGTCGACCGTGCTTGACCTTGCCTGCGGCTCAGGAGCAATGTCGCGTGAACTGGCTCGGCCCGGGCGTACGGTCGTCGGGCTCGACATCTCCGAGCACGAACTTGCCTTGGCGGCTGAACGAGGGCCCGGACCATGGGTACGGGGTGACGGCGTTCGGCTGCCCTTTCGCGACGCGTGTTTCGACGTGGTGACCAGCTGTATCGGACTCGTCGTGGTGCAGCCGCTCACTAAGGTGATCGAGGAGATCGCGCGGGTCCTGCGGCCCGGCGGGGTGCTGGCCGGTATCGCGCCCGCGATTCGGCCGCTGGCCCCACGCGATGTTCGGGTGCTGACCCGCATCAACACTCGGCTCCGAACGAAACCCCAGTTTCCGGGTCCCGTCGAACTGACCGGTTTCACCAAGACGCTGGAGATCCACGGTATGACCGCGATGGAAGACGCCCGCGAGCGTTATCGCTTCCCGATCCGAACCCGGTCGGACGCCGAGCTGGTCATGTCGGCGCTCTACCTGCCGGAGACGCGCTGGTCGCGGGTAGAGAGTGCCATCGAGTTCCTGGAGGACCGGCTGCTGAAGCATGACGTGGTCGAGGTCGCTATCCCGATGCGCCGGATTGTGGCAATGAAGTGACCGCCGGAATACCAGCCGGCTTCTGCTAGTTGTCCTGCACGACCGCCGATCCGATGCGCGCAGGTCGTCCTGCACACGAGGAGCACACGAACTATGCCAACCATCAACATCAACGCCGACGACTTTGAGGACACCGTCACGAATAACGACATCGTGCTGGTCGACTTCTGGGCTGACTGGTGTGGGCCGTGTAAGAGGTTTGCGCCGGTCTATGAAAAGGCGTCGGAGGAGTATGGCGACGTCACGTTCGCGAAGCTCGACACCGAGGAGAATCCGGGCCTGACGGCGGCGCTCAACATCGAAGGCATTCCGACCTTGATGGCTTTCCGTGAGGGTGTGCTGGTTTTCAATCAGGCTGGCGCGCTGCCTGGATCGGCGCTGAAGCAGGTCATCGATGCGGTGAAGGGCCTCAACATGGAGGAGGTCCACGCGGAGGTCGCGAAGCTTCAGGCCGAGCACGAGCACCAACACCAGCACTGAGCACTTCCGCGCGCCCTGAGCTCGTCGAACGGGAGCTCAGCTGGCGTAACTTTCAATCACATTGACAAACCGCTGCGACGCTTGCTCTGCCTCCACCGCAGTGACGACATCGATCAATGGCGCGGCCGGATCTAACAGGGTTCGGCCGCGTTCTGCGTAACGCAGCCCTACCCGGAGATGTGTCGGCCGCGCCATGAAGAGCTCCGGATTCGTCACCAGGACGAGCGCACCTGCATCGCCGATCAGCCCGCCGTGTCGTACGCGCAACAATTGACCCGCCATCCGGATGGCCGGATGATCATGTTCAGCAAGCCGCTTGATAGAAGCGTCGGGGACGGTCACCCGATCGAATATCTCCAGCCCGTACATGGTGACGGGCAGTCCCGAGCCGAGCACGATGGCGGCTGCTTCGGGATCATGGCCAACATTGAATTCTGCCGGTTCATCGGTCTGCGTGAGCCGGCCGCCGACGAAGATCAATTTGTCGATTGAGCCGGCGATCTCCTCCAGATGATCATCGACGAGCATCGCGATGTTGGTCTGCGGGCCCAGGGCAAGCAACGTCACCGGTGAATCGGCTTCTCCTATCGCGTCCCGTAGAAGATCACCTGCGCTATCTGGTCGCACCTGGCGTGTTGAGCCTGAAATTGCAAGATCACCGAGCCCATTGGCGCCGTGCTTGTGACCTGCTCGATGGCCCCCACCCATGAGCGTCACATCGGCACCGGGTCCAATGGGCACCGTTGCAGCACCGGCAATATCAAGAACTGAGCAGGTATTGCGCACGACCTGCGACAACGCGACATTGCCTGACACGCAAGTCACTGCCCTGAGATCAAGCTTGGGATGGGCCACTCCATACAGGAGGGCGAGGGCATCATCAATGCCGGTGTCTACATCGAGCACCACTCGAGTCGACACATCAGAATGTTTTCAGGTAGGTCGTCCGGCTACCCTGTCACCGGCCCCCATAGCTCAGGGGATAGAGCAAGGGTTTCCTAAACCCTGTGTCGTAGGTTCGAATCCTACTGGGGGCGCCGTGTGATGTCTCGGGACACCGTTAGCGGGTGTCTTGGGACATCGTTGCATCTCGGGTGATCTTTTCGGCGGGCCTGGTGGTAGGCCGCGGGGCTGGTAGTCGCGGTTGGGGTTGAGGATCAGTTCGCGGATCAGCTCCCCGGTGTCGCGGCCGATGATTCGGATGTGCAGATCGTTCACTAGGAGGGTGACCCGGGTGCCGCGGCGGGCGGCGCCGACTCCGATGTGGTGCAGCCGGCTGTTATGCCGCAGGGT
>JBKPML010000143.1:0-11200 GCA_046732135.1 Actinomycetota bacterium
GGGCTCCTCTCATTGACCAGAACACAGCGTGCCAGCCATCGCCGCGAGCGCATACAACGGGCCTCAGCAATAGCGACTGATGCGGTCACACCTGCCGGAGCAGGGTGCCAATTCGACAGTTCGCGCAGCTATTTGTCCATATCATCGACGCTCTTGTCCGCATCCTTTTCACCACTTCTCGGTGTGATGCTTGGCCAGATCGTCGAGGCGTTCGCTGAGTTCGTCGGCCCTTCTTGCCGTCGATCCCCGCTGCCTCGTCGCGCTCTTTGGAAGTCGCCCAACGCTCGGCGCGGTGCTCCTCGTTGCTGGGGACCGGGGGAGTCGCGAGGTAGCGCGGCCCCGCACCATCCGGCCCGGCTATCCGGCGCGGCTGACACCGGTTCATGAAAGGGCCGGAGCCAGTACGGCCCGATCCGGGCCGCCACGTATCGCCTGCATCCGCTCAACCTGAGCAAAACCAGACCCCTTGCAGGAAGCCCTGGCGCGGCTATGCGCCTCACAGTTGGTGGATGTTGAGCATCGCGACGAAGTTGAGGCTTGGCTAGACGCCGTCGGTGTGTCGACGTCCAAGAGATCCCTTTGCCACCTGAAGCACCCGTGATTGTCACCGGCCGCACGCCTCGAATCGAGACAGTAACCACTGTCTATACCGCGCGGGCGTTGTGGTTGCTTGCTCGACGGGGGCGGCGCAGCAGTAATGATGGCTTCCTGGCGGCGCCGCTCGTAGGGCGCACCGTCGAGTGTGGCGAACTCGATGACGCCATGGCTGCCGCAAGGGATGGTGGCGGGCGGTCGTGCTGATCCCCGGGGTGGCCGGCATCGGCAAGACCACATATGGGCTATAACACACAAACTCCAGCTTGATGCGGTCAGCCGCACCGCGATGCCGACCGCAACGGTGACGCCTACGCAGAGGAGATCCCGCACGCTGGTCCAGCGAACAGCCGCTCAGCGCCGAGCTGCTCGCGGTGGTGGAGCAGGCGGTGCAGCCGACCCGCGCGTCGCTGTGGCTGCGGCCGCCGGTCGTCTAGTCGACGCCCTGAACGGCGACCACGCGCAGGTGCGCTGCACCCTCGCGCAGCTTCTTGGTCTGCTGGTAGACCTCCGAGTGGTACCAGCGCTTCGCGGTCGCGAGGTCCTCGAACCTCCAGCACGACCAGGCGGGACGGATGCCAGTCGCCCTCGAGGACGACCAGCTCGCCGCCGCGGACGAGGTAGCGGCCGCCAGCCGCTGCGACCGACAACGAGCCCGCGGCCTTGTACTGCTCGTACCGCTCCGGGTCGGTGATGTCAGTCTCGACGAGGACGTATGCGGGCATGGCGAGGACTCTACGTGTTCACGACCCGACCACGACACGGGCCACGGGGCGGGCAAACGGCTCCGGCAAGACCACGTCTGCTGACGGCGTTGGCGGCCTCGGCTGCCGGGGATGGTGTCAGGGTGCGTGGCCGCTGCAGCCTGGATGCCGGCACGCCTGCTCTGTGGCCTTGGCGCTGTGTCTTGGAGCAGGGCGTGACCTCGGCCTTGACCCGCGATCACTCGACGCGGCCGCTGCTCCTCCTCCGCAGGCGCGTTTTCTGTCGTTGCTGTCCACGACGACTGATTTGATCCGCGTCGCAAGCCGAGGTCCGCTGCTGGTTTTGCGATGATCTGCAGTGGGCTCACGAACCGTCGTTGCGGCTGCTCGCTCATGTTGGGCGTGATGTGTCCGGAACGCATCTGTTGGTGGTAGCGCGGCTCGGGACGCAGCAAAGCTCGGTTGTCGTTGGAGACGCAGGTGTCTTTCACTAGGCAAAATGGTCACGCAATCCCATTGTTGATCATGGACCGTTTTTAATCTGTCGGTCGAAGGTTCGAGTCCTACCGGGGGGCGCAATCGCCCTCTTAAGCCGGCGGTCACCGCGGAGCAAGTCTTCGGCTTTGTGCGGGGACGTGCAGCGT
Source organism: Actinomycetota bacterium (assembly GCA_046732135.1). Classification (GTDB taxonomy): domain Bacteria; phylum Actinomycetota; class Actinomycetes; order Propionibacteriales; family Propionibacteriaceae; genus Microlunatus. The sequence continues at coordinate 1,943 of JBKPML010000143.1, forward strand.
CTGGGTAGCTCCAACGGCCGCATTTATGGCTGACACTGAGCCTAGGCAGCCCATTGGCTCGCGCCGCATTCGGCACCCGCCCGCCAACCTGTGTTTTTCGCTAGCCTCAGGCTCATGACCGAGTCAGTGGAGCTTCCCGGCGGACCGACGCTGGCAGTGCAGGAGTGGGGAAGGCCCGATGGTGCCGTACTGCTACTACTCCACGAACTTGGATCCTCCAGTGCGGATTGGCGGCACTTCGCACCTCTAGTCGGACAGCGATTCCGGGTCATCGGAGTTGATCTTCGGGGGCACGGCGAGAGCAGTTGGCCTGGCGAGTACGGCTTCGAGCTGATGCGGACCGACATCCTGCGGCTACTCGCGGTTATGGGCATCTACGGTGTCATTCCGTTCGGCCACTCGACCGGCGCACTGGTCGGCTTCCTACTCGCCGCTACGCATCCCGACCTGGTTCGTGCGCTGGTGCTGGAGGAGATGCCCACGCCCGACGCCGCGAATCCACAGTTTGACCTGCCCAAACACGGCCGCCCGGGTCAGAAGTACGACTGGCGGGCCGCGAGCGAGGTGCTGCGCTGGCGGAACCAACCGCACGACGACTGGTGGGACATGGCGGATCAGATTGCCTGCCCAACCCTTGTCGTCGGCGGCAATTCCAGCCATATTCCGCAAGACCGGTTATCTCAACTGGCCCGCAGAATGGAGCGCGGCCAGTACGTGTCGATGAACGGTGGACATGATCTGCATGCCCGCAGGCCGGGCGAATTCGACATGGTTGTCGAACCATTTCTGGATCCGTGGGCGAAGTGACCGGCGTCGCTGTACCTCAGCCGCAAGCCGCCGCTTGGGTAGCCTTGACGCCATGTCAACGGTGGCCGAGGACCGGCGGGCGCTAGCACGCTCCGGTATCCCCGTCGACCCCGATCCAAACGACCCGTTACCGAAGCGGCTGCTGAAGAGCAAGCTGTTCTGGCTCAGCGTGATCATGGTTGGCGTCTATGCCACCCTGTTGATCTTGCTCTATCGCCAGGTCGTTCCGGACCAGAGGGTACCGGGAGGCACGTTGCCGGGGCTCGGCACCGAAGCGATCCCGATCGCCGCAAAATATGCTGCCATAACCGCCATTCCGTTGTCGTTAATCTTCCTGTGGGCCGATCGGTACCGGCCCCAGCGGTTCTGGGTCTGGCTGATGACCTTCGGTTGGGGCGCCTGCGTCGCAACGTACATCTCCGCTCAGGTCAACACCTGGGCGGCGGCACACCTCAGCATTGTGGGAGATGGTGATCCAGCCACTGGGTCGAGGGCAGCGATCTACGTGGCGCCGTTCGTCGAGGAGGCGTCAAAGGCCACAGTGCTGTTCTGGCTGGCCATCTTGATGCGTTACGCCTGGGTGAGCAAGATCAGCGGCATCGTACTGGCCGGTCTTTCAGGGACGGCCTTCGCGTTCACAGAGAACGTGCTCTACTACGGGCGGGCTTATCGCTATGCGGCTCGGACGTTCGGCCAAGCTCCACCGTTAGAGGCGTTGCAGCACCTGTTCGTCCTGCGCGGGTTGATGACGTTCTTCGGGCATCCCTTGTTCACCGCCATGACGGGCGTCGGCTTGGCGATCGCCTTGCGCTCAAGGAGCAAGACCGTCCGAGTGGTCGCGCCCCTTGCCGGCTTCTGCGTAGCGGCATTCCTGCACATGGCGTTCAACGCTGTGGCGTCCCTCGGCGGGAGCGGGCCGAGTCTGTTGTGGGTCTATTTCGGAGTAGCCCTGCCTCTGCTCCTCGGCATGATCATCTTCGTGGTCCGGCAGCTCTTCCGCGAGGGCCGGCTGATCCGGGAACGCTTGATCGACTATGTGCGCGTCGGCTGGCTTCCAGAGAGCGATCCTCGGCTACTGTCTCGGCTGCGGACCCGACTTCGTTCCCTGTGGCATGCCGTCTTCGTCGGACCGGACGCCTTCCTGGCGACCATCCGGATGCAGCGGGCAGCCACCGAGCTGGCTTATCTGCGGGACGCGATGGCCCGCGGCATCGTCGACCGGGCCGGCATGGCGCGGGAGAAGATCTTGCTCGGGCGAATGCGATCGCTGCGTGGTCAGGCGATCACCAACCCGGAGGGTCGCGCCAACTACCCGCAGCTGCGCCGCCGCCGCGCCATACCAGCGCTCGACTACCCACCGCCGAGTTACCCGGGCCCAGCCGGCATTGGTGGCTACTACCCGGCGCCGAGCGAGCCGGCTGTGCCGGCCGGCGAGGTCGGAACCGTGCCACTCGGCCAGACCGCGACGTCGTACTCCGAAGTCGACCCCAATTGGAAGCCGCCGAGTGAGTAGATCGCTGCGGCAGCTGCGGCCGCTCGAGTCAGCCCTGATGGAGCTCCGCGCAGCCGCCCTGCCGGTGTCGCTGCCACTTCCTTTGCCGGGCGCGGCCGAGCAGCGTCGCGCTGTCCGGGAAATCACCAGCCAACTTGACGACTATGTGCTTCCCCGGCTGGCCACGATCGACGCACCCTTGCTGGCAGTCGTCGGCGGCTCGACCGGCGCCGGCAAGTCCACCTTGGTCAACTCCTTGGTTGGTCGTCGAGTGTCAGCCCAAGGAGTGATCCGGCCCACCACCCGAGCACCGGTGCTCGTGCATCACAGTGAGGATGCGGAGTGGTTTACCGATGATCGGATTCTGCCAGGCCTGGCCCGCTCCAGCGGCGCAACCAAGGACGCCAGGTCGCTTCGGCTGGTCACGGACGATTCGATCCCGCCAGGACTGGCGCTTCTGGACGCACCGGACATCGACTCGGTGGTCGTGGAGAATCGAGAGTTGGCCGCGCAGCTGATGGCAGCAGCGGATCTATGGCTGTTCGTTACGTCGGCCGCCCGATATGCCGACGCGGTGCCCTGGGGCTTCCTGAACTCCGCTGCCGAACGAAGCGCGGCCGTGGCAGTCGTCCTTGATCGAGTACCACCGCGTGCCATGCGAGAGGTGCCGGCACATCTCGGCCAGATGATGAGCGAACGGGGTCTAGGCGGATCGCCGCTGTTCGCCGTACCGGAGACCACAGTCGATAGCGAAGGCTTGCTGCCGACATCGGCCATTCAGCCAATCCGAGGTTGGCTTGCTCGCCTTGCTCAAGATCAGTCCAGCCGGGCGGAGGTCGTGCACCGGACACTCGATGGGGCGATCGGTGCGCTGGCTGCCCGTGCGCCACTGTTGGCTCAGGCGGTCGATGAGCAGGTTGAGGTAGTCGAGCAACTGCGGGCCGAAGTCGACCACTCCTACGCCGAGGCCGTCCGCACCATACAGGTACAGACCGCTGACGGTACGTTGCTGCGCGGCGAGGTTTTGGCACGCTGGCACGAGTTCGTCGGCACCGGTGAATTCTTTCGCGCGCTGGAGCAGAAGGTGAGCTGGCTGCGCGATCGCATCGTCGCGGCGATCAAGGGTGAACCGTCCGGAGCCGGAAATCTCAAGGTTGCCGTGGAGTCGGGGCTGGAGGCATTGGTGCGGCAAGAGGCCGATGCGGCCGCCGAGCGCGCTGAGGGCTCCTGGCAAGCGAACGCCGCCGGCCGGGACCTGATCGGGCGTACAACCGCAGATTTGACTAGATCCACACCTGCGTTCGAGCAGGAGGCGGCCCGCGCGATTCGGGACTGGCAGGGTGCGGTGCTGGATCTGGTTGCCGATGAGGGCATGAGCAAGCGGGCGAGAGCCCGATTCTTCGCGCTTGGAGTCAACGGCGTTGGTGTAGCCCTGATGATCGTGGTGTTCGCGCATACCGGCGGACTGGTGGGGGCAGAAGTGGGTGTGGCCGGCGGCACCGCGGTCCTGGCCCAGCGGGTACTCGAGGCCGTGTTCGGCGATCAGGCGGTTCGGCGGTTGGCTGAGACTGCGAAGGCGGATCTGGACGCACGCATCGAGGCGCTCATGGCGGGGGAGTTGCTGCGATATCACGCGATTCTGGACGGGCTCGGCGTCGATCCCGAGCAGGCCACCCGGTTACGATGGGCCGCCCAAGCGGTCGAGGTGACTCGCGACGGCGGGTTGCCTGCCGCGGCTGAGCGGCAAGCCGCGGAGGGCGCAGCGGTGACTGATCGGGTGCTTCCGGCGGCCGAGGAGCGGCCGGCCATTGAGCGGACCACCGTAGGAAAGGTCCCCGAGCTTTATCCCGCACGCTCAGATGACATCGTCGATGCCGAGATCGTTGAATCCGCCCGCGAGGAGCGCCGCTAATGGCAGCTCGCGGGCTGGCACTGCTCACCCGAAGGGATGAGACAGCCCATCTTGTGGAGCGGGTCCGAGCTCTTCGGGACGCAACCGAACTTTGTGCGGGCAGGGTTTCCAGCGACGTCCTAAGCGATGCGGAGAGGGTGATCGCCCAAACCGATCGACGCTTGGCAGTGTCGGGCGCGGCAACCGTGGTCGCACTGGCCGGGGCAACCGGATCCGGCAAGTCGAGCATCTTCAACGCGCTCAGCGGCACTAGCTTGGCCGCTGTCGGCGTCCGGCGCCCAACCACCTCAGCGGCGCTCGCTTGTAGCTGGGGCAACGACTCCGCGGAGGAACTGCTCGACTGGCTGCAAATCCCACGGCGACATGCGCTGGAGAACGACCCGGCCATGGCGTCGGCACTGGACGGCCTAGTGCTGCTCGATCTACCTGATCACGACTCAACCGAGCTTTCCCATCGGAGGGAGGTTGATCGTCTGGTGCAGCTGGTCGACATGATGATCTGGGTTGTCGATCCGCAGAAGTACGCCGACGCCGCATTACATGACCGCTACCTTCGTCCGCTCGCGACGCATGCCGACGTCATGATGGTCGTCCTCAACCAGGCCGACCGGCTGACCCCCACCGAGCGTGACCAGTGCCTGCGAGACCTCCGGCGGCTGCTTAACGCAGAAGGCGTCCAGGGGGTCGAGGTTATGGCCGTGTCTGCGCTGACCGGGGAAGGTTTGGACGAGCTTCGCGACATTCTGGCCAAGGCAGTTGTCGAGAAGAGGGCGGCCGCCCGCCGGCTGGCGGCAGACGTCGGAGCCGTTGCGGCACGGCTTTCCGGCGCGTCGGGCTCCACAACAGCCGTGTCGTTGACGAAGCAGAACATCGACCGGATGAACAAACGGATGGCGGAAGCCGCGGGGGTTCCGGTCGTGACCGAGGCCGTCGGCAAGGCCTGGCGGCTTCGAGGAGGGCTCGCGACCGGTTGGCCGGTACTCGCCTGGATCGCCAAGTTCAAGCCCGATCCGCTACGACGGTTGCATCTCGATCGGCTTGGTGCCGGCCGTCGGCAAAAGGAGATCGACCCGTCGCAGGTCGGTCGTTCGTCGCTGCCGACGACGTCGGGGGTGCAAAAGGCGCGAGTGGACACCGGGGTTCGTGCGCTCGCAGACGAGGCATCTGATGGTCTGAACCGAGGCTGGGCGGATGCCATCAAGGCGGCGGCGCGTTCGTCGGACGGCGTTTTGCCGGACGCCCTTGACCGTGCCGTTGCAACGACTGATTTGGATCTGCGAGGCCACCGCAACTGGTGGCAGGTGGTCCGGGTAGTGCAGTGGCTGCTTGTCGCAGCGGTCGTTGCTGGGCTCGGCTGGTTGGGATTGGCCTTCCTGCTTGTGTACCTCCAATTGCCCCCGTTGCCGGAAGTCACCTGGTGGGGCTTCCCGGCTCCCACCGTCTTGGCAGTGGGGGGTGTTCTTGCCGGCCTGCTGGTTGCCGGATTGGCCCGGATCGGAGTCGACGTAGGCGCCCGCCGACGGTCGCGAAACGCTGGCCGCGCGTTGCGTCGCTCGATTGCGAAGGTGACCCAGGAACTGGTCGTTGCGCCGGTCGAAGCCGAACGCGACCGATATGAGAAGGCGCGGGTTGCCTTGGAGCGCGCCCGCGGGTGATGCCGGATAGCTCATCTGTCCACAGGTTCGAAACCCTGCCGTACCGTCATCCACAGATTCGCCGGAACCTGCATCAAAACGCCAGCGATCCGCAAAGTCCCTTCACGAGAACCCACTGGAGGAGGACAGGGGAGCATGGAGGCTTACGTTCACATCACTGGCTACGTCGGAACCGATGTCGAGCTACGTTCGAACAGCGCTGGCGGCGTTGCCAGTTTCCGGGTCGCCAGTACGCCGCGCCATCGCAAGGGTGGCGACTGGGTCGATGGAAACACGACCTGGATGACGGTGACCTGTTGGCGCAGTCTGGCCGAGCACGCGGCGAAGAGCGTCCACAAGGGCGATCCCGTGATCGTGATCGGAAAGCTGCGTACCAATGTCTGGAAGGGCGAGGACGCAGTTGTGGAACGGTTGATCTTGGAAGCAACGACCCTCGGTCACGACTTGAGTCGCGGCACATCGGTTTTCTCCAGAGTCGAGCGTGTCGCCGTGCCGGAGGATCAGGAGTCGGATGTGCACGCGGCCATAGCGGCAGTGGAGGCGCAGGGACGGGACCTGGACGAGGAGGCCGACGAGGAGATTACCGCCGCCGAGCCGAGCGATCGGCGCAGCGCGGCCTGACAGCTGCCTACCGTACGGTTCAGGGCCCGTTCGCTGCCCTTGGAACAAGTTTCAGACTGGCATACTTGGCGGTTGCGGGCGACATTACGTCGCCCGCTTCGGTGATCCGACACGAAGGTCAAGCTCGTCATGCCTGAGTTCATCTATTCGATGCACAACGTCCGCAAGGCCCTCGGTGACAAGGTCGTGCTGGACAACATCACCTTGTCGTTCTTTCCGGGGGCCAAGATTGGCGTTGTCGGTCCCAATGGGACCGGCAAATCGACCTTACTCAGGCTGATGGCGGGCCTGGAAAAGCCCAACAACGGCGATGCGAACATCGCCAGAGACGCAACGGTGGGCATCCTGCTGCAGGAGCCACCGCTGACAGAGGGCAGGACGGTACTCGAGAACATTGAGGAGGCCGTGGCGGACGTCAAGCGGCTACAGGCGCGGATGGACGAGCTGGGCGTCGCGATGGGAGAGCCAGACGCAGACTTCGACGCTTTGATGGCCGAGATGGGAGAGGTCCAGACCGAGCTGGACCATCGCAACGCGTGGGATATCGACTCCCAACTGGAGCAAGCGATGGACGCCCTACGCTGCCCGCCGCCGGAGGCCCTGGTCGACATACTGTCTGGTGGCGAGCGACGCCGAGTCGCCCTCTGCAAGTTGCTGCTGCAGCAGCCAGACCTGCTCCTACTGGACGAGCCGACCAACCACCTTGATGCCGAATCGGTGCAGTGGTTGGAAGGCCATCTCAAGAGCTATCCGGGCGCTGTTCTCGCCGTCACCCACGACCGCTACTTCCTCGACAATGTGGCCGAGTGGATCCTCGAGCTCGACCGGGGCCGGACACACCCCTACGAGGGCAACTACTCCACTTATCTCGACACCAAGAAGGCCCGACTGCAGATCGAGGGCAAGCGGGACGCCAAACGCGCCAAGATCTTGGAACGTGAGCTGGAATGGGCCCGGTCGAACCCCAAGGCCCGCCAGGCGAAGAACAAGGCGCGGCTGAATCGCTATGAAGAGATGGCCGCTGAAGCCGAGCGCAATCGCAAGCTCGATTTTGAAGAGATCAACATCCCGCCCGGCCCGCGGCTGGGCACCAATGTGCTGGATGCCCGGGACCTGGTGAAGGGCTTCGGCGACCGCCTGCTGTTCGATGGGCTGAGCTTCTCCTTGCCTCGATCCGGCATCGTCGGCGTGGTCGGCCCGAATGGGGTCGGCAAGTCCACGTTGTTCCGGATGATCGTCGGTGAGGAGCAGCCGGATTCGGGCGAACTGAAGATCGGCGACACCGTCCGGATCTCCTATGTCGATCAGGCACGGTCAAAACTGGACCCCAACAAGAATGTCTGGGAGCTGGTGTCCGACGGCCTGGACCACATCAAGGTCGCCAGTTTCGAGATGCCGTCGCGCGCCTATGTCGCCTCGTTCGGCTTCAAGGGGCCGGATCAGCAGAAGCCAGCCGGCGTTCTCTCCGGCGGCGAACGCAACCGGTTGAACTTGGCATTGACTCTGAAGATAGGCGGCAATCTGCTGCTGTTGGACGAGCCAACTAATGATCTTGATGTGGAGACCCTGCAGTCCTTGGAGGATGCGCTACTGGAGTTCCCGGGCTGCGCTGTGGTGATCTCCCATGACCGATGGTTCCTGGACCGGATAGCGACCCACATCCTCGCCTGGGAGGGCGATGACGAGGATGAGGCGCAGTGGTTCTGGTACGAGGGCAACTTCGCCGACTACGAGGCCAACAAGATCGCCCGATTGGGTGCAGAAGCGGCTCGGCCCCACCGGGCCACGCACCGCAGGTTGACCCGGGGCTAGTCCCGCTCAGGACCTAGGAGATTCCGAGCGAGGAACTGCCCGAGGGGTTGCCGTGTCAGGAACGTGCGGCTAGAAGTTCCGCCAGGGTGATTGCCCTACGATCCGTGAGGTCGGCGAGTTGAGTGCGGCAGGAGAAGCCGTCGGCAAGCACAATCGCGTTGGGATGTGCCGTGACGGCTGGCAGCAGATTGTGCTCAGCAACTTTGACCGAGACCTCGTAGTGACCGATCTCCACGCCGAAATTGCCCGCGAGGCCGCAACAGCCGCCGACCGTCGTGACGTCTGCCCCGGCCTTGGCGAGCAGCGCCGCGTCGGCTCGCCATCCCAGCACCGAGGCATGGTGGCAGTGCGGTTGTGCAACGACCTCGACGCCCCTCAGGTCGGGAGGCGTCCAATCCGGCGTGCGCTCCAGCAGTTCGGCCAGGGTGAAGCTACCCGCAGCCACTTCAGCGACCCGCCGATCGTCGAGGAGTTCATGAGCGTCGCTACGCCAAACGGCAAGACATGACGGCTCAAGGCCCACAACCGGGATCCCAGCCGCAACATGGGGGTGCAGCACGTCCAACGCAGCCCGCAGTTGTTGCCGAGCGGCGTCACGTTGTCCAGTGCTGATCCAGGTCAAACCACAACAGGCTGGGCGCTCAGCCAGTTGCGGATCGTAGCCTGCAGTCGTGAGCACGGACGCGGCCGCAGCAACCCCGTCGCCGGGGAAGCAATCAGAGAATGAGTCGAGCCAAATGATCACCGGTTTCCCGCCCTGGGTTTCAGGCAAGCTCACCCGAGACCGCGCGGAAGTGCGGGCAAAGCGAGGCAGCGATCGGAGCTGATCCACTCCCGCCATCCACCGCACCATCCGCCGCAGTCCTGGAGTGCCGGTGCTGAAGTTGATCAAGGTCGAGACAGCGGCGAACCGAGTGATCAAGCGTCCCCACAGCGGCAGCCAGCCCAAGGCGTAGTGG
>JBKPML010000144.1:0-7704 GCA_046732135.1 Actinomycetota bacterium
ACAGGATGGCTGGAGAAGTTCAAGACCGTGACCTGCATAACTCCGTTGTCGAGTCGATGCACCATGACGAGCATCGCTTTGTCGGACACAGGTGGGACCTCGACCTGGGTACCGGTCGCGATGCCATATCGCTCTCGTACCCTCAAGATGTCGCGCAGCCGGGAAACGAACGAATTTCCGTCGTCAAGCTGCTCCGGCAAGGATCCGTACAAGCTGACAGCACGAGGCAACATCGACGCAGACGCGCCTGCATCGCGTTGGTAATCCATCAGGTCGTAGGCGCCGCGATTGATCCAGCGGGTGTCGCCGGTCGCCAGCAGTCGTGGCACCTGGGATGGTTCGAGTGTGAGCAGCCCGCCCAGGTCCCATCCCGAAAAAGCAAATACGCCTGGTTGCAACGCGTTGAACATCGCCAACAACAGGTGGCCCTGCTTGACCTTTTCGATCAGGTGTCGGTTCAGGCTCGAAAGGTCCGTGACGCCGAGGGCGGCGGTGAGAACAGTCGCGGTGGTGGAGGCAATGCCGTTGGTGGTGAAAATGGCGTTGTAGGGACCCGCGTCCCCAGTGAGCCGCTCAATAAGCTCGCCGCGGATGGTGACAGCTAGCTCGGCACCCGAGATGTCCGCACCCCGAAAGTGAAATATATCGCCAGCGTGCGCGGCGGCGAAATGCACAAGTTCGTAGGTCAGCTCATCGTGATTCTGGAGCGCATGCACCAGAGAGATCGGCTGCAGACCGCTCTCTAATGCGATGTTGAGGGTCAATCGCAGGAATTCTGTGTCGGCTAGAGCCAAGGCGTGGTGGTAAGCCGGTCGGTTGACGAAATCGTAGGACAGATCGGCTCCGCGCTGGGCTGTGTTCCGGATGTCGTCGATGGCCAGATTGAGTTCCTGGAAAGTGAAACCGCCGACCTTTCGTACCATGCTGGCGATCATCTGGTTGACCGCCTCCGACAGTGGGTGTCCCTCCGACCAGGCGGGAGCATCTCCCTCCGCACTCTTCTCCAGACCCAGGAAGCCGTTCGCGTCCAGCCTCAACGCGCCTGCGCCGAGAGCATGCAGGGAGTGCAGTGCGTCGCCCATGACCAGCCGCATTCCCGCGCTTGTCGGGTCCAACCAGTTGATCGATGGCTGCCCGTCCTTGAAGTAGTGCAGGTAGACCCAGCGTCGCTCGATCCCGTCGACACCGGTGACGGGTGCGGTCGCGCTCCAATTCGTGTCCTTGACACCGGGCTCGTGAAACAGCACCCGCTGCATCCGTCCGATGATGTATCCGGCCTTCTCCAACCGGTCCTCTGCCTGCGCATCCAGATTCACCGAATCAAGACCGCTGGGGACCGTAGGTAAAAGGGACCAGTCCTCCGGCAGGATCTCCACCATGTGGTAGATACCGGGATAATCGCCGACATTCCTTTCGGCTAGCCGAAAGTCGGGGCCTTTACCGGTGTGTCCCGGTACGATGTCGTCGATGATGATCCCGTTGTGAGCAGCTGCCACCTGGCACGCGGCCCGAAACTCATCCTCTGTGCCGAATGCGGGGTCGATGTGAGTGCTGATCCGATCAAACTGACCGTCGACACTCGGAGTCCTCTCCCATCCGGAAATGCCGCCGGCCAGCTTAACCGGACCGGTGTGTATGGCATTGATTCCTATTGATTCGAAGAGGCGCCACAGCCCTTCATCTCCAACAGTGCGGAGAAAGGATCGACCCGACTTGGTGATCATCGAGACCGGATACGCCGTGAACCACACCGAGGCCTTCTCGATCGCTGCCCGCGGATTGGGATTCGCGTACGGGTTTTGCCACATACCGCGCGATCCCGAGAACTGGGTGGCAACAGCGCTGGCGTCGGCGAGCATCGACTGTTTCTGCAACCAGTCGACGTAGCCGTCCTGCGTCACACTCTCGCTCACAGTTCCCCCACTCATCAGATCGTGCAGAGTCCAAGACCCTGCACGCTCAGCCACTTCCAGCACGAGTTGCCCGTCATGCGCGACCCGCGACGACAGCTTTATCCGTCACTGTCGACCGTCGCCACAGGCCAGGTGGCCCCACAGCTCGTTACGTCTCCAGCGACTCAAGTCTGCCCTCAGTGAGGAAGTGGTGGACCGCGTAGACAGTGAGCTCTGGATCGGGCACCCGCAGTGCGCTGACAGTCGGCAGTACCTCCTCACGGAGGAAGAAGTCAAACAGCTTGATGTTCCGCCACACTTCCGTGGCACGGACTCCGTCCGGCGTGCTGGCCGCCCAGTGGAACAGGCATCCCGGGAGCGCTGACCCCTCACGAGACATCTCCAAATCCGACATCAGTTCGTCGTACTGGCGCAGGCCGATACCGATGAAGTCCATGACGACGGCGACCGGAGCGTGGAGTCGCCAGATGGATTCCAGACGGTCTGCAGAAACACCTGAGACTGCATTCTCCGCTGCCGACTCGAACTTTTCGACCGAGGCGGACCGCCCGCTCGACGGCATTGTGTTCAGACCCCTCAATGGCGCGCCCGGGCGTTTCGCCGGGTCAGCTCTGGCTGCCCGCCGGGATCCATTCTCCCGGCGGAAGATATTCGACTGGGTCATCTCCGCCACCAGCACTTCGTCGGGCAGTGCTTTGGCCGCGGGAGCGGGGGTCTCCCCCGGCCAAAGACCTGCGAACTGCGAGCGCCAGGTTCCATGGACGCTCTGGTACTGGAGACGCCGACCACGGCGGCGCATGACGCGACAGAACAGATGAATCTCCAGCCCCGCACGTCACGGCCTCGCGAGGTACGCCCGGCGGGTCATCTCGTAGGTCGCGAGCACCTCGACAAGAAAGTCCGATGCGACGGCAATCACGTCGTCGATCTGCTCATGGCTGCTCGCGCCAAGCACTTCGCGCAGGACGTCGTGGTGGACCTGAGCCAGATCGAGGATGCTCAGCCCGTCGCTCACCGCCGATCGGCCGATCTGGTAGCCCGCATCGAGTGCTTTCTCATCGCGGCTCGGTAGAAATCCGAGAAATGCTGCGCGATAGTTGCGTCGAAGCCTCTGAAGGGCGTTCACGAGCCAAGATCGCGGCGCGCCCCGCTGGGCGCCGGCATGCTGACGCCGCTGAGATACTCCAAGCCCTCCTCCAGGTCCAGAGCCGCGTGGACCGCGCCGGTACCCAATCCCAGTTCGACCATTGCGAACGCGACATCGGGTTGTATGCCGACAATGACGGTTTCTGCTCCGCGCAGCCGCGCCATCTCCGCAATGGAACGAAGCGTTCGCGAGCCGAAGGAATCAAGAACATCGAGTGCGGCAACGTCGATGATGACCCCTCGGGAGCGATGCTGGCCGATCTGCTCGATGAGATTCCGCTGAAATCGGACCATTTCGGAGTCATCCAGGGCAGTGTGGATAGAGGCGATCAGGTTGTCGCCCTCTCGCAAGATCGAGACCAGTGCCGGCCCTGAATCCACTACCCGACCGTTCCGTTCTGGCCCGAGGTGTATCCGAGCATCCGCTCGGCCTCCTCCAGACCGCCCTGTAAGTCGCCGATCGTGTTCATCTTGCTGAGATCCACACCGATAGTGACCAGCGTTTCAGCAATCTTCGGTGAGAGCCCAGTGATGATGACGCTCGCACCCATCAGCCGTGACGCGTCGACGGTGCGCACGAGGTGATTGGCCACTGCCTCGTCGACGTCGGGCGCGCCGGTGATGTCGATCACCACGACCTTGGCGCGATGCGTACGAATACCAGCCAGCAGCTGCTCTGTCAGCTGGCGGGCGCGTTCGGTGTCCAACACTCCGATGATCGGCAAAATCAAAAGGCGTTCCCGTACCGGAAGCACTGGGGTGGAAAGTTCACGGATGGAATCTTGCTGCTGCCGAATGATCCGTTCCCGCTCCTCGACGAAACTGACGGCAACGGTGTTGGCGATACGGTTGGCGGCTGGCTCATAGGCGTCCAGCACCCGATTGAGCAGCGCGAAGTCGCGCTGATACTTCTCGAAAAGCGATCTCGCAAGGACATCTCGCAAAAGCAGAACGATGCCGACAACCTCGTGGGTCTCCACGCCGCGAGGGATGATGCGTTCGGAAAGATCCCGGGCATAGTGCTGCAACGCCTCCACGCTCCCGGTCTCCAGCACCTCGACGTAGTTGTCGTACACGGAACTGGTCTCGTCGGCCGTCTCGTGTTGAGTCATAGCTTCGAGCAGGTGTGCTTCATGTATTCGACTCGCCCACTCTTGACGCAGCCGGCTGCGGTTTTGACGCAGATGCGACACAAGTTGGGGGAGCAGCTGCTCCTCATCCTCACGATCCAGGGCCGGGAAATCCGCCGCCAGTTTCTCGGCCGTCTGTGAATCTTCAGCCATCATTCATCCTTCCGTTCCCACTTGGTCATCGTCACTGTCGTTCCAACGTCCGTCTCCGATGAAATCGTGAACTCGTCCATCAGACGACGCGCGCCCGGAAGGCCCAAACCCAACCCGTTGTACGTGCTGTAGCCGTCGGTCAAGGCCCGGTCAACGTCAGAAATCCCCGGGCCTGTATCCCGTGCCACGATGCGAATCCCCGGCCGCGGTTCATCCAGAAGCTCGAGGAAGATCTGGCCATTTCCGGCGAAGCGAACGATGTTTCGTGCAATCTCCGACACAGCTGTGGCAATCAATGTCAGGTCGGTCCGCGAGAAACCAAGCTGTGTAGCCAGCTCACGGGCCTTCTTGCGCGCCGCCACAACATCGGCGTCGCGCTGTATTCGGATGATGACTTGGTTTTCGTCTTGCGGCGCACGCTGCAGGAGCGGCTCGCTCAGCTCCGAGCAAAGGTCACATTCCAGCAGATGCCGCGCGGCATCGACATCCCGCTGACGACGACGGTCAGCGCTCGACAGGGCGTACAGGACCGCCCGGCAGCGGTCGGTCGGCGGTTCCACGCCGTGAAGGGCAAGCAGATACTCCACGCGCAGCCGAGCCCGGCTCCGACTGAGTTGTGCCGCAACGGCGCCAGCCGAGGAATTGAGTTCGGTTGCCAGCGATTTCATGTCCTGCCCGGAGACCTCATGGGCAACCAGAGTCCGCTGTTCCCGGTCCGTCAGGCGCTGCATCGCGGTGGCGATCGCCGCTCGCTCCTCGTCCTTGAGCATGCGCTCATCGGGCGCGTCCGGATGCGTTATGTCGAGGACTCGATGTTGGTTCCGGCGCTGCGCATCTCGGGTTCGCCACATGGATGTGACCAGGTTCCGCGCCGTCGTAATCGCATAGGGCTCGATCAACCCCGGCTCCACGCGATTGGCGGCGGCAAGCACCTTGACGAGGGTTTCTTGAACAAGATCCTCAGCGACAGCTTCATTGGGTACACGAGAGAAGACGATTCGTCGAACCATCGGCAGAAGCGCCGCGACATCAACGTCTTCAGAGTCAGGCCGAGCTCCATCAAGCTCAGCGCCGGCCATGAATGGCAGACTACGCGGATGGCGCGTCGCGTACGCGACTACCGGTCCTGCGAATGCGAAGCCCCAGTATGCGGTGTCACCGGGCGCGGTCGCGTTGAGCAGTCACCGCTACCCGAGCGTCGAGTAACCCTTCGGCGGATAGGTCCGCCCACAGCTGTCCGGGCACGCCCGCCGCGAAGAACTTGGCGTTCTGCCGGACTTCCTCCACCGATCGCATACCCAGCACAACGCCAACGACCGCCGGGTGGGTCAGTGGGAACGCCATAGCCGCCTGCGGCAGGGTCACACCGTGCATGGCGCAGATCTGCGCTATGCGGTTGGCTCTGTCCAGGACCGCCGCCGACGCGGCCCGGTAGCCGAACATCGCTCCGGGGGCGGGTTGACGTTGGGCCAGCACGCCGGAATGAAAAACCGCCGCGGCGACAACTGACACCCCACGCTCCTCGCAGGTCGGCAGGAGGTGGTCAAGGGCGGATTGGTCGAGCAGGGTATACCGGCCCGGCAGCATCAGCACGTCGACATCGGTCTGCCGCACGAGCTGGGTCAGCAACCCGGCATTTTCCATCCCGGCACCGATCGCGGTGACGACACCTTCTCCCCGGAGCTCGGCCAAGGCCGGGTACCCGTCTTTGAGCGCCGCCTCGAAATGCTCACCGGCGTCGTGGAGATAAAGGACGTCCACCCGGTCCAGACCCATCCGAACGAGGGACTCTTCCAGACTTCGACGGATCCCATCGCGGGAGAAGTCCCACACCCGGTGATGCGTGGCAGGAACCTGGAAAGCTTCGTCGGTTCGCCCGGCAGGATCCTGCTCGACCAGGAGCCTGCCGACCTTCGTCGAGAGCGTGAACGCATCCCTGGGCTGCGAGCGGAGGAACTCCCCGAACCTGCGTTCCGACTGCCCTATGCCGTAATGAGGTGCAGTGTCGAAATATCGGATGCCGCTATCCCAGGCGGCGCTCAACGTAGCAGCCGCCGCATCGTCATCTACAGGCTCGAACAGGCCACCCAGTGGGCCCCCACCGAAGCCCAGCTCAGTCACCGCAGCCGTGCTCCCGTTCAGGCGATTCGTCCGCATCAAACCATGGCTCGGTTGTCGCCAGAGGTCGGCGCTTCTTCACCTGTGGCCTGCCGCCTCGCCGCACCAATGGTCGCCCGGCCGATGACGGTCAAGAGCAGACCGATGATCGCGTAGCCGAGTAGCACTGACATAGGCCTCGCGGCACCGGCGCCGTCGAAGAAGGCGGTGGACCGCAACAGGGTCGCGCCGGCGCCCACTGGCAGATATTGGCCAACAGCTCCCCAAGGCTGAGGCAGAAGTTCTGGCGCGCTGGCCACCGCAGATAGCGGATTACCAACCAAGAACACCGCGATAACACCTAGCGCGATGCCGGCTCGACCGAGTAGGGCGCCGAGTCCGGTGATAGTTGCGCTTGTTGCGATGGCGAACAGCCCGATAGCACCGGCGTTCAGCAGATAGCTGCCGGATAGCACGCCAAGCCACAGCTGCAACACCGCCGCCGCGCCGAGGCCAGCGAGGACGCCGAAGATCACCAAGCCAGCCAGCTTGGCGGCTCGATTACGGAGCAGAATCGCGAGCGCGATCCCCGCGGCCATTCCGGTGAGGGCTAGGGGAAGGAAACCTGATGCGAAGCCGGCTCCGAGGGGGTCGTCCGGATCCCCAGGCACGACCGCGACAACTGGCACTGGCTGACCGGCTCCCAAGGAGGCCGTTGCCTGAGTGAGCAGAGAAGCGACCGCTGGACTCGCGCCTGGCGCCGTATGCAGAGATACGCCCGGAGTCTCGACGATTAGGCCGGCGTAGGCCTCCCGATTGCGCAGCGCCTGGTCGGCCGCAGCTGTGTTCGGAAGTTGGGTGACCTTGAACGCACCAGGTTCAGCGCCACTCAGAGCAGCACTCAAAGCGGCTGCCGCCGGGGGCGGGCCCGCGATCACAATCGGCAGGTCGCGGGGTGCGAGGTTTGCCGCCGGAGCGGCGAACAGCGGAACGATGACCAGCTGGAGCGCGAAGACCAGAACCGCGATTGCAACCGCCTGAAGCAGGGCTGGGGGCTTTGTACGCCCTGATGACGACATTAAAAGCTCCTAAAACGAGAGTTCGTTCGCCTAAGCTCCATCCTTCCCCCTCGTGATCGGATCGTCAAGAGCGAGCGTTCGTTTTATGATGGCTACATGCCCCGCGTAACCGACGACCATCTGGCAGCCAGGCGTCAGCAGATCCTCGCCGCGGCTCGGACATGTTTTCGGCGCAACGGCTTCCAC
>JBKPML010000145.1:0-6658 GCA_046732135.1 Actinomycetota bacterium
GGCGGGGGAATTGTCCAGACCGGTCTCCCAGGGGTGTACGACGACTGCCAGTCCGTTCACTCCCCTCCGTTCGCGAATGTAAGAGTTCTGCGCGACTAGGGCCGGGTATGCGCGGGTGGCGAAGGCACGACCATCCCCAGCAAGTCGTGCCATCACGGCCCATGCGGCAATGGCGTGGACCGGCGGTTGGATGATCCCGGACGTGTCGATTGGCGGGTTGCCTACGATTTGTGCAGAGCGCCAAAACGACGGGCCGGGAAAGTAGGCGTCGTCAGCCACTGCGGGATTGAAGGCAATGTGCGGAATCCGGCCGTCAGCCCATTGGGCGCCAAAGAGGCTGAGCAACTCTACCGCGGCGCGCCGTGGTGCCAGATGCTGCAGGCCGAGCGCGATGAAGGCCGAATCCCAGCTCCACTGATGCGGATACAAGCTGCGGGATGGAACCGTGGCATGCCCGTGCCAGTTTTCGACCAGGATACGCATGGCGTCCCGCGCCAGCTGGTCATGATCAACTTCGGCGGCTCCCGGCGCCGCACCGACTACGACCATGCCAGCTGCCGGATCCGGCGCACCGAGGTCGGCAACACCTCGTCGGCTTCACCGGAGAGGCGGCACTCGTAGGCGAGCTCGGCGGAATAGCCGATGGCCCACAGCGTCTCCAACGTCGCCGGCCAATCGATGTGCCCCGCTCCTGGCTCGAGCCGATTGCTGTCGCTCAGTTGAACGTGCCGAATCCACGGGGCAGCAGCCACCAGCGCCTGCAAGGGGTCAGCTTCCTCGATGTTCATGTGGTAGGTGTCCGCCGCGATGCCCAAGCTGGGCGAGGCGACCTTTTCGCACAAGAACACCGCATCGGCCAAGGTGTTGATCATGTGAGTCTCGTACCGATTCAGCGGCTCCAGAGCTATGACGACTCCCTCCGCCTGTGCGTGATCAGCCAGCTGACCGAAGGCGTCGAGCAAAATCTCGGTATCTTCAGCCTCCGAACGCGGACTGATGAACGGTGGCAGCCGCTTGCTGAACATTCCGTATGAAGCCGGCGTCATCGCGAGCCGGCCACCGATCTCGGCCATCACTGACAGCTGGGACTTCATTTGGATAAGCGCGTCAGCCCGCTTGTCCCGATCGAAGTCACCGACGAAGTGCAACATCTCGACGCAGACCGTCGGCATAGGCACACCAGCTGCAGCAGCCGCTTTGAGCTCAGGTAACCGCTCGGCGAACCGGCCTCCGCCCGCTCCGCGCAGCTCAAGGGCGTCGAAACCAAGCCGCCGGGCGTGCTCCCACCTCTCCCGGGCGCTGCTGCCATGCAGGTATTGCTCCTGCGCCGACAGCCGTACGGCGTGCCTCATACCGGCTCCTCCTCAGACGGTGGCGCTGACGCTTCCTCCTCCTCCTGGCCGTCAGGTTCCACCTGATCGAACCTCAAGATCACCTGCATGAACTCCGACGGCGGCGAGTCGAGCAAACGGTAGGCCTCGGCAGCCTGGGTTGCTGGGATCACATGGCTCACCAGGGGCATGGGATCGAGCCTTCCGCCAACGCACAGTCGCATGACCGTCGTGTGCAGCCGTTCCCGGCTCCACCGATCCCGCAAAGCAAGGGGGACACTGCCGATCTGGGAGGACACCAGAGTCACCTGGTTGTGGTGGAATTCCTCTCCCAACGCCAGTGCAGTGGCAGGTCCTTGATAGAAACCGGCCGCGATCACGGTGCCACCCACCCCGGCGAGCCGAATGGCTTGGTGCAGGGCGGGATATGCGCCGCTGAGTTCGATCACTCGATCGGCGCCTCGGCCGCCGGTGTAGTCGCGGATGGCCAGAGCAAGATCACGGTCGCCCGTGGAAAACGGGATGGCACCGAACTTTGCGGCCAGCTCGAGCCGGTACCGCGAGGTGTCGATGGCCAGCACCTCGACGCCCTGGCTGATCAACAGCTGGGTAGCGAGTAGCCCGATCACGCCAAGGCCGAAGACGGCCACCGACTCGCCGATACAGACTCCGGAAGCGAGCACTGCGTTCAAGGCCACTGCGCCGACCCGATCGAAGGTGCCGACGATCGGATCGATGCCAGGAGGCAACGTATGACCGATCAGTTTGGCCGCCGGCAGCACGGCATGCGAACGATGCCCCCAGATGCCCCAGACAATGTCGCCGATACTGAGCCCGGAAACTTCCTCGCCCGTTGCTTCGACTTCGCCGACCTCGGAGTATCCCCAGACGTCCACCGGATAGCTGAAGGTGGGCGAGCCGGTCAAGTATCGTGATCCAGGCAAGAAGAGGGCAGTTCGGGAATCCCATTCCTTTTCCAGATACGGATTGGTGCCGCGGTAAATCGTCAGTTCGGTGCCCGCCGAGATACCGGAGTAAAGAGTCCGCAGGCGCACCTCACCAACGCCTGGACCCGGAGCTGGATACTCGCGGATCCCGACAACCCGCGGCTCGTTGAGCTGGACGAGGTACGCCATGAGGTGATTTGTGCCAACGAGCCGGCAGCGGCACGTTTATCCTTTCTCGGCTCCAGCCGTCAGGCCCCCGGTCAACAACCGTTCGGTGGCAAAGAAGATGATAATGATCGGTAACGTAAGCACGACGGACCCCGCCATGAGCACCGTAGTCGGAATCTCGACGCTCCCGGACAGCTGGGAGAGGCCAAGGGACACCGTCCAGCGCCCCGGGCGGTCGACGAGGAACAGCAGCGCGAACAAGAACTCGTTCCAGGCGATCATGAACACGAACAGTCCGGTGGACATGATCGACGGCATGGCCAGCTTCAAGCTTATTCGGCGCAGCACGCCTATTCGGCCGAGGCCGTCGACGAGACCTGCTTCTTCGATCGCTTCCGGCACGGTCTCGAAGTAGTTGCGCAGCATGTAGATCGCCACCGGCACGGTTTGTGCGGTGTAGACGATGACCAGTCCGACCAGTGAGCCACGCAGCCCGAGCCGGGTGAAACCGACGAACAGTGGGATAGCCATCAAGATGGCAGGAAACAGATAGGCGGCCAGAAAGATCCCGCTGACCTGGCGCCGACCGATGAACGGCAGCCGGGCGATCGCGTACGCACCGGGGATCCCGATGAGCAGCGCCAGCACCACCGAACCGAGGGCAACGATTGCGCTGTTCAGCAGGAACCGGCCGAAGCCCTGGCCTCCCGAGGTAACCGGGGACAGCACGTCGACGTAGGTCTGCAGAGTGAACTCGGAGGGCTTAACGATCAACGAGGCGGGATCGCGCAATAGCGACTCGATTGGCTTCACCGACAACAACAACATGTAATAGAACGGTACGAGCGTGGCGAGCAGAAACCCTGCGATCACAACCCAACGACCGATGCCGAAAACCCGGCTCTGGACTCGGTGCCGCCCGCCGGCAGCTCGCACACGCTGTTGAGGTGCGGCAGCGACCTCACTCGGCGGAGTCACGATTTGAGTGGTCATACCCGCTCTCCTCTTCTCCGCAGGATGAGCAGATAAACACTGAGCATTACCAGCAGCACCAGCGCCATGATCACTGACTGCGCCGCCGCTGCACCGACATTGCGCTGCACCGTGAGGTAGTTGTAAACCTGCACGCTCGCGACATTGGTGCCTGCCGCGCCCCCGGTCAGCAAGAAGATGTCGTCGAACTCATTAAAGGTCCAGATGGTGCGCAGCACGGCGAGCACACCGATGATCGGCGTGAGCTGCGGTAACACGATGAACCGGAACGACTGCCAAGGCGTCGCCCCATCGACCAACGCCGCCTCTTCCGGCTCACCCGACATGGCGCTCAGCCGCGCCATCAGAAATAGGAACGCAAACGGGAAGTATCGCCATCCTTCGAATGCAATCGTGGTCAGAAGTGCCGTACGCACCGGGATCTCCAGCCCGAACACGTTCCATGTTCCTTGCGCCTGTGACAGGAAGGCGATCGGCTCATCCCAACCGAACACGGACTGACCGATGACATTGACAATCCCGAACTGCGGATTGAGCATCGTCCTCCAGATGAAGGTCACCGCAACAACCGGTGCGACGTACGGCAGCAAGTAGGCGGCCCGGACGAATGTCCGGCCCCGGAACGGCTGGCGCACGGCCATTGCGGCCAGCACCCCGAGCGAAATCGCCAGCACCACCGAGCCAAAGGTGTAGACGAAGGTGGTCCCCAGGCTCTCCCAGAAGGCGCTGGAGCCGAGCACGCGCTGATAGTTGGCCAGCGTCAGTGGCTCGAAGAAGTCGGCCCGGCCGATTTGGATGAGGCGCATTCGCTGGAACGAGAGCAAGATCGACCACAGCAGCGGAAAGATCACGATCGCCAGCACGACCAGCAGCGTCGGTGACATCAGCCACAGACCCAAGCGGGCATCGCGTTGAGTGATAGTTCGCCGTTTCCGGGTGGCGTTGGTCGTTGCTTCGCTTACCACTACTGCCACAGCTGCTCCTTGCTTGATGTCATGCGGTGCCGACATCGGTGTCCGGAGAGAAGGGTCTGAGCCTGTCGAAGCCCTCCATCGGCAGGCTCATGGCCTGCTTAGACCTAGCCGAGGTCCTGCTTGATCTGCTCCGCTCCCTTTTGAGCCTGCGCAGCCGCGTCAGCCGCACTCGCGCCGGAGTTGATCATCTTCGCAAGTGCCTGCGGCACCACGAACTGCCCACCAACTGCGGCCGCGAGGGCACCCTGGCCTTGCGGGATTCCCCACCGGTCGAAAGAGCCTGGGCTTGCTGCGACAGCCTGCAGCGTCTCTGGCGAGTAGATGTCTGACAGCAGCGCCTTCTTGTCGACACCGGCTTCCATCTTGGTCCAGCCGTCGGAGTACTCCTTGGGGTTCTCAGCGGTACCAAGCCGGGTCGGAACCTTGCCTTCCGGAGCAATCTTGAGCCAGTCGAGGTAACCGTCGCTCATCATGTAAGTGACCAGATCCTTGGTCTTCGGCGAGGCGTCGTTGAGCACTGCCCAGGACACGATTTCGCCGAAGGCCGCCGGTGCTGACCCGCTAGGACCTTGGAGGGTCGTCATCAGACCGCTGTTCTTAGCCAGCCATTGGGGATCGCTCTTGCACTTGTCGCAAGTTGGCAACGCATCCTTGCGCAGACCGGCCAGCTCATCGAGCAAGAACGAAGACCAGATGAGCATCGCGGCGTTCCCCGCGAAGTAGGTCGCCCGGGTCGTGTCGGCATCCTGGTTCCCCGCGACCGATGAAGACTTCATCATCGGCCCGTAGAAGTTGAACGCCTCCTGGCATTGCGGGCTGTTCAAGGTGACGTTGCCAGAGTCGTCGGTCAGCTGGCATCCATTAGCTAGAGCCACCCATTCGAAGGTCTGCTGAGTGAATGAATCACTTGGGGCGGTTGCGGCCACGATGCCGGCAGTCTTGCCCTTCTTGAGGGCCTTCGCCGCATTCTGTACGTCGTCGTACGTCTTCGGCTCAGCCAGACCGGCGGCCTTGAACAAATCGGACCGGTAGAACAGCAGTTGTGCCCAACCGTCGCTCGGTATGGAAAGCTGCTCGCCATCCTGGCTGGTCAGTTCAAGCGCGCGCTTCTGGAAGGTGTCCGCGCCGAGCCCGTCCAGGATCTCCTTGGCCGCGTCAGAGTCAACAAGATCATCGGTCTTGAGCTGGTTGACGCCGTTGAGGGACAGGGCGGCAATGGCGTCGGGCAGTTGCTTGGCGGCCGCCGCAGAGGTGAGAACGGTTGTCAGCTGGTCCTCAGCGACGGCGACCAGCTTGACAGTGGCTCCTGATTTCTGCGCCCATGCGTCCAGAATCGTCTTCTGGGCCTTGACCCGATCCGCCTGATCCTCCGTCGTCCAGACCAACAATTGGTTGTCTTCTGCCGAGCCGCCCTGTGACTCGGAGCCACCTCCGCTGTCATTGCCACCACCGCAGGCCGCCACGGTCAGCATGGCGGCAACAGCCATCCCGGCGAGCAAACGTGAACTGCGCAATTCCGACTCCTTCAGTAGCGCATGCATTGCTCGGTTCCCGCTCCAACAGCGAGTGGCGCGATAGACCGGGCGCTTACGGCCATCCAACCGTGGGATTAAGACCGCTGACAAGGCTTGAATCGGACACATAAAGACAAATTTCGATAACGGCCATACTCATTTGGATTGATCTTCGGTCTCGGCGCTTTGGCCGCACTGTTGCTCGGCCTGAGCGCCATGGTTGGGTGATCTTCAGCGACTCGGCCACTCGCCAATGACCACGCGGCTCACCTCGTCGTTGCACCCACCGCTCTCGGCGACTGGGCCGGCCTCAGGGGCAGCTGAGCCCGGCGCCACCACGCTGACGACCAGTCCGGCCACAACAATCACCAAGATGGCAAGGAATCCAACGCGAAAGCCGTCGAGCGATGGGACGGCCCCACGAAGCGCGAGCGGCGTCACGACGGCAAGCCCGAATGCCGTCCCGATCTGGGCCGCCGAGTTCAGCAGTCCAGAGGCGATGCCCTGCCGGGCTGGTTCTGCGGCCTCGGTACCGGTATGTGTCGACGCCACCGAGGCTGCCCCCAGGCCGGCGCCCATCAGAGCGAAGGCGCTCAGAAGCTGCACAACAGCTACCGCCGGCGAAATCACAAACACCGTCGCGCCCAAGCCGATCCCAAGGAAGCCGCTGACCAACGTCGGCCGGGCATGGATCCGCCGCAGTAGCCACGGAGCGCTGAGCGAACCAGCGA
>JBKPML010000146.1:0-18983 GCA_046732135.1 Actinomycetota bacterium
GATCCAGACCAGTCGATATACGGATTTCGCGGGACCGAGGCGCGCGGAATTTTGGACTTTCCGGACATGTTCCGCACCTCGACCGGGGAAACGGCACCAGTGCTTTCGCTGGGTACGACCCGACGGTTCGGCTCGAACCTCATGCACGCCACCCGCAATGTAGCCGACCGACTCGCACTCAGTAAGCCACTGCCTGCAGATGTGCTGCGCACGTTCCGGTCGCCTGCCCCGGAGCCCGGCCTGCCGAGGGGAACTGTCGAGATCTACACCTGTGTCAGCGCCGGTGCCGAGGCCGAGCACATCGCGGAGATGCTGCGCAGCGCGCATCTTCGCGATGGCCTGCCGTGGACCGAGATGGCAGTGCTCGTACGGTCTGGCCGGCTGACCATCCCAGGGCTCAGCCGGGCATTGGTGGCCGCCGGCGTGCCGGTCGAGGTCGCAGGCGATGAAATCCCACTGCTCGCTGAGCAGGCGGTACGACCGCTGCTGCTCGCTCTTCGGATCTGTGCCAGAGGCGGGAGTGCCACGCCCGAAGAAGCGCACGGGCTGCTGACCTCGCCAATGGGCGGGCTGGACAGCATGGCAGTCCGCCGGCTGGGTCGTAGCTTGCGGCAGATGGAGCGGGTGGAACTTGCCGGAACTGCGTTGCCGCGACGCTCGACAGAGCTGGTCGCCATCGGCTTGCGCGATCCCGAGCTGCTGGAGGACTGCCCACCATCGGCAGACCGACACGCTGCGCAACAGCTGGCGGGCTTGTTGCGTCGATGCCAGAGCCTGATCTCCAGTGGCGGCACTGCCGAGGAAGCCTTGTGGTTGTTATGGGACGGCACCAACTGGCCGGGTCGACTGCGTCGCGAGTCGGCCCTTGGCGGCGACATTGGGCGCCGGGCCGATCGTGATCTGGACGCCGTCTGTGCACTGTTCGAGGTCGCCGCCCGGTCCGAGGAGGTCGCGGGGCTGCGCGGCGTCACGGGGTTTCTCGCTGAGGTCGAGGGTCAGCAAATCCCGGCCGACACTCTCCGGGAGGCAGAGACCCGCGGCACTGGTGTACGGGTGCTTACCGCGCACCGAAGCAAGGGCCTGGAGTGGGACCTCGTCGTCGTGGCCGGAGTCCAGGAGGGGGTCTGGCCCGACGTTCGGCGGCGCGGGTCGCTGCTGGAACCGGATCGGCTCAGCCGGCGAGGGCTATCGCAGCTCGTCCCGACCGCAGCGCGGATCGCCGAGGAACGCCGGCTGTTCTATGTTGCTTGCACGCGGGCGCGCCATCGGTTGGTCCTCACCGCCGTCGCCGGGACCGAAGGCGAGGCCGATCAGCCATCACGCTTCCTCTCCGAACTCGGTGCCCCGATCACGGTTTTGCACGGGCGGCCGCAACACCCGCTGTCACTGGCCGCACTGATCGGCGAACTTCGTCGGGTCAGCACTGACCCGCAGACCAGTCCTGAGCTGCGGGAGCAGGCGGCCCTGCGGCTGGCGCGGTTGGCCGATGCAGTCGACAAATCGGGGTACTCGCTCGCCCCAGCTGCTTCGCCGGACCGCTGGTGGGGGATGCGGCAGATCAGCGATGCGCCGACGCCGGTCGTGAAGACGGACTGGCCAGTTCATCTGTCCGGCAGCCAGCTCGCCGCGGTGCTCGCCTGTCCACGCCAGTGGTTCCTGGCGCGCAAGGCCCAGGGCGAGTCCACCCGCAGTGCGGCAGCCACCTTCGGCTCCGTGCTTCACGTCCTTGCGCAGTACGGCGCCCAGCCGGACGTCGACCTGACGGCGCTTTCTGAGCACCTTGGAGCGGTGTGGGATCAGATCGATTTCGATGCGAACTGGCTCTCCGCTGTTGAGCGGGTCGAAGCTGAGGCTGCGTTGGAGCGTTTCGTCGGATGGCACCGGGCCAGAGCGGAGCGAGAGCTAGTGGGAACAGAGGTCGAGTTCACCTGCGATGTCGACCTCGGTAACGAGCACGTGCGGCTCACCGGAACTGCAGACCGGGTGGAGCGGGATCCAGACGGGCGAATTCGTATCATCGATTTCAAGACCGGCCGGACCGTGCCCTCCGCGACCGACGTCGCGCTGCATGATCAGCTGGGTGTCTACCAGTTAGCCATTGCACAAGGGGCATTTGCCGATCTCGTCGGTGAGGGCGCGCGGCCCGGCGGCGCGGAACTCGTTTACCTCCGGCAACCGGACCGGACGTCGGATTATCCGCGGGTCTACTCGCAGGCCTCACTCGACGACGCTCCCTTCCCGGTCAGCGAATCACCACAGGCACCGGGTGATAGGTCGGGGTCCACCTGGGTGCACGAACGGCTCGCCCAGGCTGCCGACATCATCCGCGGCGAGCACTTCGATGCCCGGATCGGACCAGCATGCCGGTATTGCCGGTTCCGAGACAGTTGTCCGGCCCAGCCGATGGGCGCACAGGTGGTCCGATGAGTGTTCTGACCCTGCGTCCAGCGACCGGCGGTGGGTTCCGATCAGCTGGTGACCTAATCGACGCCTTGGGTATCGGCTTCTCCGAGCAGCAGCTTGCGGCTATCACGGCGCCGCTGGAGCCCGGGGTCATCATGGCCGGGGCCGGCTCGGGGAAAACGACGGTGATGGCCGCACGCGTCGTATGGCTTGTCGGATCGGGAATCGTACGTCCCGAGGAAGTGCTGGGGCTGACCTTCACCCGCAAGGCGGCAGCCGAACTGTCCACCCGGGTGCGGGCCGCGCTGACGCGGGCCGGCGTGGTGGCCGATCGCGGGGTCGACGAGTCCGGCGAGCAGCTGGTCATGACTTACGATGCCTTCGCGGCACGGCTGGTCAGCGAGCATGGATTGCGGCTCGGGTTCGAGTCCGATCCCACATTAATCAGCGGTGCGACCCGGTTCCGACTGGCGTCGCAGGTGGTTAAGTCGGCGGCGGGGCCGTTCGAATTCCTCTCCAGGCTTCGGCCGTCAACCGTT
The DNA here is from genome assembly GCA_046732135.1 of Actinomycetota bacterium. Classification (GTDB taxonomy): domain Bacteria; phylum Actinomycetota; class Actinomycetes; order Propionibacteriales; family Propionibacteriaceae; genus Microlunatus. The sequence goes on from JBKPML010000146.1 coordinate 2,943, forward strand.
ACCGAGCGCGTGCTCAAGTTGGACGCCGATCTGCAACAGCATCTGGTGGATCCCTCGGAGCTCGACCAGCACACGCGTAACTTCCTGCTCGGCTGCGCATCGGCACCGCTCAACAGCCGCGGGAACGCCTACGTTGAGGTCCGCAAGGCCGCCGGGGCGGCACAGGAACGCCTCGAACTGGCCAGTCTTGTGCAGGACTACCAGCGGCTGAAGCAGCGCCTCGGGTTTGTGGAGTTCGCGGATCAGATGGCTATCGCCGCACGGCTGGCCAGCGAGGTGCCGCAGGTGTCGGACATATTGCGCTCGACCTTTCGGGTCGTGCTGCTCGACGAGTATCAGGACACCTCGGCGGCCCAAGCGATCATGCTCCGCGGGCTGTTCTCTGGGAACAGCGTCGCCGAAGGCCTCGGCCACCCGGTCACCGCAGTCGGTGATCCCTTCCAGGCGATCTACGGCTGGCGAGGTGCGGCCGCAAGCAACATTTTGCAGTTCGCCGATGACTTCCGCCGTTCGGACGGCCGACCGAGCGCCCGGTTCGCCTTGACGATCAACCGGCGGAGTGGTCATCGAATATTGTCTGTGGCCAACGGACTCAGTACTCCCCTTCGTGTCTCCGGCCTTCTTCCCGATCCGACCAATGACGGCGAGCTCGGCATGGAAGGGCTTGGGCTGCTGCAGGCCCCGCCGCAGGCCGGGCCTGGACAGGTCCGGGCTGCAACGTTCGATACCTGGTCGGAGGAGGTCAGCTGGATCGCCGACCACATCATTGAGGCGAAGACCGCTGGTGTTGTCGGCCGGTGGGCCGACGTCGCGGTGTTGCTCCGACGCAACGCCGACATCGCGCCGATCTACAGCGAGCTCACCTCTCGCGACGTGCCGGTCGAAATCGTCGGGTTAGGCGGCCTGCTGCTGCTCCCCGAGGTCATGGATGTGACCGCGACACTTCGGCTGATCGCCGACGTTACGGCCAACGCAGATCTGCTGCGGCTATTGACCGGTCCGCGCTGGCGGATCGGTCCACGAGATTTGGCGCTGCTCGGCGCGCGGGCTCGCGAACTGGCACGTCAGACCACGGAACACGGAGACGATGGTGATCTTGGCGGTCAGCTGGGTCTGCTGGCCGCTTTGGAGGATGCCGTTGCTGACGTAGATCCGACCGAAGTGGTGAGCCTGCTCGATGCACTGGAGAGTCCCGGCGCCGGGCCGTATTCTGCTGCGGCCGTCGACCGCTTCGTACGTCTCGCCGCGGAACTGTCCTACCTGCGCCGGCACGGCGACGAGCCGGTCCTCGACCTCACCCGCCGAGTGATCGCCACGATGGACCTTGATGTGGAGTTGATGGCGACTTCGGAGTACGCGAAGGAGGGGCGCCGTGACCAGCTCGGCACCTTCCTTAATGCTGTGGCCGGCTACGCCGATGTGGACGGTGACGCATCTCTTACCGGACTGCTGGCTTACCTGCAAGCGGAGATTGACCAAGGCACCGGGCTCGAGCAGGCGGTGCCCTCGGACCGCGAAGCAGTGAAGCTGCTGACTGTGCACAAGGCCAAGGGACTGGAATGGGAGATGGTGTTCCTCCCGGGCTTGATGAAGGGCGTCTTTCCGACTGAGCGGGTGACCGACAACTGGGTAACCAGCGCGGCGGCCTTGCCCGCTGATTTGCGCGGTGACGCGGCCGCCGTCCCGCAGTTGTCGGAGGTCAGCAACCCAGCCATGACGGCCTACCGCGAGCGGCTCGCCGAGCAGCAGTTGCTTGCCGAAGACCGACTGGCGTATGTCGGCGCCACTCGCGCCAAGCAGGTGCTCGTCGGCAGCGGCCACTTCTGGCGGGCTGAGTTGATCAAGCCCCGCACGGCGTCGGCCTATCTGCAGGCGATCATCAAAGAGGCGGCGGCCCAGGGTCAGCACCTGGCCGAGGCAGATTCTCCGGGTGAGCAGAATCCACTGGTCACCGACGCCGAGCCACAGCCATGGCCGGCGCCATTGGATCCCGATGCGCTGAGTCGTCGTCAGGAGGCGGCGCGCTGGGTGAGCGAGGCGCGAGACCGCTATGCCCGCACCGGGTCGTATGAGCGGAGCGATGGCACCGGATATCACCTCCTCCTGGACGAAGAGGAAATCGTGACCGGCTGGGATGCCGATATTGATCGACTCCTGGCAGAAGTGGTGCAAACCCGGTCTGGCGAGCGGCTCGTCGAGCTGCCAGGGAGTTTGTCGGCCTCGGCGCTGCTTCGGCTCAATGCAGAACCGGAGGCCTTCACCGCCGACTTGGCCCGGCCTATGCCACAAGCCCCTTCCCGGACAGCGCGGTTTGGCGCGCGTTTTCACTTCTGGGTCGAGTCGCACTATGGTTCTCAGTTTCCGAGGGATTCGATGGGCCAGCCGTCGCTGATCGATCCCGATGACCTGCCTGACCGTGCGGATGCAGATGCGGACGACGAGGCAGAGTTTCGTGAGTTGTGCCACCGTTTCGCCGCTGGCCGGTTCGGTCAGCTGGTGCCGTACGCCGTAGAAGCGCCATTCACCCTGCTGCTTGCCGGAAGGTTGATTCGCGGCCGGATCGACGCGATTTACAAGATCACCAGTTCGGACGGATCAACTCGCTTCCAGGTAGTGGATTGGAAGACCAATCGCGCCGAGACCGCCGACCCCTGGCAGCTGGCGATCTACCGGTTGGCGTGGTCAGAGGTACACGGTGTACCGGTCGACGAGGTCGATGCGATCTTCTACTACGTCCGCACAGATCGAATCATTCGCCCGGATCGTCTACCGGCTCGCGCGGAACTTGAGCGGCTAGTGACCGGAGTCTGATGAGGCGGGGTTCGCAAACGTCGGAGGATCGCGCGGCCAGGGCCTTTTAGAGCGCCGCGGATCGTGCGGCGGCGTGCTGAGGAGGAGGGAGCGAACATGCTTTCCGTCAGCGAGTGACGATGAAGTAGCCGTCTTGAGCACGAGCCGCAGCGCGCGGAGCGACCAATCAGATATCGCCCGAGCGAACGCGATTAGAGCGGCGCTTCCCCACCCCGCCAGGTGCTGATCATCCGGTAGGCGATCGAGCTCTTGCCTGGCAGCCCGAGTTCGCCGGTATCGAGCTTGGTCTGAAGCTCCTCCCGGGTGAACCATTGAGCGAATTCGATTTCTTCGGCGTCGACGGAAATGTCGTTGGTTGCGGCCTTGGCGAAGTAGCCGACCATCAATGAACGAGGAAACGGCCATGGTTGGCTGCCGAAATAGCGAAGGTCGCTCAGCTCGATGTCGACCTCCTCGGCGATCTCGCGGTGGATGGCCTGCTCCAGCGACTCGCCGCTCTCGACAAAGCCGGCCAGTACGGACACCCGTGTTCCCCAGGAGGGTTGGCTGCCCAGCAGCAGCCGATCGTTGTTGTCCAGTACGGCGACGATGACCGCCGGGTCAGTACGCGGAAAATGATCTTCGCCGCAGTTCTCGCAGTGCCGAGCGAAGCCACCGTTGATCGGGATGGTGGCGCCGCCACAGCGCGGACAGCGCGGTTCTCGGCGGTGCCAGTGCGTGAGTGCTGCGGCAGTGGCGGCGATATCGCGTTCATTGTCGGTGAGCTGGTGGCCGACCTCGCGGAAGTCGTGCACCTCACCCTCGGTGAGCGTCTCGACGGCGAACACCGGGTTACCGTCAAGTAGGCCCAATAGCCGATGCCGCTGGTTGTCGTATTCAACAAAAGGCTTCGTCATTCGTAGCTTGCTGCCGCCGTTGTTGGTCGTGAACCGGGATTGATCATCCAGCTTCAGCAGTTTCGCTTCGTCGGCTCGCCACAGGCCCGCGACCCATTCGGGAGATCTGCGGTGGTGATCGACTCGGTCTAGGTCGCTAGCCAGTGCCCAGTTGGTCACGCTTTCAGCCTAGATGTGACAACCCCAGCCGGGAACGGAGCCCGCTAGCCCGATTGGCCGAACGCAGCACGGCACGACGAATTGCTTCCTCGCTGCCGAAGACCTGCACCCGCTCAGTCGCCCTGGTCACCGCTGTGTAGAGGAGCTCGCGGGTGAGCAGCGGGGAATCGGGCGGAGGCACGATGAAGGACACACAACGGAACTGGCTGCCCTGCGCACGGTGCACGGTCATGGCATGCACCGTCTGCACCGAGTCCAATCGGACAGGTGGAAACAGGTCCGGATCCGAACCCCGTGCGAAGGCGGCTCGGACACCACTCGGCGAATCGATCACCACGCCCGTATCCCCGTTGAACAACCCGATCTCGTAATCGTTGGCTGTCACCAGCAGCGGGCGACCGAGATACCACTCGCCGTCGTCGTAGCCGGGAACCACCTCGGCCAGCCAGCGCTCGACCTCGGCACTCCACCGCGCGACACCGTACGGGCCGTGGCGGTGACCGCACAGCACGCGATGAAGATCCAGGGCCGCGAGCGCCGCCGGGGCATCGCCCGCCGTGGCTGCCTGCCGGGTCGTCTGTCCCGCATGCCGCACCTGATCTGCCAGCTGCTCCATGCCGTCCGGCCGCACCGTTTCCACGTCGACTTCGGCAAAGAGGACGTCGCGCGCCCCGGAACGCAGCACGGCCACAACGGCATCGGGGTCGGACGCGCGGATCGCCTTAGCCAATTGATCGATTGCATCACCGAACCGCCAGGTGTGGGTCAGCTGGACCACGCCGTGAACTGGCCCTTGCGGTGCGCCGGCGCCAAGTCCGAGCGCGGAGAGTCGGCGGCCAACCTCGGCATTGGGCCGTCCGGGGGCTCGCGCAATGTCGGCCAAAACGGCTCCGGCCTCGACCGATGAGAGCTGATCCGGGTCGCCGACCATGATTAGCCGAGCGTCCGGCCGCAGGGCCTCGAGCAACCGCGCCATCATTGTCAAAGAAACCATTGACATCTCGTCGACGACGACCACGTCCTGCGGCAGCCGGTTGTGCGCATTGTGGCGGAATCGCCCACGGCTCTCTGGTATCCAGCCGAGCAGCCGGTGCAGGGTAGAGGCGGTCAGCTGGCCAAGCCGTCGCCGGTCCAGCTCGTCCAATTGCCCGGCTGCTGAGCTGACCGCCTCAGCCAGCCGGGCAGCTGCCTTACCGGTGGGCGCCGCGAGTGCGACCCGAGGGAGGACACCGGATTGGTCGGCCAGCAAAGCGAGCAAGCGAGCCACCGTGGTCGTCTTGCCCGTTCCTGGTCCCCCAGCCAACACCGTGACTCTGGATAGGACGGCGACCGCCGCTGCTCGAGCCTGGAAGTCCGTCTCGCCGCTCATTAGCCCTTGGCCAGAGAACAGCCGGCCGAGTCCTGCTTGAAGGCGCTGCTGATCCGCTTCCGGCGGGGTGGCCGCGAACCTGGTCTGGAGCTCGCTTCGGACCAACTCCTCTTGCTGCCAGTAACGCTCCAGGTACAGCAGTCCGTTGGCGAGCCGCAGTGGCCGGCTGGCCGGCTCGTCAGGCCCTTCGGCCACCAGCGGGCTCCCTGCGACGGCATCCCGCCATTGGTCCGGATCCGGCCAGGGCAGCGCAGCGATGTCCAACTGAACCTCGGACTCGTCATGGACCTGACTGTGCACAGTGTCCAGGTCGATGCACACCGAACCCATCCGCAGCGCGCGTACGGTCAGCGCCAAGGCAAGCGCCACCCGACCGTCGGGTTCGCCGCCCATTCGGCAGATGGCCGCGGCAGTGTGAATGTCGGCGGGGCTGAGGACTCCTGCATGATTGAAGATTCGCAGCGGCTCTGACGCGTGGTAAGCGATTCGGGCGTCGGTCAGCTCGACGGGTTCCAGGACCGCTGACGCCGGTGTGGCGGTCACCGGGCCACGCCCTGCAGCAGGTCGGACAGTTCTGTGATCAGGTCGACGGGTGGTTGCCAGCTGAACACCCCACACGGCACCCCGTCGACTCGAGGAGTTTGCGGCCCTGCCATGCCGCGGAGAAACAGGTAGAGCACGCCACCCAGATGAACGTGCGGCTCGTATTCTGGCTGTCGCCATCGCAGCAGCCGATGCAAGGCGACGGAATACAGCAGCGCCTGCAGCGGATAGTGTGCCGCAATCATCTCGGACGCCATCGAGCCCGGAGTGTATTCCGTCACAAGGAGAGGACCGGTCTCGTAACGACCCAACCAGTTGGTCTTGTAATCCACGACCAGATATCGCGGCACGCCGCCGTCGTGCACTCGGATCACTGCGTCGATGCTTCCGTTCAGGTAACCCCGCAAAGGCTCTTCGGCCAGCGCCGGATGCTCGAGTGTCTCCGGATAGCCATGCAGCAAATCACCATGGCGGAGGTGGCGGCGTAGCACCGGTCCCAACTGAGCCAATCTCAAGTCGGCGGTCGGCTGATCGCCGCCGACCAGCGGCAGCTCAAAGGTGAGTTCGGTCAGCCTGTCGGGACGGCCCATGTCGCACAATCGCCGGTCGCCGGCCAGCGGGCCGAGCGGTGTTTGCATGACCGGAAGTAGGGCATTGCTCAATGCCTCGGCGGAGACCCCGGCCGAGGTGCGGGACAGGGCAGCGGCGCAAGCGGTGCGCAGTTCCCCGGCCAGATCGTCGGCTTGCGGATCAACGCCCTCGAGCACCGTGTGCACCACTGTGCCGAACTCAACGCCGACCGGCAGATCCTGCATGGGCGAGATGACATTCCCGGCTGGTTCGTCTAGACCTGCTGAGATGGGTGCGACGTCGGCGATCTCCGATTCGCCACCGACGGCCTCGTCGGGCACGATCCAGGTTTCATCGTCTTCCTTGGCGGGCTCGGGCTCACTGCCCACACCCGCCGTCTTCAGATGCATGCCGTATGCGGCGGCAGTGAGCGAGGAATAGGACGCGCGACGCCATTGCAGATCCAATGTCCGATCGAATGTGCGGGGGTGGCCCACAGGTCTCGACGTCGGCGGTCGCTGCCAATTCGACGCCTGGGGGATCCCAACGGGCTCCACTGCAAATCCTGCCTGCAGTCGAGGCAGGCTACGCGGGTCGCCGGTCAGTGGATAACTAGCTGCGGGGTCAGCGCCCGCCTCAGGTGGTCGGTAGAGAAACCGCTGCAGCGCGGAGGCCGGTGTGTTGCGTGAGGGCGCCCACCAGGTCACGACCGAGCACTTGGCGCGGGTCAGGGCCACATACAGCAGGCGCAGCTGCTCGCCGGCATCCTCAGCCAGATGCTGCGCGAACCGGTCAGCCCGGCCAGGCGCGCTGCGTCCGCCAACGTCCAGTTCAGACACCGATTCACCCGCAGGATCGGTCTCGTGCAGCCGCAGTAGCCGGCCGTCGTCACGGGAGTCGACGTGTTGGTCCCAGGCGTCCGGCAGATAGATCACCGGAAACTCCAGGCCCTTGCTGGCATGCACGGTCATGATCGTGACCGCTCTGGCATCCGTCGCCAGCCGGCGTGTTCGATCGCTCAGCCCGCTCCGACGAGCCTCCGCCATGCGCTCTCGCAGCCACTCCACCAGCGCTGAAATGCCGAGTTGGCCCGACACCATGGCGGCGTGCAGGCTTTGACCGATGTGCCGCAGATCGGTCATCAACCGGTCGCCGGCCGCACAACGCAACAACCGCTCGGGTAGTTGGGTTTGAGTGGTCACCGCTTCAAGCAGCGCCGCGACACCTCGGGCGGTTAGTATCCGGCCCCAGGAGCGAACCTGCTGAGTGAGCGCAATCAGTTGTCTTTCGCTGGCAGTGGCGAGCTCGATGAAGGTCCAGCCGACGAAGCAGGTAAGAGCGGCGCGCCGAACGAACTGCTGGCGTGGTTGTTCGAAGGCGGTGAGCAAGCTGAGCCAGTCTTCGGCCATCGAGGATGTGTACACCGATGAGGCACCGAGCATGACGGACGGAATGTCGGCGCCGATGAGCGCGTCGCGGATGGTCTCACCGCGCTCATTCGTACGGACCAGCACTGCCAGGTCGGTTGGTTCAACCTGGCGGCGCCGCTTACCCTCCGGCAGGGTGGCGCCGGACGCCAATAGGGATCCGACATCGGCGACCAGGTCGGCCGTAATCTGTGGACGCAGCTCGGCAACAGCGGGCACCCGCTCAGCATCGGGGGCGTGCTCGATCACTCGAAGCCGGAACGGGGCGTACGGGGTCCCCGACTGGTGCAGCAGCCGCTGCCCCTGGTGGTCAGAGTGGACGGGCCGAACCAGGATGCGAGGATCGCCGAGCGCCGCGCCGCCAACCAGCGCTTCCACCGAGTCGACCAGTGCCGCATCGCTGCGCCAATTTGTGGCCAGGGTGCAGACCGAATCAGCCTGCTGCACCGCGTCCAGGTAGCTGAAAACGTCGGCGCCTCGGAAGGCGTAGATGGCCTGCTTCGGGTCGCCGATCAAGATCAATGTCGCATGCCCATGAAAGGCACGGCGCAGGATCTCCCACTGAATCGGGTCGGTGTCTTGGAATTCGTCCACCAGCACGATCCGGTAACGCCTGCGCAGCCTGGCTGCCGCCGCCGGCCCGCGATCCGGATCGGTGAGTGCGTCACGCAGCCGGGTGAGCATGTCGTCGTAGCTGAACAGCCGGCCGGCCAGTTTGCGATGCTGGACCTCGGCTCGAATCTCGCACGCGAAGGCATACCGCTCGGCTGCCTCAGGATAGTCCTCGGCCGCCAACCCAGTCGGCACGAGCATGGCATTTGGGCTGTTGACCGCGCTTACCGCGAGAGTCTGAGCCTCCTCAAAGCTGAGCGGGGGCCGGGCGCTAGCCGCATACCGGCGGAGGTAAAGATCGCCTGCCGTCTCTCGGGTTAGTTCGGTGAGCTCTTCGACGAACCTTGCCTGGGGCTCCCGATCGCCCAGGACGCCGAGACCATCGAGCATGTGAAGGCAGAACTCATGCGTAGTTGCAATGGTGGCCGCGTCGAACTCGGCCAGTGCAGTAGCGAGGCGCCGATGCCGCAGCTCGAGCTCGGCATGGCCGCCGGTCAGCAGCAGGCGCTCGATTGGCTCAGCCGGTGCTTGATCACAATCACCGGCTCCGTCGCGACGTCGCCAGAGTGCGGTCGACAGCTTGGCCTCCAGGCTGACTAGCCGCTCGCGAACGCGTAACCTGAGTTCATTGGTTGCCATCCGGCCGAAGGTCACCATCATCAGTTCGTTGAGTTCGGCGACGCCTTCGGCAATGTAGCGGGCGGCGAGGGCAGCGATGGTGTAGGTCTTGCCGGTGCCGGCGCTGGCCTCCAACACGGTGGTCCGAGTGGGCAGCTCACCGCAAATGTCGAAGGGCTGCGGCTGCGGAACAGTCATCGGGTGCTCTCTGCCGCCAGCAGCGGCTCGAACACCCTGCAGGCGATAGCGCCGAACCGGCTGGGTTCCATCCCGTTCGGACTTGACTCGCTTGGCCGTGGCCGCTGTCGCATGAGGTCCTCGAGGCTGGCTCTGGTCCCGAAGAAGCTCTCGTACGCCCGGTCGCGTTCGGTTATCCAGATGCTTTCCAGCTTCTTGGTGTAGAGCTCGAGGGTCTTTCCGTCCATCCGGATTCGGGCGTATTCGGCGGAGGTCTTGGGACTGAAGGGAAGCGGTTCCGACAAACCGGTGCGTCGCAGTTCAGCAAGCTGGGCTAGGACGTAAACCGCTTGCTCGGGACTGACCGGTCCAAGAGTTGAGTTGCCACCGCGGCCGATGGTGATCGCGCGCCACGGTGTGCCCTGCTCGCTAGCGGTCAGCGCGACCAACTCGATCCAGCTTTGCAATCGGTGTTTGGCGGAGAGGAAGGAGTAATTGACCCGTACGATCGTCGCTTCATGAACGTCGGGGACAGTGCCGACGAGCATGGTGTTGGCGAGCGGCACCGAGATGTCGTAACGCGCCGGCGAGTCCGTCAAATGGGTTGCGGCCGCGCTCCTCAGCTCATGCACGGTGTCCGCCACCTCGACGAGAGCGGCGGAGCCGAGGCTGCGCGGCGGGAGCCAGCCGCGGCGCCACTCGGCCGCGGTCAGCTGTTCAAGGTTCATCCCGTCGAGATGGCGGCGTAGCAGCCGATCTCCCACTGCCCACCGCTCAAGTCCGCTCAGCGTGATCGGGATCTGTTCGGTGGCGCGTTCGGCTTCGTGGCCGACGATCAGCCCGGCTCGCTCTCGCAGCAACGCTCGGATCGGGTGCGCGAAGAAGCGTGCGAGGTCGGCAAGGTTGAGGCTGTCGGCCTCCGGCGGCGTTGGCAGGGGTGCTGCTGTGAATATTCGGGGGGCGGTCTTGGGCTGGTGGGCAGCTGAGCGAGCGCCACGCCAGGACGCTTGGTCGAAGCTGAACGCTGGATCGCCGGTTGTGGGACCGCCGAAGTTTCGCGCGTCAAACGGCTGCAACGGATGCTCCGTGACGACCCATGACCGGACGGGCGCGTCGTTCTCGGTGCGAGCTGTGACGTCAATGGCGTCGAGTAACTCGCCGATTGGAACGGCGGGCGGCCGCCTGGCGCCCGTTCGGGCATCCATACCTGCGTAGACGACGATCAGATGATCAATCGCGGCAAGAATGGCATCGAGAAGGAGCTGTCGATCTTCGCTACGCGGATCCCGATCGCCGATCCACGGATCGAGCGCGAGGATGTCGTCACCGTCGACTTGGACATGTCGCGGAAACACTCCGTCGTCCACGCCGAGCAGACAGACAACCCGGTGGGGAACCGACCGCATTGGCAGCATCGTGCACATGGTGAGCGTTCCGGTTCGGAAATTGGCCCGGCTTGCCCTGCCCCGGAAGGCATCGGCCAGCAGGGCCGCGATCTCAGCCAGGCTCAGCTCGATAGCGTCGTCGCTGCCGGTCGGCGACATCGCCCCAGCTCCGTCCGCGAGCTCGCTCAACACACCGTAGGCGTGGGCGATCTGCCAGTTTTCGTTCGGCGTCACCGATGTCAGCAGTTCAATGGCCACCTTGAATGCCTCGCACCAGGCGGCAAGGGATCGCCGGGTTGCGAAGCCATCGGTGACCGTACGGATCCGGTCGAGGCATTCCGCCAGCCGGCCGAGCAGGTCGACATCGGAGGAGTCGACGTCGTCCAGCGGAAGGGCGGTGCCGAGAAATCGTTCCTCGGTCTCATCCATCGCCACGCCCAGCAGAAGCCGATCCAAGCCTGCGGCCCAGGTGTTCTGTGCAAAGGCACCCATCCCATACCGCTGGCGATGATCGGCATCCAGCCCCCAGCGGACGCCGGATTTGGCGACGAGCTCGCGCAACCGGTCCATGTCGTCGGTGCTGAACCCGAACTTTCGGGCCACCGGCGCAAAAGCACAGAGGTCCAGCAGCGCTGAGGCCTCCATGCGGGATTCGGCGATCGAAACCAGGCGGCTCAGCGTTGACAGCAGCGGATTCAGCTGACGCAACGAGCGGTCGGCCAGGCGCACTCGGAGTCGATGGCCGGGATGTTCCGCCCGAGAATCACCGTCATCGAGACCGAACGAAGCGGCAATCAGCGGTGCGAACGTCTCGATGTCGGGGCAAAGCACCAGGATGTCGCGCGGTTCGAGCATCGGATCATCGGCCAACAGTCCGACGAGCAGTTCGCGCAGGACCTCAACCTGCCGGTCCGGGCCGTGGGAGGCGTGGAACTGTACGCTCCGGTCGGCTGGGCCCAGCAGCTGCCGCTCGGCCGCCGGCAGCGGCCCCCGATTCTCCGCAATGTCGACCTGAAGACGACGCAGCAGGGTGGGCGGGCCTTCGACAAGCTGGCGGTCTGTGGGCGGCAGTCGTTCATCCCGCTCGATCTCTCCGTTGGCGACCAGCATCTGCTCAAGCTCTCGGGAGTCTCGTCCGAGGGCGCCGAGAAGCGGATGCCGGGCCAATGAGGCAGTGGAATGCGCCGCGCGTGGCCCGGCGGCGGCTCGGGGCTCGGCGGCAATCGATGACCATAAAGTCGGTGAGGGATGGGGGAGCCAGAGGTGTACGTCGCGATGGCGAGCCAGGGCTTGCAGGATCAACAGTTGGTCAGCGCCGATTCGTGTTGCCCCGAAGAGCGAGAGCCGCCGGGGAAGGTCTGTGCTCTCGGGTGCTTCGGCAAGTTGGGCGACTCCGGCATGCAGACGCTCGGCGGGGCTCGCAATGCCTATCTCACTGTGTAGGCGCCGCCACAGCTCCGCCTGCCACGCTCGGTCAGCAGGAAGCGGCAAGCCGAGGCCATCGACATCGTTGCCACGCAGCCACGCATCCACCATGCCGGCACGACTGGTGGCGTAGCTATCGAACAGCTCTGCCAGATGGCGGGCCGTCGACCACCGGCGGTCGCTGCGCACCCGGCTCAACCCGTTCGCGGCGGCTCGGTGTCCGGCAGGGTCACCAAGGTAGGACCAGAGCAGTCGGAGCCACTGCTCATCTCGAGCAGCTTCCATTACGCGAAGCAGCGGCCACACCGCACGCGAAGGCTGCCACGGGTCTTGGGATGCGTCGATTTGCAGGATCCCGCTCATAGCCCGAGCAGTCAGCCGCCGCGGCGAGGGGAACTCGACACCGGCGCAGACGCCATCATCTTGACCGGGTGCCGCACCCAGCTGGTGCGAAAGGCGTTGGGCCAGCCAGCGCTCAACACCGCGAGTAGGCACACTGACGATCTCGGCGGCAAAGGCGTCGTCGAGAGGGGAACGAAGAAGTTCAGCCAGCCCAGCGGCAAGCCGATCGGCACGCTCCGCGCGGTGAACGTACAGGCTCATGGTGTGGACCACCATAAGGCGATCCACTGACACCGCGGCTGCGTATGCCGCTCCACTGACGGTTTCCCATGTCTACGTGGGAAACTGTCACTTCACCTATGAAACTTGATGGGTAAAGTACAAGTTTTCCGGGTAATGCGGCCGGATGTTCAGCAGTCTGAGCCGACGAGCGCCATTTGACGACCGACATCGGCTGCCGATGGATTAGTCAACGCAGATCCATCGGGAAAGACGACAGTGGGCACCGTCTGATTGCCACCGTTGATCTCAGCAACCACTGCGGCCCCCTCAGGATGCGACTCGATATCGATCTCGTGGTAATCGATGCCGGCGCGCGAGAGGTGGGACTTCAGTCGTACGCAGTAGCCGCACCAGCGGGTGGTGAAAATGGTCGGCAACTCTGCGGATGTCAGTTCCATAGCCACGTTATGTATAACCGGCGCTGGATGGGGACTATTTCAACCTAGGCGGTCAGAAGGTATTGCGTTCGTCACATCAAATACCTCGGTCATGCCGACGTAGGCCGCCAGGTGCTCCGCAGTGACGGTACCTGACGACCGCACCGGTGACTGCGCATGCGGAGCGCCGGGCGCTGCTGAAATCGCTGTCCGTTACTGAAAATCCAGATCGCTGTCTACGCTGTGAAGTCCCGTAACGACACCAAGGAGTTCCTAACGATAAAGCCGTTCGTCACCGCGCTGATCGCATTGGCGTCGGTCGCCCTCGCGTCCGGGACCGCCACCGTGCCCGCCATCGCGTCGGCCCCCGCCATCGCGCCCGTCGCGGCTGTGACGACGTGCCAGGAACAGTTCGACCTGCTAAAAGCCGATACAGAGTTTGTCGAGATCACGGGGGGCAAGGTCGACAAGGAACGCGCGGGTCTGCTCAAGCTGATCGAGGACGCCGAGGCGCTCGCCGCGCTGGGCAAGACCGACGACGCGACCAAGAAGCTGCTCGACTCCGAGGTCAAGATCGACCAGCTCGAGGCAGCCGGCCGCATCAGCGCCGACAGCGCGGCTCAACTTCGCGCCGACGCGCAGGCGACCATCGCCTGCCTGCAGTCCTCAGGCGTCTGACCCCTGGATTTCGACCCTCGCACGTGCCGAGGTCAATCTTGGTATGGGCGGCGCTCAACAGCGTCCGGCGATCTGCTGCCGCATGAATCTTGCAAGATTCGCGAGCGGATGCCTCTGAGCGGCAGGCAAGGCCTACCACTGGCCGTCTCGTCGAAGTCTTGCGGTAGAGGATGCGGCTGACCCGTCTCGCCTTCGGGTCGAACCTCATCCAGCTTTTCAGATATCGCCGCGTGTTCTAGCTGCGCCCGAGGCACCATAGCCGCATGGCCGTCATTGTCCGGCGGGCAGTGGTGGATGACTGGCGGATCGTTCGGGACGTCCGGCTCCGGGCGTTGCGCGAGGAGCCGCAAGCGTATGCGGCGACGCTCGAGCACGAACTCCTAATGACCGATCAACAGTGGCGGGATCGGCTCGTGGGGCCGCTCACCGTTTTGGCGCTCAGTGAGGGCGAACCGATCGGGATGGCCACCGGCATTTGGAAGTCCGACCGGGACGTGATCATCGTAGCCATGTACGTCGCCCCTAGGGCACGGGGGAAGGGGCACGCCGCGCGGCTGATCGACGAGATCGCGAAGGCTGCAGTCGAACTTGGCGCGCGCCGCCTTCTCCTCGATATCGCCGACGGCAACATCGAGGCCGAACGTAGTTATCGCAGGTACGGGTTTCTGCCGACTGGACGGCGCGTACCGATGGAGCGCGATCCGTCGATCATGGAGACCCGATACGCCTACCCGCTGATCGCGCCATGACGGCGCGCCGGTGATCAACTCTCGGCGATGTCTGTCGCCGCAGCTAGGGTGACGTCCGTGCCCAGCGCCGTGTCCTCAAAGTCGAGTCCGGAGGCGCTGCTCGAGGCACTCGATCCGGAGCAGCGGGAGGTCGCCACGGCGCTGGGCGGCGCTGTCGCCGTGATCGCTGGGGCCGGGACCGGAAAGACCCGCGCTATCACCCATCGGATTGCCTACGGCGTTGCCACAGGCGCCTATAACCCGACAAGCGTGCTTGCGGTGACATTCACGACGCGAGCCGCAGGAGAGTTGCGCGGTCGGTTGCAGCAACTGGGCGCGGACGGGATCCAGGCGCGGACATTCCACTCGGCGGCGTTGCGGCAGGCTCAATACTTTTGGCCGCGGATCTATGGCAGTGAGTTGCCCTCCGTTCTCGATCACAGGATGCCGTTGGTCGCTGAAGCCGCCAACCGGCTGCGAGTCAGCGTCGATACCGCCAAGCTTCGTGATCTTGTCGGAGAGATCGCTTGGGCCAAGGTCAGCAACGTCTCCTCGGAGGAGTACGCGCGGCTCGCGGTCGAACACCACCGGGTGGTCGCCTCGCTGGATCCGGACACGATTGCTCGCATCTTCGCCGGTTACGAGACGGTTAAACGCGATCGGTCTCGAATCGACTTTGAGGACATCCTGCTGTGCGCGGCTGCCCTGATTGCACAGCACGGCGAAGTCGCCGATGCCGTACGACGCACCTATCGGCATCTGGTGGTCGATGAGTATCAAGACGTCAGCCCGTTGCAGGAGGCGCTGTTGAACTTGTGGCGCGGCGACCGCGAGGACCTGTGCGTCGTCGGCGACCCGGCTCAAACGATCCACTCCTTTGCCGGTGCAAGGCCAGGCTTTCTGACCGAGTTTGCGCGCCGATTTCGATCGGCGACCATCATCCGGCTGATCCGCGACTACCGTTCCACTCCGCAGGTCGTGGGCTGTGCCAACAGCGTCATGGCGCACAGCCCGGGGGCGGGACTGCGGCCCGTCACCTTGGAGGCGCAGCGTCCGGCCGGTCCACAGCCGATCTTCGCGGAGGCGCCTGACGAGGCTGCCGAAGCGGTGGCGGTCGCTGAATGGCTCGAAAGGCTAGCGGACAGTGGCGTTGAGTATCGCGAAATGGCGATCCTGTTTCGCATCAATGCCCAGTCGCCGGCTCTTGAGCAGGTATTGGCTGAACGGGGAATTCCCTATCTCGTCCGGGGTGCAGAACGCTTCTACGAACGTCCGGAGGTGCGCCAGGCCCTGCTTGCCCTTCGAGCCGAGTTGCGCGTCGCCGACACCAGTGCGTCTGTCGATGGGCTCGAACAGGTCAAGGCGGTGCTGGGAACCTTGGGCTGGACTCCCGAGCCACCACTGGGTGCCGGCGCGGTACGCGAACGATGGGAGTCGTTGGCAGCGCTGCTGAGCCTTGCCGAGGACCTGGCCCGTAGTGCCGACAGCTCGCTTGATCTTGCGGCGATCGTTGCCGAGCTGGACCGCAGGGCCGAGGCTCAGCACGTACCTTCGGCGCAAGGCGTGACGGTTGCCACCCTGCATTCCGCTAAGGGGCTGGAATGGGAGGCGGTTGCGCTGCTCGGCGTGCATGAAGGCTCCC
>JBKPML010000147.1:0-23704 GCA_046732135.1 Actinomycetota bacterium
TTCGATAGTCACCAGGTGATCGGGGCTTTTAATGGGCGGACGCGTCGTGATGCATGTCGACATGGATGCGTTCTACGCGTCCGTCGAGCTGCGACGCCGGCCGGAGTTGCAGGGTACAGCGGTGATCGTCGGCGGGTTTCCGCGAGGGGTTGTGCTGTCCGCGACGTATGAAGCCCGCGCATACGGCGTTCGCTCCGGGATGTCATCCCCACAGGCACGGCAGCTAGCGCCCAACGCGACCTTCGTGGATCCGGATTTCGACAGCTATACCGAAGTATCCAAGGCGATTGTCGCAGTGTTCGACTCTGTCACCTCGGTCGTCGAATCTGCGTCGATCGACGAAGCATTTCTTGACATCACCGGGTCCGTTCGGATGTTCGGCTCGGCCGCGACAATCGGTGAGTACGTCCGGGCGGTGGTGGCGGACGAACAGCAGATCACTTGCTCGGTAGGCATCGGACCGTCGAAGTTCGTGGCAAAGGTCGCTTCGCGCCAGGCCAAGCCGGACGGCCTAATCGAAGTATCAGCCGACGGAGTAGCGGACTTCTTGCATCCGCTCCCCGTGCAAGCCATGTGGGGGGTAGGGCCGGCAACCACCGCCAAGCTGCACGGGCTCGGCATCTTCAGCGTCGGCGAGCTGGCTCGAATGCCTAGGCCGGCCCTGCGTCGAAGCTTCGGCCCGCACCTGGGCGGCATGTTGCAGGATCTTGCGTGGGGCAGGGATGGCCGTCGAGTGGTTATTCGCGTGCCAGAGCGCAGCGTGGGTTCGCAGGAGACCTTCGGCCGCGATACAGACGACCCGGCGATCGTTCGCCGCGAGTTGCTTCGGATGGCTGCGCGTACGGCTGCTCGGATGCGCAGACAGCGGGTGGTGGGCAGGACGGTCACAATCTCAGTTCGGTTCGCCGATTTCGCCGAAATCACCCGCTCGGTGACTACATTGACGCCGACTGACGTTACGGACGAGATCTACGCCCAGGCGGTTGCGCTGTACGACAGGCTCAGCCTTGACCGCGCTCGAATACGTCGGGTCGGTGTCCGTGTCGAAGGACTGGTTCCGGCCGAGCACGCCTACCGGCAACCCCAACTGACGGACCCTGAATTCGGCTGGCAGGAGGCTGAGCGGGCAGTGGATGCGGCGGTCGGCAAATTCGGCCCAAAAGCGGTGCAACGGGCAGCGCTGACTCGCCGCGGTGAGGCCGCGTTCGGCCACATTGGTTCCCTGCGCCCATAGCGGATCTAAGCCGTAACAGGCGGTTCCTCTTCGACTTCGCGCAACCTAGACTTGACCCACATTCGCTTACCAGCACGAGCGGCGTGATCGCCAATTCCAGCTCTGTCGGGCGGCTTGTATCTCTGCGGAGATAGCCTGCGCCTCGAAGCTGGATGGCGCGTATCATGACCTCACGCGCACGACAACCTGGCGGGAGGTGGCCGATGGCCCTCTCAGATGAGGAGCAGCGGCTTCTCGAGCAGATGGAAGCGGCACTTGCGGCCGAGGATCCTAAGCTCGTCAACACGCTGCGGGGTACGGGCGCTCGTCGCGTGCACCGTCGGCGTGCCGCACTGGCCGGCGTTGGCTTCTTCGCCGGACTGGCACTTCTCATCGTGGGTATCTCCACCCAGCTGTTTCTCAGCGTGCTGGGCTTCGTGATCATGGTTGTTGCTGCGGTAACGGCCATCTACTCCTGGCAGCACGTAGGCAGCGGTCCCGATCCCGGCCGTGGCGGAGACCGAGCCAAGACCCCGCAGGGCTCGCGGCCGTCAGATGGCCAGGGTTTCATGGACAAAATGGAGGAACGCTGGCGCCGGCGGCGTGACGAATCCGGTTTCTAACTCGCGCGATCCCGCCAATGGGTGAAACGACGGTCGCGCTGTCTAGTCCTTAGGCGATCGACGGAAGATCGATCGCGGCAGCAGGAATGCCAGCGCCTTGCGGCGCAGCCGTTGCGGTGCGGCGATGCCCTTCCGAATATCTTCCGTCACGCGCGGGAGCTCTCGCGCCGCCCCGTCGTCAGTGAAGTTGCGGGCATAGCGCGACCGCTCCACAAGCGTGGCCACCGAAGCCATGGCAGCCGACTCCGGATGATCAAGTTGAGAGCCGATCTCCCGGCCGATGGTTCGGGGTGATCCTTCCGGCCATCCGCCACCGTAGTCAATCACGGTGTCTCGGATCTCAGCCCACGCCGACTCCACCTGCTCTCCGGCCGGCGCGTCGGACGAAAGTCGTGCGGTACGGCGCCGGAACCGAACGGTTGCCGGCGCGGCCAAGATCAACAACAGCAGCAAGCCAATGCCAGCGCCGAGCGCCGCCCTGGGACCGGTCCAGAACCGGTTTTGCTCGTTTGTCGGCGTCGTAGGGGTGGTCGGGGCAGTAGAGGCAGGCGCCGACTCGGTCGCGGACGAATCGCTTGCTTCGCTGCTGGGGTCGGCACTGGGATCATCGCCTGCGCCGCTGCTGGAGGCGACGGTCCACGGCGGTGCCGACCCGGTAACACTGCCCGGAGTCGGCTCGAAGCGCACCCAGCCGTAGCCGGCGAAATAGAGCTCTGGCCAGGCGTGCATATCGCGGATCGATACCTCCCAGATATCACCGCTCTGGCGTCCGGGGAGGAAACCAACCGAAACTCGGGACGGGATTCCGGCGACCCTTGCCATAACGGCCATCGCGGTCGCGAACTGCTCGCAGTAGCCCTTGCGGTCACGGATCAGGAAATTTTCCAGCGCCGTGTAACCGCTACCGGGCAGCGGTTCAGTGCTGTATTGGAATTGGCTGCTTCGCAGGTAGGTCTGGATCGCCGCGGCCTTCTGAGTCGGCGTGTCGGCATCTTTGGTGACCTGCAAGGTGAGTTTGGTGATCGATTCAGGGAGATCCCGCGGAACGGCTGCCGTAATGGCGGCGTCCGGCGGAGTTCCGGCGGGCGCCTTGTCGAGGTCGGCGACGTCGGGTTTGATGTCGATGCTTTGCACCGAGTAGGTGAGGTTGCGCAGGGCCTCGGGCCGATCATTGCCGCTCACCACGATCAGCGAGTTGGCGTCGAAGCGCCAGTCTCCGGGTGCGTCGAACTTTCGCGGCGCATAGGGCATCGGCAGATACTGTGAGCGGAAATCCATCACCTGAATTGTGGTGTTGCGGGACTCACCCGGCTGACCGACCGCCCCCGGTATCGCCGGAAGTGTGGCGCCGGTGTCAAGCCTTATCTGTACGCTGCTCCAGCCGTTTGAGCCGAATTGCGGCAACGACGCCAGCCGAAGGTAGACCCCGCCGGCCGCATCGGTCTGATACTCAATCACGGTCCGGTCGGTCGGTTGGGTGAGGTTGCGGCGGATGTCCAAGGTCGGATCGGTGAGCTGAAGCGGTCCGTCGCCCCCCGGTCCGTAGCCGAAACCCAAGCCCGAGAGTGACAGCGTCGGCAGCGCCGTACCGAACACCAGCACTCCGATCAACGCCGGCACGCCAAGGTAGGTAGCCGCTCGCCATACAACCGGCGTTGCGGTGCCGAATCCTTCGGCCGAGTCCCGGGTCAGTCCGCGAGTCCAGCGGACCGTCGAGTTCAGACCCTCCGCGGCCAAGATTCCGAGGTAGCCAAGGGCGATGCACAAGAAGTGAAACACGCCAGAGTCGTTGGACAGCCCGATTGCCGGGACCAGGAACAACGTCGCAGGTGGAGCGATGCCCCACACGGGGCGGCCAATGCCCGACACCAGCAAGTCGGTCATGATCATGATCACGCCGATGACCGTGACCAGGATCAATTTGACGCCGTCGTTCGGCGGCATCGGAGCCGCCGATGTGCGAATGTGCTCGATGCCTGCCTGCCAGAGCCCATTGAGGTGCCAGAACCACGGCTCGTCCCCGCCGGCCATGCTGGCGCTCAGACCGAAGGTGATGATGACCAAGATCAGCAGTTGGACACCCAGCACTGACACGCTGCCGATCCGGGCGCGCCGCATGGCAATGGTGGCCACGCCGAGAATGAGGATCAGCAGCCAGCTGATGCCGAGGAAGCTGAGATCGGAGGTTAGTGGGGTCAGTGGGAAGGTTGCCAGAAACACCGAGAAGATGACGGCGATTCCCATTCGGTCCGCGGCGCGCATCAGGCGGCCGAGCCCAACTGCTCGAGCAGCGACCAGGCCTCGGCGACACCCATGCCGCGTGGAACCTCGACCAGCCGCCACTGGTTGTCGCGCAAGATCTGGGTGGCGACCTGCTGTTGGGCCCGGAGCCGATCGGTTGCGGGTACGTCAGCGAATGTGTCGACATCGAGCAGCAATGCCAGCCCCTGCGCTCGATTGCGCCGAACTCGCAGCAGCGAGTTTGCGTCCTCCGCGTTCATCCGGCCGAGGATTGCGACAACCAACTGTCCAGGCCGGTCTGAGATGGCCGATTCCGCCGCATAGTGCAAAGTGGCATTCAGACGTGGCTTCAGGTCGGTGAGCCTGCTGATCACCAGTTCGGCTGACGCCGAACTGTGCTGGCCCATACTGCCGGTGATGCGCAGCGGCCCGTCGGCCTCATAGATCTCGACGCTGAATCCGTCGTCCAGGAAGTGCAGCGCAATGGATGCAGCGGCCGACACGGCCCACTCCATCGAGTTGTTCATGCCTCGTCCGGCGTGTCCGGTCGCCCGCGAGTCGAGGACGATGCTGGCGCTGGGATCCCAGGACTGCTCCTCGCGACGGACCATCAGCTCACCCAGGTGAGCAGTCGAGCGCCAGTGGATACGTCGGACATCATCGCCCTGCCGGTATTCCCGGACCAAGGCGTCGTCTTGACCGACGATACCGATTCGATGAGGGCGGGCCTCACCAGTGTTTCCGCCTCCGCCGGCGGTGCGAATGGCCGGTAACGGCACCACCCGAGGAGTGACCATCACCTCTGTGATGGCCTGGAACTGGCGATCCAGCTGAACTAGACCGAAGGGATCGGTCGTACGTACCCGCAGCGGACCCGTGGAGAATCGGCCGCGGACCCTCCCCAGCAGCGGATACTCGACGATCCGCCGCCAACTGAGGTCGGCCTTGTCGACCAGGAAACGAGGCCGAGTGCCCAACTCACGCGGAACCGTGTCCTCGAGCAACAAGATGCCCGCCGGGAGGCGGCCGTCCTGGCCGAGGCTGATCTGGCCTCGCATCGGCGATCCCAGCTGAACCTGTGCCGGTTCGACCGAACGCTCGCAGGACAGACGCAACCGCGCCCGGGCGACGAGGACGGCCGCGATGATTGGCAAGATCAACAGCAACAAGCCGATCCGCATCACGTCTCGCTGACCGGCCGCCATCGACCCGATGACCACCGCCAAGCCGCCGAGGAGGAAGAATCGGCCGCGAGCCGTCAGCAGCCGCCAGGCCTTTCGCATTCCCGCAGCCCTATCCCCGGTCAGGTATGTGCACGGACGCGATCGCCTGCGCAATGATGTCGTTGAGGGTGTGACGCGCCAACTGGGCGTCTGTCGATGGCAGCACACGGTGAGCTAGCACCGAGACTGCCAGGGCCGCGACATCGTCCGGGCTGACGTAGTCACGACCGGACAATGCCGCAAAAGCACGGCTTGCGCGAAGCAGATGAAGGGTCGCGCGCGGTGATGCACCAAGCCGCAGATCCCTTGAGTTGCGGGTCGCATTGACGATCTGGACGAGATAATGCTTCACCGCCGGGCTCACATAGACGGTCTTCACGGCGTCGATCAGCCCCCGGATCGTCTGCCCGTCGGTAACCGGCCGCAACTGGCCGAGCGGATCGGAAGTCCCGTGTGACTCGAGCATGTCCAACTCGGCGCTCGGCGTCGGATAGCCCATTTGAATGCGAGCCATGAAACGATCTCGTTGCGCTTCGGGGAGCGGATAGGTGCCTTCCATTTCGATGGGGTTCTGGGTCGCAACGACCATGAACGGTGCTTCCAGAACGTAGGTCGTGCCGTCCACACTTACCTGGCGCTCTTCCATCGATTCCAGCATCGCTGACTGGGTCTTTGGTGAGGCGCGATTGATCTCGTCGCCGACCACGATGTTGGCGAATATCCCGCCCGGCTTGAATTCGAAATCCCGAGTTTCCTGATTGAACACCGAAACGCCGGTGATATCCGAGGGCAGCAAGTCAGGGGTGAATTGCACTCGGCGGACCGAGCACGCAATCGAGCGGGCGAGAGCCTTGGCCAGCATGGTTTTGCCAACTCCGGGGACATCCTCAACTAGCAGGTGACCTTCGGCCAACAGAACGACGAGGGCAAGGTCAATCGAGCTTCGCTTGCCTTCGATGACGCTCTCGATCGCGGAACGGACTCGACCGACGACTTGCACAACCTCGCCCAGCGAATAGTCGGGTGTGGGTGCTGTCACCTTGTCGTAGCTCAGACTCAACCGGACCTCCGTGTGGCAGACCTCTTTCACCCTACTTGGCCGAGGCGAGCACAGTCTCGGCCTCCCAAACACGCCGTTGCTCAGCTTTCTAGACAAATGCGAGGCTGCGTGGGGAAAAGTGGAGTACAGTGGCGCGAAGTGGAGAGCTGAGGCTGATCCAAGAGCGAGGAGGGCGCGGCCGATGTATTTCCTCGGCACGCATACTCCGAAGCTCGACGAGAAAGGTCGACTGTTTCTTCCGGCGAAGTTTCGAGCCGAACTAAAGGACGGCCTAGTGATCAGCCGGTTTCAGGAGAGATGCCTGGCCATCTGGCCGCTGAAGACGTTCGACGAGATGGCTTCGCGGGCAGGAGGCGCCTCAACAAGCCAACCAGTCCGTGACTACCAGCGCATGCTCGCGTCTGGCGCCTCGGACGACACTCCGGACAAGCAGGGCCGCATTACGATCCCGCCGCACTTGCGGACGTATGCGGGTCTGGACAAGGACTGTGTCGTCGTTGGCGCTCTCGACCGGGTCGAAGTCTGGGACGCGCAAGCCTGGCAGGACTACTCCGCCGAAAAGGAATCCGCGTTTGCCGAACTGAACGAATCGGTTCCTCCGGGAGGTTGACCGGAGCGCCGAGCACACAACGTACGACGGACTCGTGTCCTGAGGCTTCAACCCGCAGGTTCGAACTCCCTGACGCAACTTCCCCGGCGCCAGGTAGGCCTCCCCGCGGATCTCGGGTTGAAACCCCAGGACACGAGTCACCTAGGAGATTGGGTCGAGATGGCGTCAGCAGGGCCGAGCCCGCCGCTGGGTGTACGTCGTATCCGCCATGATGCCCGTGACAGCATCTCTGCAGCCGCCTTCTCTCTGGCCTCTTCGGTCGTGACCACCGCAGTGCTTTGGATGCTGGAGAGGTGGTTGGGATGACCGATGCACCCTTTCGCCATCTGCCAGTGATGTTGTCGGAGGTCGTCGCGTTGCTGTCGCCCGCGCTGCAGGCGGCGCCGGGGCCGGACGGCACCTCCGTCCTTGTGGACTGCACCATAGGTCTGGGCGGTCATGCCGAGGCGCTGCTTCGGGCCTGCCCGCAAGCGTCCCTGATCGGCATGGACCGTGACCCCCAAGCCCTTGCCATTGCCCGGGATCGACTTGCGCAGTTCGCCGACCGGGTCACGCTTGTCGAGTCGAATTACGACGAGCTGCCAACGGTGCTCGGCCGGCTGAAGCTGCACAGTGTGCAGGGCATACTTCTCGATCTTGGACTGTCATCGCTGCAGGTCGATGATGTGGAGCGCGGCTTTGCCTATTCGGTCGATGCGCCCCTGGACATGCGGATGGGCGGATCCGGACCGACCGCCGCCGATATCTTGAACACCTACAGTGCTCCGGAGCTTGCCTCGATCTTGCGGCGATATGGCGAGGAGCGCTTCGCAAATCAGATCGCCAAGCGAATAGTCAGCGCTCGCTCGCAGGCGCCCTTCGACACTTCCGCGCGGTTGGTCGAATTGATCCATGCCGCGGTGCCGATGGCTGCGCGGAAGCGGCGTGGCCATCCCGCCAAGCAGACCTTCCAGGCTCTGCGCATCGAAGTCAATGATGAGCTGACCTCCCTGAACTCTGCGCTGCCTCGGGCGGTTGCCGCGCTCTCGCTCGGTGGACGGATCGTCGTGCTGGCCTATCACTCGCTAGAGGATCGGCTGGTCAAGCAGGTGCTGCGGGCGGCGGCGCATGATCAGGCGCCCCCGGACCTTCCGGTGGTGCCGGAGAACCTTCGGCCGCAGCTTCGGCTGCTGACTAAAGGTGCCGTGCGTCCGTCCCCTTCGGAAGTAGCAGCCAACCCCAGGTCGGCGTCGGCGCGGTTGCGGGCAGCCGTACGGATCGCCGGACCCGAGCGACATGGTGCGATCGCATGAGCGCGCTCTGGGCGCCACTCGGATCCGATCGGAACCACGATATCCAGGACGCCGAACGCAGTCGTTCGCTGAGGGCTGTGCCAGGCGTGCCGACCAGGCTTGCCGGCTTTCCGTTCGTCGTGGTGCTGATGGCGGTGTTCGGCCTCGGCATGGCCGGGCTGCTGATGTTGAATACGACGTTGCAGAACCAGGCCTTCCAGTACAGGGCGTTGAAGCGCGAGGCCACCGTACTGGCCTACGAGCAGGCGACATTGCAGCAGCAGATTGAGCAGCTCAGCACACCGTCGGAGCTAGCTCGCCAGGCGTCGGCTCTCGGGATGCGGCCAAATCCGGCTCCGGCGTTTCTGGTCATTCCGGGCGGCAAGATCATCGGCAAGCCAGAGCGAGTAAACGGGAATGAGGTGCCTGATCTCATTGTGCGGTCGCCCGCCGAACTGGCCACCAGGCAGGCGGCAGCGGAGGCAAAGAGGCGAGCATCTGCGCAGGACCAGGCGGATGCCCAAGGGCGCAACTAGATGCCGACGGAATGGCGGGAGCGACCCCAGCCAGGAGCAGGCGTTCGTCCGCCAGCCGTTCGGCGCAGTCCCGCCGAGCGGCGAAGAACCATCCGAAAGCGAGTTCTGCGCATCCCACTCGGCAGCATTCCAGCGCGGTTGCATGCCGTCTTGTTGGTGCTCGCCATCTCCCTCTCGCTGTGCGCCGGCCGTCTGCTACAGCTACAGGGATTCGACTCCTCTGCCTACGCCGCGCTGACCGCCGACCAGCTGACCACGAAACTGCCGCTGCTGCCCGCGCGCGGTGATATCACCGACCGTAACGGTGTGGTCCTCGCCGCTACCCAACCGGCGGTTGCGGTCACCGCGGATCCAACGCTGACCAGTGCCAAGGCTACGGAGATCGCCGGCATCCTGGCCGGACCACTCTCGATGTACCAGAGCGAATTGACCGCCCTCTTGACCAAGCCCAACACCCACTTCGTCTACCTGAAGAAGAAAGTGCCGGCACAGACCTAC
This sequence comes from Actinomycetota bacterium, assembly GCA_046732135.1. Classification (GTDB taxonomy): domain Bacteria; phylum Actinomycetota; class Actinomycetes; order Propionibacteriales; family Propionibacteriaceae; genus Microlunatus. The sequence goes on from JBKPML010000147.1 coordinate 9,276, forward strand.
ACCAGAATCGCGGCGGAGCTGTCCAGCCGCAAGATCCGTGGTGTTTTTAGAGAACCGGATCCGATTCGCAGCTATCCCGCCGGATCTGTCGGATCATCGGTGATCGGCTTCGTCGGTGCCGACGGCAAGGGACAGGCTGGCGTTGAGCGGTCCATGAACCGTGAGCTCGCAGGGACTGAGGGCAAGGAAATTTACGAGACCGCGCCAAATGGCAGTCGAATCCCACTTGGCAGCAGCAGCGTCGTGCCGGCAAAGGACGGGCTCGACGTGCAACTGACTATCGACTCGGAATTGCAGTGGGTTGCCGAGCGGCGGCTAGAAATTCAGGTCCAGCGGATGCAGGCAGATTGGGGCTTCGCCATCACGATGAACGTCAAGACCGGAGAGGTCTTGGCCATGGCGAACGCCCCGACGGTTGATCCCGCCAATCCCGGCGCTTCGGCAAGGGAAAACCGTGGCAACCGGGCCATCGCAGCGCCGTACGAGCCGGGCAGCGTCGAGAAGGTGCTGACCTCTGCCGCACTACTCGACTCGGGTACTGCAACACCGGAGACGCGGGTCACGATTCCGTACCGGCTGAAGTCGGGGCCGTTATCTATCAAAGATCATTTTCCGCACGGTGAACTGCACTATCTGATGCGAGGAGTCATTGCGGAGTCCTCGAACATCGGAACGGCACTGCTGGCCAGGCAACTGGACAAACGCCGGCTGTACGACTATCTGCGCAGCTTTGGCCTGGGATCACGAACTGGGATCGAGCTGCCCGGGGAATCCGCCGGCATCCTCCCGGGCGCGGACCTGTCCGACATCCAGCGCGATCAGATCGCCTTCGGGCAGGCGCTAGCAGTGACCGGAATACAGGAGGCGGCGGCCGTCGCCGGATTGGTGAATTCCGGCATCTACAACCCACCTACGCTGATCAAGAGCGTCACCGATTCTGCTGGAAAGCCGGTTCCGATCAGCAAAGGCCAGCCGTCGCAGATCATTTCTGAGCCGGCATCGGCAGAACTTCGAGATCTCATGCAAGCTGTCGTCGAAAGCCCGAACGGACAGATCAGTCTCAAGCTGGATGCGTATCAAAGTGGCGGCAAGACCGGTACCGCCCAACGCGCCGATCCCACCTGCCGGTGCTATCGGGGTTATGTCACCTCGTTCGTTGGCTTTGCACCGTTGAACGATCCGCAGCTGCTGACTTACGTCGTGCTCAGCAATCCGCGCAACGGCGACACCGGCTCCACCGTTGCGGCGCCCGCCTATCACGACATCATGGAGTTTGCGCTGCCGCGCTATTCGATCGCGCCTGACGCAAAGAAGTCCAAGCCCCGTCCCACCGAGTGGTAAGCCGATAGCGTCAGGATCGTGTCCGAAAAGCACGGATCTTCGGGGGCGGGCGCGTCGGTTCTCCGCCCGCAGTCGCGGCGGCACGTCTCGCTGGCCGAGCTTTTCGACAGCAATCCGGATGTGCAGGTTCGCGGTATCACCGCCGACTCCCGACTGGTCGAGCCGGCCGATTTGTATGTTGCCCTGCCCGGTGCTCAGCGTCATGGCGCATCGTTCGCGGCTGATGCCGTGGCAGCCGGGGCGGCGGCGATCCTGACCGATGAGGCCGGCAGTCGAGCGATCGGCACCGCCCAGGTTCCCATCCTCACGGTGGCCGATCCGAGGCGGGCAATGGCGAGCCTTGCCGCGCGCATCTATGGCTGCCCGGCCTCGTCGCTCCGGATGCTGGCGGTAACCGGGACCAACGGCAAGACGACGACCACCTTCTTGCTGGACGCGGCCCTTCGGGCGGCGGGTCACCGGGTCGGCATTGTCGGCACGGTCGGCTATCTACTGAACGGTCAGCCGTTGGCCGCTGTCCGCAATACCGTCACGACGCCCGAGTCGCCGGAGCTGCAGGCGTTGCTTGCGTATCTGTTGGACGCCGGTGCGGACTCGGTGGCCATGGAAGTGTCCTCGCACGCCCTAGCGCTCGGCCGCGCAGATGCCATCCGGTTCGACGTTGCCGCCTTCACGAACTTCGGTCGCGACCATCTGGATTTCCACGGGGACGAGGAGTCTTATTTCGAGGCCAAGGCGTCCCTCTTCACGCCGGAACGAACCCGGCATGCGGTGATCAACATCGATGACCCTCGCGGTTGGCAGCTAGCCGATCGGATTCGCGGAGCCGTCGATATCACGACTGTCAGCCTCGACAGCCCGGCCGCCGACTGCTCGGCATCGTCCATGCAAGTTGAGCCGGACAGTCGCATCCGGGTGGTTGCCCAGTTGAACGGCGAGCCTGTCGAATTCGTGCTGGGTCTACCGGGCGAGTTCAACGTACGCAATGCACTGACCTGCCTCGCCATGCTCGATGCAGCCGGTATCGATGCGCAGCGTGCCGCCCAGGGGCTCGCCCACGCCCAAGTACCCGGCAGGATGCAACGGGTCGATCTGGATCGGCAGGGTCCGCCGGTTTTTGTCGACTTCGCTCACACACCACAGGCCGTAGCTGCTGCGCTGGCCGCTCTGGGGCCGCGGCGGCGCATCGTCGTCCTTGGCTGTGGTGGAGATCGGGATCCCGATAAGCGGGGTCCGATGGGCGCCGCGGCCGCGGCCGGCGCTGATGTCGTAATCGTCACCGATGACAATCCACGGAGTGAGCTGCCCGCCGCCATTCGCGCGCAAGTGATGGCCGGGGCCGAGGCTGCACGTCGGGCTGACCACCTGACTGTAGAGCTGATCGACGGCGGCGATCGGCGTACTGCGATCCGCCGGGCACTCGAATTGGCAAAGCCGGGTGACGCCATTGCGGTGTTGGGCAAGGGTCACGAAGCCGGCCAGGAGATCGGCGGCCGGGTGATGCCCTTCGACGATGCGTCGGTGGTGGTGGAGGAGTGGGCACATCAACTCGACGGGGGAACCGCATGATCCCGATCACCGTCGAGGAAGCGGCAGATGTCCTTGGTGTGGCGATGGTCGGGATCGGAGATGCTCGCAGCCTGATCACCTCGCTGGTCACGGACTCCAGGTCGGCCAAACCCGGGGCATTGTTCATTGCGCTCCGTGGGGAGCGGACCGACGGCCACAACTTTGTTCCAGTGGCACGCGACAGGGGAGTAGTCGCGGTCGTCGTCGCGCGCCCGTTGGACGACGGACTCAGCCTGGTGGTACCCGATCCGTTGGAGGCGTTCGGCGCGCTCGCTCGCGACCAGGTTGACCGCGGCCATGCCCAAGGGATGCGGGTGCTGGCCGTGACCGGCTCGCAGGGCAAGACCTCCACCAAAGACCTGCTGGCTCAAGTCCTAGAGCCGCAAGGCGCGACAATCTCCCCGCTGGGCAACCTGAACAACGAGCTCGGCGTGCCGCTGACCGTTGCCCGGATCAAGTCCGACACTCGTTTTCTCGTGCTCGAGATGGGGGCTCGGGGCATCGGCCATATCGCCTACCTCTGCCGGGTTGCGCCACCGGACGTCTCGATGGTCCTCAATGTCGGTGTCGCCCATGTCGGAGAGTTTGGCGGTCGAGCCGCTATCGCCCAGGCCAAGGGTGAGCTCGTCGAGGCGCTTGCTGAGAACGGGGTAGCCGTGCTCAACGCCGACGACCCACTGGTCTGGGCCATGCGGGAGCGAACTTCAGCAAGAGTCATGGCGGTTGGCATTGCGACCGAACCGGCCTGGAATTCTGCAGTCTGGGCATCAGACCTGGTCGGCGATGCTTTGGGCCGGTTCAGATTTACTCTCAACTGTCGGGTAGGACCCCACGAACGCAACTGTCAAGTTGAGGTTCAACTTTCGCTGTCTGGTCGTCATCACGTAGCCAACTCGGTTGCCGCCGCTGCGGCAGCACTCGCGGTTGATGTTCCGCTGGATGCGATCGGAACTGCCCTGTCGAATGCGCAGCCTCGATCGCGCTGGCGAATGGAGCTGAGCACCCGGGCGGACGGGGTACTGGTGATCAACGACACGTACAACGCGAATCCCGACTCCATGCGCGCAGCCATCGACACCCTTGCCGAGCTTGCTCGGGAACGAGACGGTGGACAGACCTGGGCCATCTTGGGTGACATGCTCGAGCTCGGCGCCGCGTCCGAAGCGGAGCACGCCGCCCTTGGCCGGCACGTCGCGGAGCGTGGGGTCTCACATTTAGTCGCACTCGGCGAGTTCGCAGCAGTTGTCGCCGGCGCGGCCGTCGACGCGGGGCTGCCTGCCGATCGCGCCGTCATTTCTCCCGACAAGGCGGCCGTCGAGGTGATTCTGGGAGATCTCGCACCAGCCGACGTCGTGCTGATCAAGGCATCTCGTGGCCTAGCCTTGGACACCGTGGCCGAGCAGATCCTGAGTCGGCATCGCGCGTGAAGACGATCGTTTTGGCGGGCAGTATCGCCCTACTTGGCACCCTGCTTGGCACCCGGCTGGCAATCCGCGTGCTTGTCAAAAAGGGCTACGGCCAGCTGATCCGCGACGACGGCCCGACGTCGCACCACACCAAGCGCGGCACCCCGACGATGGGCGGGCTGGTGATCATTGCAGCAGTGCTGTTCGCCTACATCGCGAGCCATCTGATCACCTGGACGACGCCGTCCGCCTCCGCTGTGCTGGTGCTCTTCTTGTTTACCGGCCTCGGCGTGGTGGGATTCCTCGACGACTTCATCAAGATCAGCAAACAGCGGTCCCTCGGCTTGCGGAGCAAGGCGAAGATCGCGGGGCAGTCCGTCGTCGCCGTGACGTTCGCCCTGCTGTCGCTGCAGCTCCCCGATGAGCGTGGCATCACGCCAGCGTCGCCAGCGGTCTCGTTTCTGCGAGACATCGAGTGGCTAACTCTGCCCATCGTGTTGGTTGTGCTCTGGGTCATGCTGTTGATTGCTGCTGCCAGCAACGGAGTGAATCTGACCGACGGGCTGGACGGGCTTGCCTCAGGGGCCTGCGTGATGATCTTCGGTGCCTACACGCTGGTCAACATCTGGCAGTACAACCAGTCCTGCGCCTACACCGCGTCGGCCGGCCCTAAGTGCTACGAAGTTCGCGATCCTTACGATCTCGCCGTCGTCGCCATCGCGCTCGCTGGCGCCTGTTTCGGCTTTCTGTGGTGGAACGCCGAGCCGGCCAAGATCTTCATGGGGGACACCGGGTCGCTGTCCCTGGGTGGAGCGCTCGCGGCAATGGCGATCTTCACCCGGACGGAGCTACTGCTGGTGATCTTGGGCGGGTTGCTGGTGATCGAGGTCATGTCGGTGATCCTGCAAGTCGGGTATTTCAAGGCAACCAAGGGTCGTCGGCTGTTCAAGATGTCACCCATCCACCATCACTTCGAATTGCTGAACTGGGCCCAGGTAACCATCGTGATGAGGTTCTGGATCATCGCCGGCCTGTTCGTCGCCGGTGGCCTTGGCATCTTCTACGCAGAATGGGTGTCCGGCACATGAACAGTCGAAGCAGTCGTCTCGTCGGGGGCGGTGGAAGAGGCGCATGAAACTCGAATGGCTCCCCACTGCACAGGGTGATTCGCCGTGGCCCGAGGCGCATGTGGTGGTTGCCGGGGTTGGCGTCTCCGGCTTTGCGGCAGCCGACGGACTCCTCCACTTCGGAGCCCGGGTGACCGTTGTCGACGAGCAGGAGAGCGCAGCCAACGCTGACAAGGCGACCCTGCTGGAAGTGCTCGGCGCAACCGTCCTGCTTGGCCCCGGAGCGACGAATGCCCTGCCCGGCGATACCGACTTGGTGATCAGCACTGGCTGGCACCCCGATCACGCGCTACTGGCCACTGCCAGGCTGCGCACGATACCCATCTGGAGCGAGGTGGAACTGGCTTGGCGGCTGAGCCGGCCCAATCGGATCATTCCCTGGCTAGGCGTCACCGGCACGAACGGGAAGACCACGACGACCGCCATGCTCGAATCCATGCTCGCGGCCGCTGGCTTCCGTACAGCAGCCGTGGGCAACATCGGCCGACCGCTCATGGAGATCGTTCTGGACCCGGAGCCCTATGACGTGCTCGCGGTGGAATTGTCCAGCCACCAGCTGCACTGGTCTCGTTCGCTGGCGCTGCACTCGGCGGCTGTGCTCAATCTTCAGCCCGATCACCTGGAATGGCACGGCAGCTTTGCCGCCTACCGTGCGGCCAAAGCTAAGATCTATGCGGGTGTTCAGGCGAGCTGCGTCTACAACGTTGCCGATCCGGCCACGGAGCGATTGGTGCAGGAGGCAGACGTGGTCGAGGGGGCACGTGCGATCGGCTTCACCCTGGGCATCCCGGACCTGTCGATGCTTGGTGTGGTCGACGACCTGCTTGTCGATCGAGCCTTCGTTGAGCAGCGCAAGGACTTTGCGTTGGAGCTGGCGAAGATCACCGATGTCATCCCGTCCGCGCCGCACAATGTCGCCAACGCACTGGCTGCGGCGGCCTTGGCCAGATCCTTCGGAGTTCCGGCGACCGCCGTGCGGGACGGACTACGACGCTTTCGGGTGGGCTCCCACAAGATCGAAACTGTTGCCGATCATGCAGGCATCCGCTGGGTCGACGACTCAAAGGCGACGAACCCGCACGCCGCGGATGCGGCGCTGCGAACATTCGCTGAGGACCCAGCCGGCAAGTCCGGCTCATCGCAGATCGTCTGGCTTGCTGGTGGGCAGGCCAAGGGCACCTCCTTCGACGAGTTGATCATCGAGCACCGCAGCAAGTTGCGCGGTGCCGTGCTGCTCGGCCTGGACAAGGAGGTCGTGGCCGACGCCCTCTCCCGACACGCGCCTCACGTGCCGGTGATTCGGATCGAGGTCACCGACACTAGAGCCATGGCACAGGCCGTGCATGCTGCGGCGTCGCTGGCGCGCTCCGGTGACGTTGTGTTGCTTGCCCCCGGATGTGCCAGCAAGGACATGTACACCGACTACGCCGCGCGCGGGGAGGCCTTCACGGCAGCCGTGCACGAACTGATCTCTAGCTCCGGTGCTCCAGGCTTGGCCGGCGAAGCGAAGGAGTAGGCCGGGTGGCCACGCTGACCCAATCCAGATTGGGTGAACAGAACCCGGACGCCCGGTCTCGATCCTCGGCAGTGATCTGGCTTCGTACGGTGCTCGACCGGCCGCTGACCAGCTACCACCTGGTGCTCGGCTCCTCAGCCATCCTATTAGCGCTCGGTCTGCTGATGGTGTTATCGGCGTCCAGCGTGAACGCTTACGTCACTCACCGGGACTCGTACTTTTTCATCAAACGGCAGACGATCTTTCTGGTCGTCGGAGTGGTCGGTGCGCTTGTGATCATGAAGCTGTCCCAGAGCACCTTACGGGTTCTGGGCTGGTTCGGAGTTGCCGTTGCGCTCATCTTATTGATCTTGACCTATACGCCGCTCGGCATCGAAGTGGCGGGCAACCGCAATTGGCTCTACTTCGGCTCGGATTCGTACGCCATCCAGCCGTCCGAATTCGCCAAGCTGACCATGATCATCTGGGGCGCCGACCTGCTGGCCCGCAAACAGAGTCTGCTGGACCAACCGAAGCACCTGCTCATCCCTTTCCTGCCGGTTTCCGGGATCCTGATCTTGCTCGTCGTCTTCCAGGGCGACGCCGGGACTGCAGTAGTGATGGCCGCGATCGCTGCCGGGGTTCTCTGGATCGTCGGCGCACCGCTGCGGGTACTAGCCGCGCTCGGTGCCGCCGGCATGGCGGGGGTGATCGCGCTGTTCGTCAGCAGCACGGTGCGGATGCGCCGGCTGACCGCATTCCTGGATCCGTCTGCTCACCTCAACGGAGCCAACGACCAGGCCAACGCGGGCATGTACGCGATTGCCTCCGGCGGCTGGTGGGGGGTTGGCCTTGGCGCCAGTCGGCAGAAGTGGGGCGGGCTGCCAGAGGCACACACCGACTTCATCTTCGCCGTAATGGGCGAAGAGCTTGGGCTGTTCGGGAGCCTGATCGTGCTCACCCTCTTCGGTGTGCTGGGCTACGCCGGGCTGCGAGTCGCCAGCCGTTGCGATGACCACTTCAGTCGCTACGCCGCCGGGGGAGTTACGGTCTGGTTCATCTTCCAGTCGCTGATCAATCTGGCTGTCGTGCTGCGGATGATTCCCATCGCCGGCGTGCCGCTGCCGCTGCTCTCGTACGGGGGCTCGGCGCTGATAGCGAACCTGCTCGCCATTGGGGTGTTGCTGTCCTGCGCCCGGCGCGAGCCGGCGGCCCGAAGCCTGCTGGAAAGGCGCCTGGCGAAGCCCCGGCCGCGGATGACAACCGTCGTGGGCTCACGAACGTCGGGAAGCTGATGGCCAACAGCGAGATCAAGTCAACGGCGATTCCCAGCATTTCGGTCGTGCTGGCCGGGGGCGGCTCGGCCGGTCATACTTCACCGTTGATTGCAACTGCCGTCGAAATCCAGCGGTTGCGGCCAAGCACTCGGCTGACCGCTGTCGGTACCGCCCGTGGCCTGGAGACCCGGGTCATTCCGGCCGCCGGTCTACCGCTGGAACTGATTCCGCCCGTTCCAGTTCCGCGTCGGCCGAATCTGGATCTCGCCCTAATCGGTCCCCGATTGTGGCGGGCGGTTTCAGCAGCGGTGGCCGTGCTTCGGCGCACCCAAGCCAATCTGGTCCTAGGTTTCGGCGGGTACGTCTCGGCGCCGGTCTATCTGGCTGCTGGGCGGCTGCGGATTCCTATCGTCCTGCATGAGCAGAATGCGCTGCCCGGCCTTGCCAATCGACTGGCCGCACGCTTGACCCGCCACGTATTCACGTCGTTTCCGAACACCCCGCTTCCGCACGCCTGCTACATCGGGCTGCCGCTGCGCCGTGCAATCACCGAGTTGGACCGCTCGGGGCTGCGACACGCTGCGCGGAAACGCTTTTTCCTGCGCGAAGATCTTCCGGTGCTTTTGGTCAGCGGGGGATCTCAGGGAGCGCTGAGCATCAACGAGGCCGTGACGGGTGCTCGGGATCGCTTGCTGGCGTCCGGCATTCAGGTCCTGCATGTACTCGGACCTAAGAATCTGAGCGATCAGACTTTCCCATCGGCGGATGCTCAGACCGGTGCCCGCTACTCTCCGGTGGCGTATGTAGAAAACATGGAGCAGGCTTACGCTGCCGCTGATCTGATGCTTGGCCGATGCGGGGCAAGCACCGTGCTGGAGACGGCGGCGATCGGACTGCCGGCTATCTTCGTGCCGTATCCCCACGGTAACGGCGAGCAGGCTCGTAACGCCCGAGCCATCGTTGACGCCGGCGGCGCAATCCTGCTTTCCGACGATGCCTGCACTGCCGATTGGGTCACCGAGCATGTCCCGGACGTGATGCTGGACCGGAACAGGCTGGACGGAATGTCAGCAACGTTGCGCGGCGTTGCGAAGGTTGACGCGGCAAGCGTTCTCGCCGAGCGCGTGCTGGAGGTGGCGGCCTGATGGCGTTGGTCGAGACGATCGAGCTGCCCGACCCCAGCGATCTCGGGCCGGTGCACTTCATCGCCATCGGCGGGTCAGGAATGAACGGCATTGCCACTGCCTTCCTGCAGTTGGGTGTTCCAGTCAGCGGCAGCGACCGACAAGATTCGGCCTATCTGCGCGCGCTCGAGGCAGCGGGCGCGCGCGTCTACGTAGGCCACGCGGCCGATCAACTCGGGGACGCCCGTACGGTCGTCGCGTCCTCTGCCATCCGAGATGACAATCCGGAGCTGGTCGAGGCGAGGCGGCGCGGGCTTCTGGTGCTGCACCGCAGCGCCGCACTGGGGTCGCTGATGCTGGGGCGGCGTGGCATCGCGGTCGCCGGTACCCATGGCAAGACCACGACGACGGCGATGATCGCTCATGTTTTCACCGGTGCTGGGCTGGATCCGTCTTTCGTGATCGGCGGCACGCCAACCGGGACCAAGACCGGCGGGCATCTCGGCGGTGGCGAGGTGATGGTGATCGAGGCCGACGAGAGCGACGGATCGTTCCTGCAGTATCCGGCCGAAGTCGTGGTGGTGACCAATATCGATCCTGATCACCTCACTAACTGGGGAACGGCGGAGAACTATGCGGACGGTTTTCGCGACTTCGCCACGGGCAAGGCCGCTCGGCTGGTAGTGATCAGCGCCGACGATCCTGGTGCGCTTGCGTTGACCGCTCGGCTGCGGCAAAAGGTGGCCGCCGGCGAGGTATCCGTAGAGATCGTCACCTTCGGTCAAAGTGATGCAGCCGATGTACACCTGTTGAACGCGGTTTTCGCCGGGACTGGGTCGAGCTTCGAACTTCGCACAGGTGAAGCGGGTGGGCCGGTCACGCTGTCGGTGCCTGGGGATTACAACATGCGAAACGCTGCCGCGGCATATGCAGTGGCTCGGTGGTTTGATGTGCCCGACGAGGTGATCCGCACCCAGCTGTCCAGTTACAGCGGTACGTACCGCCGGTTCCAGCTGATCGGGAGGGTGGACGGCATCCGGGTCTACGACGACTACGCGCACCACCCGACCGAGGTCGCAAACACCTTGGCGGCAGCTCGGACAAGTGTCGGGGATGGCCGGGTCGTGGTGTGCTTCCAGCCGCACCTCTACACCCGTACTCGTGACTTCTGGCTCGAACTCGCCCGGGCTCTCGAGCAAGCCGACCAGGCAATCGTGATGGATGTCTGCGGTGATCGGGAGGATCCGATCGCCGGAGTCGACGGTCGGATGGTGGCCGACGCGGTGAGACCCGATACGGCCGTGGTGACCTACGAGCCGGTCTGGGATGAGGCCGCGCCGAAGGTGGCCAGCATTGCTCAGCCGGGAGATCTAGTGATCACTGTCGGGTGCGGAGATGTCACCAAGGTGGCGCCGAAGATAGTCGCCGCGCTGGAGCAAAAGTATGCAGCGGCCGGCGGAGCAGTGCGGTGACGACAACCGCGAGCTATCGCGCCACTAAACGGCCCAGCTCCCCGGCGCCATCGGGTCATCAGAATCGCTCCAGGCCCAGCCGCCGCTCGCGGGGACACCGGCGGCGCAGCCGCCGGTTCCGGCGCTTTCTCGGAGTCCTGGTGGTGTTGAGCCTGATCGTGGCTGGAGCCGGCTGGCTGATCGGATTCTCTCAAGTCCTCGCCGCCAGACAGGTCACGATGAACGGGCTCGATCGTGTTAATGGGTCAACGATTCAGCAGGCAGCCGCGGTACCAATGGGACTCCCCCTGGCCCGGCAGGATTTGCCGGCGATTGCCACTCGGGTCAGTGCGCTGCCCAAGATCAAATCAGCCGTGGTCAGTCGGCGGTGGCCGAACACGATCGAGATCAGCGTCGTCGAACGGCGGCCACTGCTCGGAGTGCGGCAACCAGAAGGCTTCGTACTAGTCGACGACCAAGGTGTGGCGTTCGAGACACGACCGACGATGCCGGACGGAGTTGTACAGGCCGATATCGATCCAAACCAGGCGCAGCTCCTTTCCGACGCGGGCGCGATTGTTGCCGCCATGCCGCCCGACCTTCGGCGACAGGTGGTGCGACTGCGGGCGACATCGCGAAACAACGTGACGGTGCTTGCCAAGGATGTGGAAATCAATTGGGGTACCGATGCGGATTCTGCGCTGAAGTCTCAGCTGGTTCTTGCCCTGCTGAAGCGCAAGCCGTCCATGATCGATGTGTCTTCACCACACAACCCCGCGATCCGCTAAGCTCCCAACCCTCAACTGGCAGTTGATCACGCTCTCAAGGTGAGGCTGACCTGCAGAGAAATGGCGGTTTTCCGTGGGTTTAGGCGTGTCCTGTTGGTGACCCTGGACTGCGCAGAACGCTTCTCATAACGTGACGACAACGCCGCGGGGTCGCAGAAAATTGATAGCCGCATATCTGTTGACTAGAGGTTGAGACTTCGCACGAAATATCCACCCTGTCGGTACGGAAGGAAGAGGCGAAAGTGGTCTCTGCATCTCAGAACTATCTGGCGATCATCAAGGTCGTCGGGGTCGGCGGTGGCGGCGTCAACGCAGTCAACCGGATGATCGAAGCCGGACTGCGAGGCGTCGAGTTCATCGCGGTGAACACCGATGCCCAGGCCTTGCTGATGAGCGACGCCGACGTCAAGCTCGACATCGGCCGTGACCTTACCCGAGGGCTGGGCGCCGGCGCCGATCCCGACAAGGGTCGGCAAGCTGCCGAGGACCACGCTCAAGACATTGAAGACGCCCTGAAGGGCGCAGACATGGTCTTCGTCACGGCAGGTGAGGGTGGTGGCACGGGCACCGGGGGCGCGCCGGTCGTTGCCAGGGTGGCGCGGGCGCTCGGAGCACTCACGATCGGTGTGGTGACTCGACCGTTTACCTTTGAAGGCCGGCGGCGGTCGATTCAAGCGGAACAGGGCATCACGAACCTCCGCGAAGAGGTTGACACGCTGATCGTCATCCCGAACGACAAGCTGCTGCAGATGATCGACCACCAGATCGCGATCCTGGACGCTTTCAAGCAGGCAGACCAGGTGCTGATGCAGGGCGTCTCGGGCATCACCGATCTGATCACCACGCCCGGACTGATCAATCTCGACTTCGCGGATGTCAAGGCCGTGATGTCGAACGCCGGGTCGGCTTTGATGGGAATCGGTTCAGCGCGCGGGGAGGACCGGGCTCGCGCCGCCGCCGAGGAAGCTGTCTCGTCGCCGTTACTGGAAGCCAGCATTGATGGTGCTCACGGCGTCCTGCTCTCCATCGCCGGTGGCTCGGACCTGGGGTTGTTCGAGGTGTCAGCGGCCGCGGATCTCATTCAGGGCGCTGCTCATGAGGATGCCAACATCATCTTCGGAACAGTTATCGACGACGCGCTCGGCGACGAAGTTCGGGTCACCGTCATAGCAGCAGGTTTCGAAGGTGGCCAGCCGCCGAGGCGGCAGCCGGCCATGAGCCGGCAGGTCGAGATACGAGGAACCTCGCAACGCAGTCATTCAGCCGCCGATGCGGCACCTGCCGCGCCTTCGATCAACGGGGAACGCCAGCTCGTCTCGGCGGCAACCAGCCCGAGCCCTGCCAGCAGCCCCCCGGCCTCATCCGGCAGCAGTTCGACGAATGCCTCGTCTGGCGCCCCACGGCCTGAGACCCCGGCTACCCCAACGCCGCTGCGATCGGCACCGCCCAAGGTCGACGACGACCTTGATATTCCAGACTTCCTGAAGTAGCGGCCGGCCCAGCGGAGTTCCAGCGTGTCGGCCGCTCGGTAATCAAGCTCAGGAGATTCCGACTGTAGTGTCAGCGCAAGCGCGCGGATTCGACGATGGGGCTATGCGATGGCGGAGAAACTGAAGCGAGCGGCGGCTTGGCTGGGCTTGGTCACCGACGACCGGTACGCCGATTATGACGACCCCGATGACGCCCAAGAGCTCACCGAGGGATTCAACCGTGACGAAATGATGGAGTCGCCGCAGAGGCAACCGGCAAGCGTCACGCCGCTCGAGACCAAGCGCCCGACAGGCGCACACTCATCCGCATCAGAGCCCCGGACGGCCGACGTGTCCCGCATCGCCACGATTCATCCCCGCACATATAACGACGCCCGTACGATCGGCGAACACTTCCGGGACGGAACGCCGGTCATCATGAACTTGTCCGAGATGGAAGACGCTGACGCCAAGCGGCTCGTCGATTTCTCGGCCGGGTTGATCTTCGGCCTGCATGGCACGATCGAGCGGGTCACCAGCAAGGTCTTCCTGTTGTCCCCGATGAACGTCAAGGTCGCCGCAGAGGACAAGGAGCGTCTGGCCGGCGGCTTCTTCAATCAAAGTTGACGTCATAGCGGGATCGCTGTTGTGTGCTGTCGCCTAGGCTTGACGGTGACCGTTTCCCGCAACTAGACAGGACAGCTCGGAATGTTCATCGTCGGCGGCATCATCGACTGGGTGCTGTGGGTATTCCTGCTCCTCTTGTTCGCCCGAATGATCCTCTCCTGGGTTCCGGTGCTTGTCCGTGACTGGCAACCTCGTGGGCCGATATTGGTCGTTGCCGAAATCATCTATTCCGTTACGGACCCGCCCCTGCGGCTGCTACGCAAAGTTCTGCGGCCGGTGCGGATCGGCAACATGATGCTCGATCTGGCCTTCATCGGGTTGGTGATCATCGTCCTAATTCTCCGACAGGTCAACGGCCGGATCTTCTTCGGCTGACTTCTGCACTGCTCGTCTGCTCGCTCCTTCTCAGCACGGCGGCGCGCGATTCCCGACGCTCGCAGCGCGGGTTTTTGCGCTGCTCGCGCATCGCGCCTTGATGCCGCCTACTTCGTCGTCGCTCGCAGATGAAAGCGGTCTGCTCGCTCCTTCTCAGCACGGCGGCGCGCGATTCCCGACGCTCGCAGCGCGGGTTTTTGCGCTGCTCGCGCATCGCGCCTTGATGCCGCCTACTTCGTCGTCGCTCGCGGATGAAAGCGGTCTGCTCGCTCCTTCTCAGCACGGCGGCGCGCGATTCCCGACGCTCGCAGCGCGGCTTTGAGCTATTTCTTGGGTGATGTGTGCTCGTCGCACAAATTAGGTACGGTAGGGCGATGGAC